>JAERTF010000162.1 GCA_016845105.1 Bacteroidota bacterium | reverse complement strand
CAATCTAGAGTTAATAAACCAGTATTACCTGTAGCAAGGGTTAAGGTAGAGATAAGGTTCCCATTACAGTCCAAGCTTGTAAGAGAGTTGTCTGAAACATCTAATGTTACTATACCAGTAAATCCGGAAACATCCAGAGTTACTAGTGCATTATCACTGCAATTTAGGGTGGTTAATACAGCATTTGGTGTTGGTAATGTTAAGTTTGCAGTTGTAATTAGATTGTCGCTACAGTTCAATGTTTCCAATGCAGAGTTTCCACTAACAGATAAAGTAGCAATATCATTTCCGCTACAGTTTAAAGAAGTCATAGATGTACATGATGATGCATTCAAACTTGTTAATGTTGTAAGTGCTGATAAATCTAGAGTTACAAAGGAGTTGGAACTACAAACTATTGTGGTTAAAGCTGAATTTCCCGCATCCAATGTTAATCCTGTAAGCGAATTACTACTGCAATCTAAGTCTTCTAACAACGTATTAGCAGTCAAGTCAAGAGTAGTCAATAAATTATCACTGCAATCCAAATCCGTTAATGCAACATTACTAGATAAATCGAAATTAGCAGTTATCAGTTTATTATCATCGCAATATAATTCCTCAAGTAAAGCAAAACCTGCTATACCTGTTAAATTAACAATACCAGTTCCTTGAATATTGCTAGCACTAGAAATATCAAGGGTTGTTAGAGTATTAATATCGGTTGTAAGTATTTGACCGTCAAATGTTCCTTCGGTATCAATCCCCTTATCAATCAATTCTTGTTCAAAAACGATACCTGGTATTGCGGTATATTGTCCAAACGTAAATGAGCTTATACCAAATAAAAATATAAGCGTTAGTAAGTACTTTGTATTCATGATTATAGTTTTTAATTAGAGATTACTTTTTTAAAAATGAAATCGAATATACAATTTCCGCTACCTTAAAGTCAAGCACTAGTTGTACACCTAAGCTTTATTCGTACAATACAACAACTAACACATTGTTCATCTGAGATTTAAATGATTGTATTTTTGTTGCTAATATTGCTTAGAAATACAAAAAGAAATCAAAAACTAAAATCAGAACTTCATCTTTGACGATGGAAGTGGTAAAAGAATACAGCTTTTTATATTTAGATGGTAAGTGATAAACTCAATATATAGAAGTACCAATATCCCTTAAATAGAAATACCTAATAATGAAACATATTCAATCATAACTATAAAAGTAAAATTTAGCTTCTTTTTATTACTGTTGTAGACTTCAGAAAGAGGTTGTTTTGATACAATTAACGATTGTCAATAATTAATCATACTTTTGGCAATACTAAACCAATCAATCAATATGGCAAATATTACCAGGACTTTTGATATTCTTACCAACTCTGAAGAAAACTTTAATACTGATGTAGCGTTATCAGTAAAACGAAATGGCAAATGGGATAACTTCTCAACCAAGGAGTACCGAAAAAATGTTGATGCTTTCAGTTATGGCTTATTGGCAATGGGCTACAAAAAAGGTGATAAAATTGCCACAGTAAGTAATAACCGACCCGAATGGAATTTCATCGATTTTGGAATGTCACAAATTGGATGTGTCCATGTGGGAATATATCCAACAATTAGCGAGAAAGAATATCTGCACATACTATCTCATTCCGATGCCAGAATTCTAATTGTTTCAAGCAAGGAATTATATGATAAGCTACTTCCCATCTATAAAAAAACCTCAAACCTAGAGGAAATATATACAATTGATGAAGTTGAGGGTGTTAAAAATTGGCAAGAGATTGCTGACCTGGGAACATCAAAAGCTAAAGAATTCAAAGATTCTCTTATGGCTCGTCGTGATGAAATTAAACCCAGTGATTTACTCACAATATTCTATACATCAGGCACCACAGGTTTATCAAAGGGTGTTATGCTTTCGCATAATAATGTTGTTAGTAACATTAAACTAGCACATAAAGTTGTTACATATTTAAAGCCGAACGACAGGGCTCTTAGCTTTTTACCGTTATCACATGTACTCGAAAGGGTTGGCAATTACTTATGGCAATCAATTGGACTTACTCTATACTATGCAGAAAGCATTGAAACAATTGGTGAAAACATGCGTGAAATAAAAGTTAATGTTTTCATTACTGTACCAAGGGTTTTTGAGAAAGTTTATGATAAAATCATTAACAAAGGTAGGGAACTTTCATTTGTTAAAAAGATGATTTTCTTTTGGGCTGTACAGGTTGGTGATAAATACGATCCAAATCCAGCAAATAGGAGTGCTTACTACAATTTTAAACTAGCAATTGCCAATAAGCTTATTTTCAGCAAATGGCGTGAAGCATTGGGTGGAGAATTAAAAGGAGTAATTTCGGGAGGAGCTGCACTGCAACCACGTTTGGCACGAATATTTTGGGCTGCTAAAATTATTGTTCAGGAAGGATATGGATTAACTGAAACATCACCATTGATATCAGCCACTAAACCAAAATATCCTGGAGTTAGATTTGGCAGTGTGGGATATGTCCCAGATGAACTGGAGGTAAAAATTGCAGAGGATGGCGAAATACTGGAAAAAGGAGAAAATCTAATGTTGGGTTATTATAAGGATCCGGAAAGAACAAAGGAAGCAATTGATGAAGATGGGTGGTTTCATACCGGTGATATTGGTACATTTGATGAGCACAGAATGCTAACTATAACAGACCGCAAAAAAGAGATATTTAAACTTTCAGGTGGCAAATATGTAGCACCTCAGCAAGTTGAAAACCAATTTAAGGAGTCGCAATTCATCGAACAAATTATAGTTATCGGGGAAAATGAGAAATTTACTTCCGCATTGATTGTACCAGACTTTGAATTTCTCCATAACTGGTGCACGATTCATAAAGTAAAGTACAGAGATAATGATGATTTGATCAAGAAACAGAGGATTATCGACCGCTACCAAGTTGAAATGGATAAATATAATCCTGAATTAGATCAGGTTGCCCAAGTTAAAGTTTTCAGACTTGTAACCGATAACTGGACTCCCGACAACGGGATGTTATCTCCTACACAAAAGCTAAAACGAAAGGTAGTTATTGGTAACTATGCTGATATTATTGATGGGATTTATGAGAAATCATAGCATATGATTAAATTTTAACATCGTTTTAACACAAAATTCATAAAAGCAGCGGTATTTTTGTAAAATACTTAAAATGTGTGATTTGACACTAAAATGGATTAAACATATTTTTGCTATTAGTATTGCTGTTGTTTTCTTATTGTCAACTTCAGGATTTACTATCTATTCTCACCACTGTTCAAGTAGTAATAGTTCATATACTGTTTCCATATTTAAGTCGTTGGCAACCTGCAGTAATTGTGGTAGCCATATTAAACAAAATATTGAGAAAGAAACTTGTTGTGCCTCAAAAACAAGTTGTTCTATAAATAATACAGAGAATAATTGCTGCTCAACTCAAGAGCAATTTTTAAAAATAGTTGTTGATTATAATATCCCCTCGGAAAAATACAATACTGAGATTACAACTATAGAAGTAATACAAATTGAACTCTTGTTACAAGAAAATTATACTGAACCAATACTTTTCCCAATATGCAATTTTAGTTTACCACCACCCAAACATGGTGCTGAAATTGTTATACTGCTAAATCAACAAAAAGCCGACCCCCTCCTTTATTCTTAGTTATAATAGATACAATTAAAACACTGATACTACTATAAGTTTGTACTAGTGATATTTATATTTAATACTAAGATCGGAATATGAAAAAATATATAATTGTAATGGTTATCATATTATTGCAATCCATTACATCAATTTCTCAAACATTATCAGGAAAGGTAGTAGAACTACAAGGTAATGATACGATTCCATTGGCTGGTGCAACTATAATGCAAATCAATACACAAAATGGCGTAATCTCAGGAATTGATGGCAGTTTTAAAATAACCTTACTACCTAATATGACAAAAAATTTGATTGTGAGTTTTGTTAGTTATGAAAATGATACAATCGAAGTAAATCAGGTTAATTATTTAACCGTTGTGCTTTCACAAATAAAAAACTTAGGTGAAGTTGAGGTGAAGGCAAGAAAAAAGGGAAGCGCGATCTCCCGTTTTGATACTAGATCAATAGTTAATATCAATGAGAATGAATTGCAAAAAGCGGCATGCTGTAACCTTAGCGAAAGTTTTGAAAATAGTGCTACTGTTGATGTTAGTTACAGTGATGCGGTAACCGGAGCGAAACAAATACAAATGCTTGGTTTGGCCGGAGATTACACACAACTATTAACCGAGAATATTCCAAATATGCGTGGTTTGGCTGCACCCTGGGGGCTTGGATATATACCAGGTAGTTGGATGAGTTCAATTCAAGTTTCAAAAGGAACATCATCTGTAATAAATGGTTACGAATCGATGGCAGGTCAGATAAATATAGAGTATAAAAAATCGGATAAAGGAGAGAAGTTTTTTCTCAACCTTTACGGAAATCATAAAGGGAAGATTGAAGGTAATGTCAATACTCGCTTTCAACTCTCCAAAAAATGGAGTACGGCTATCCTTTTTCATGTTGAAGATATGTCGGTAAAGCATGATTTAAATGGTGATTCATTTCTTGATCAACCATTGGTTAATCAAATTAATATATTTAATCGATGGAAATATGTAGGTAAGCAATTCCGGATGCAATTTGGAATAAAATACTTAACCGAAAACAGACAAGGAGGTCAAACCTTTTTTAATCATGATAAAGAAAGTAACCCTCAAAATGGTTATGGAATAGAAGTTAAAACAAATAGATATGAAGGCTTTTTAAAAGCCGGGTATATTTTTGAACATCGTACACAAACAAGTTTTGGGTTCCAAAACCAAATTATAATTCATGATCAAACCTCGTTTTTTGGATTGAACAACTACAATGCGAATCAATTTTCATATTATGGCAATTTGATGTTTCAGTCGTGGTTTGTAAATTCACAAAACCAATTTACAACCGGCATTAGTTTAAACTATGATAAATTTGATGAAAATTTGAATGACTCTGTTTTCAATCGTACCGAAGAGGTATTTGGTGGATTTTTTCAGTACACCTACTCAAACAACAAGAATCTTAATGTAATATTTGGACTAAGGCTTGATAATAATAACCTATATGGCCTGCTATTTACACCAAGGATACATGCAAAATATAATATTAACGAAAACAATATTGTAAGATTAAGTGCTGGTAAAGGATATAGAACTGCCAATGTAATTGCTGAAAACACTTCATTGTTGGCTACCTCAAAAAAACTGGTAGTGTCCAATGATCTAAATATCGAGTCATCATGGAACTATGGAGTAAGTTACACAGCTTACATTTCATTTGGAGCAAAAGAGCTGAGTGTTACCGGTGATTTCTTCAGAACACAATTTGAGAATCAAATAATTGTGGATAGAGAAAGTGATCCTACCACCGTTTATTTTTACAATCTGGATGGTCGTTCATTCTCCAATAGCTTTCAAATTGAATCAAGCTATGAGTTGTTAAAGAACTTTGAACTAACACTTGCTTTTAGGTATAATGATGTTAAAACAACAATTAGTGATAAGTTAGTTCAAAAACCATTGGTTAATAAATTTAAAGGTTTGTTAGCTGCATCATATCTTACTCGATTTAAGAAATGGCAATTTGATTTAAATATCCAAGCAATTGGGAATCAAAGGTTACCATATACGAAATATAATCCTAAGGAATACCAATTACAGAATTATTCACCTGAGTACTTATTGTTAAACGCACAAATAACCAGATATTTAAATAAATTTGAGCTATATATCGGGGGTGAGAATCTTGGTAACTATCGACAAACAAATCCAATAATTGCAGCTGATGATCCTTTTGGAAAATACTTCGACAGCTCAATTATTTGGGGTCCCATTACGGGTATTAAAATATATGCGGGAGTTAGATTTAAAATTGATAAATAAAATAAAAAATGAAAACACGAATTATTTTAACATTGATGACAGTACTGTTTGTATCATTAGGAATGCAAGCACAACAGAAAAAGACCAAAAAAAGTAAAAAATTAATAACAGTTGAAATCCAAACATCTGCTGTATGCGGTATGTGCAAAGAACGTTTAGAACATGATGTTGCATTTGCTAAAGGAGTAAAATTTGTTGAGTTAAATGATGAAACAAAAGTCCTAACTGTTAAATTCAAAGAAGGAAAAAACACAAAAGATGGTATCAAAAAAGCAATAACAAAAGTAGGGTATGATGCAGATGATATGATTGCTGAGCAAAAAGCATATGATGCACTACCTGCTTGCTGCAAAAAGGATGTTGCTCCACATTAATTTTTTGTTGGCGATACATTCATCCATCTTAATGTTGGCTTAACAGCTGGATTTTTACCGTAAATCACATCATCCAGTTGTAAAGCTATACTACTGAATATATTTGAGTTTTTTATCCCATTACGTATAATATTGTGTAACAAATTATCGGGATGTGAATAAGGGCAAACACTCATGCATCGTCCACAATCAGTACCTGTTTTTGTCCAAAAATCAAAACATGATTCCTGATTAATTTGCCATCTAACTACTCCATTAATTTCAGTACGATCAACAAATGAGATGGAATTAGATGGACAGTTTATTGCACATTTTTTGCATTTGATACAGAAATCAATAACCGATGGTTCAAAACCTAATTTATCTATGTGCAATGGAATATCAGTGGTTACAACTGCAATTCTGGCTCTGGGTCCAAGGTTTGGAGTCATCAAAAGACCCATCCTACCTATTTCTCCCAGGCCAGCATCCTTTGCAACAAGAGTACAAACTACTTCATAATTTCTATCAATATGTGCCCTGGCAGGATAACCCAAACTTCTAATGAACTCAGCTAATTGAACTGCTATGGCACCAGATTCCAGATATTGCTGCGCTGATTCCATAACTATAGGTGCCAAAGGCCCTGATCTAACAGCATCGATATCCATCTCAACTGTAAAAGCAATGGCATACTTGTGATTTAAAGTTACTTTCTTATTGTAGCTCACTCCTCTACCACGAGTACTATACTTGTGATAATCTTTTAATTCAGTAATTCCCACGTCATATGCTCCAAGTTTTAAGGTCCAATTCTTAATATATTCCGACATCTTGATTTCATCAGCAATGAATTTGTCTGAAGATACTTCTCCATCAACTTTGTTTTTCAAAGCCCCAATTGTAAAAAAGCTTGCATGCGATGATGTGAACATTAGCCGGTTAAAAGCACTTGACTTGTGATTAAGTAATCCTGGATTATCCCTTATTCCATTATCAATCAGTTCCTTTTCTGGGTTATTAGAATAATAATTTATGTAGTTATCAGTTTCTTTTTTCAACTCATTACGAGAGAACATGGTGTTTCTTTCGTCAATTTGACCAATGGGTTTGGAATCTGAAGTTACTGTAGCTGACCTTACTGGGATTATATATATCAACCCAAATACAATGAAAAGCGATAAAAGGATTAAAGATACTATATACTGGTAAGGAAAACTGACCAACCCAGTCGTTATATAAAACACTGAAGACAAAATCCCTACGGTAAAAAATATTCTTGAAGCGCGCTTCTCTTTTTCATATAATGATACAATTCCAGCATAGCTAAAAAAGACAAATATTGCTATTCCTAATACTATTAAAGATATATCAATTATGTAGTTTACGGAGTTTAGCATGATCAGAATTTATTCCAACAAATCTAATCGATTATTTGTTAATGGGGCTCAATGAAAAAGCAATGGGATTATAGTTAGAATTTAGTTAGCTACAACCACTTTTTTTGAAGTTTGAATGCCATCAATTGTCAAAAAGTATATGCCATTTTGAAGATTATCACATATAACAGATATGGAGAATTTATTAATTACAGTTGGCTCTGATACCTTAACAAATTTCCCTAACGAATTAATTAAACTAACTTCCTTAACCTTTGACAAACTTACCGATGAAGATTCAATTATTAGAGAATGACTATTTGATATTGGGTTTGGGAAAACACGTAAATCACGCCCTGTTACATTTGGATACATTCCTGATGTTGTATTGATTAATTGTACAGTATCATAATATATCTCCGAATTACCTGAATACCCTTCACAAGTTAGTATAAGATTTGTCACCTCTGAATTAAGATCCTCAATACCAGGGTAATATTCTGAATTTTCACTATTAGGATCAGAGAAAAAACCATCACCAGAAGTACTCCAAGTCAGTGAAGAATAAAGTTTGGCATCGGCCAATAGTTGGATACTGGATGTTGATGATGAAAAACTTTGATCCAATCCTGCATCAACGATTGGTTGTGGGATACCTTCTTGTTCATATGCTTGCATTATTTCATTGGGTTCAAGCATCCTTTCATAAATTCTGATATCATCCATGGCACCATAATAATACTGTATACCATTAACTCTTCTACCAATGTTTCCAATAAAATCATCACCAAAATAGGGAGTTTGAACATTCTCTGTCGAGCTTGCAGCATATTCACCATTAACAAATAGTTTTAATATTTCTGAATTTCTTAAATAGGTTAAATGAACCCATTCACCTTCATTGCTTAATGTTTGCAACCTTACAAAAGCATGTGACTGATCCTCATGATATCCACCTCCCAACCAGCCAAGGTGGTCATTGGCCGAATAATGATTTGTATTCATTAAAAAATGATCAACTCCATAATCGGTTCCAATGGAAATAAGTGTTTGGCTTGACCCATATGGTGGATTAGAGTATACTTTTGCCCACAAGCTGTAACAATATTCTGGTTCTGAAAAGTATGGACATCCCATTTCTATATAACTATTTATTCCATTAAAGGAAATTGCAGAATTTTCATTGCCATTTCGATCTGTAGTCAGGTTAACATTATGAAGAATTCCATGGGTTCTATATCCACTTATATCGTAAATGGTATCCTCTGATATTGCCTTTTCAACAGGATAGTATAATACCATTTCGTAGAGACTGTATTGTGCAAACATTGATACTTGAATCAAAAGCAGCACAAATAATAATTTGGCTTTTTTCATTTTATTCAAATGATTAATTGGGTTAACAAATTAATTTTGCTGTAAATTTAGGGATTATTTTACTATAATTCAAGCACATGAGAAATTAATTAGACTTTCCAAAATAATTGCCATAGTTGGTTTCTTACATAATCTATAGTCTTCATCTTAATTGGAAATAAAAGATCCATTTCTCAATTATTGGCCCAATCAATATTGTAACCACAATTGTAACTTTTCTTTATATTTGTATAAACACTATTCAATGGATAACCTATCGAAAACAATACCAAATTCATTAAATATAAAACGATTAGAGGCTCTAACCGATGGCATTTTTGCCATTGCAATGACAATACTTGTGCTTGCGATTGACGTTCCTGTCATATCAGAAAATATGTCAGGAACAGCACTCCATAAAGCCATACTTGGGCAAATGAATCAACTCTTTGCCTATGCAATGAGTTTTATACTACTTGCATTATTTTGGATTATAAATCACAAACAAAGCAGATATATTGTGAAAACAAATGGTACACATATCTGGATAAATATTTTCATACTGGGCTTTATTTGTTTAGTTCCTTATACTTCAAGTCTTAAAAGCAGTTTCCCATCCGACTGGATGGCTGACCTTTATTTCAATCTTAATATGCTAATTATTGCATTGTTATATCTGTTAAACTGGAGCTATGCCACAAAAAATAATAGGTTAACTTGCAATACTTTTTATAAACAGATTGCTAAAACAGGCAAAACAAGTACTACTATATTTGTTATTATTGGAATAGTTGCTTCAATATCTTCATTTATTATTCCCGAACAATCATCATATATATATTTTCTTATTCCCTTGCTTAAGTTTTTTCAACATAAATTTGAGTCTAAAAAGCTGAACAAGAATAAGATATAGCAAATATTTTAGGGGTGAAATTGGTATACGCTGATTACCTAGTAACAGTTTGATACTACTTTATTTTCTGCACCTATACTTCTGTTCAAAAACTCTTTTTTTTCAAAATTTGCTTTGGTAACTCGTATTGGCTTCTTCTTCTTTTCCAAACAAAAATAATACTCGGTTTTAAAAAGTGATGGCACGATATCAATTTTTGTTTCTACTTTATTGTCAGTTGTAAATGTGGCTTGAACTTCTCTGATATTTGATGGTAAAGCAATTGTTGTATATGTATCCGGAAGTATTGTACAACAATATTCTCCATTGAGGATGAGGTTTATACCACTTTCGGTACTATTGTAGCCCGAGGCATAAAATAAGAGACCTGATTCTACTTTTTTCTGTGATTCAGAAAGATAAGTATCATATGTTCCAGTATTAAAATTTAATTTTACTTTTACTAATTTGGCAGACGCTGCAGTAAATAAACTTCCAACCAAAGCACCTCCAACCGCCCCAACAACACTTCCTGAAAAACCATTCGATAAGCCACCAAAACCTGCCCCGGTAATTGCACCTATTCCTGGGTATGATAAATTTTGATTACCAGCCATTCCAACAAAATAGGATGAGTCATTTTTTTCCAAGAGATAGTACTTATTATCTACAAACCAATATATTTTCTTACCATCAGAAAACCCCCAAATACCTTCCATCTCCTCCCAATCACCGTTATATGGGGTTGCTGTATGAAGCATAATATCACTTAATTCGGTTTTTTTATCCTTATACCTAATTTTAAGATTTGCAGTTGTATCAGGAGTGTTATCACGAAAATCATAGAAGGTCCTAAATATTCCTCTCTTTGCTCTAACTATATCTAGTTGATTTGCCAAATAGCTTCTATCTTTTAACGGGTTGTATATCAGATTATCAGATGATATATGCAATTTATTAAGATAACCTTGCTCCATCCTTTCATGAAACTGATTAAATGCTTTTTCAAATGCCAGAGCAATAACTTCTGATGGAAGCAACAATTGTTTTTTTGAACTTGTAGAGCAAGCAACATCAAATACCTTATGAAAACCCAAACTATCTTTGATAATGAAAGTACAGTTTAGGTCAACAATCTTGATCTTGTTTTCAAACCCTGAAAAGATTGCTTCATAATAGTATAAACGATTAATTCTGATTACCAATTGAGTCAGGCTTTCTCTCTCGTAAAATTGGTTTTGCAAAAAGGATAATAATTCATTGCCCATATTTTCTTTAAAGAAAAGAGGCTCTGGAATACCCTTTTTTAGTATATATCCAATACAACTTCCTTCACCTGTTGCATCAATTACATCACCAACATAATAATACTCACTAGGAGATTCAATATAAATATTGCTAAAGGATATAAAATGATCTTTGGAGAAAACAAAACCAGAAAAAAACAAAATACTAGATATTGTTATAATCATTCCTATTTTCATAGCACTTGCTTACTTTGTTCAGTTTAGGCTAATTTCTTCCATTCTATGATTCTACATATCACTTAACTATACTCTGCCCAATACCTTGGTTTAAGTATTAAACTTAAAACAGTCCACCAGCCAGTTTAGCCAAATGGCAAATATCATCAACTACAATTCCATGCTTTTGCTTACCAACTCAGCAATATCATAGTTCTTTATTTCTTCTTCTTTATTCTTGTATTTCAGTCCATCGGTCATCATAACCATGCAAAATGGGCAAGCAGTAGCTATAATATCACAATTTGTACTAAGTGCATCTTCGGTTCTTTCAATAAACACCTCTTTATCACCCTGTTCAGCTTCCTTAAACATTTGTCCTCCGCCGGCTCCACAACATAACGCAAAGCTTTTATTTCTATTCATTTCAATATTTGTAGTAGGTAGTGAATCCAGTATAGTTCGGGGAGCTTTATACTCTCCATTAGCTCGTCCAAGGTAACATGGATCGTGGAATGTTACTTTCTTTCCTTCAAACTCTCCTCCATCTATGTTAAGTTTACCATCTGATATTTGTTGTTCAAGAAACTGTGAATGATGAATTACATTGTAATTTCCATCAAAATCAGGGTATTCGTTTTTCAGTGTATTAAAATCATGAGGATCACAAGTGATAATATTTTTTACACCATATCCATTTAGAATTTCGATATTCATCATTGCCTGCATCTGAAAAAGCATCTCATTACCAGCACGACGAGCAATATCACCGCTATCGGTTTCCTCAACACCAAGAACTGCATAATCAATTTTAAGATAATTGAGTATTTTAATAAACTCACGAGTTACTTTTTTATAACGATCATCAAATGCACCTGCTGATCCAACCCAGAATAAATACTCCGGAGTTTTTCCATCTGACATAAGAGGTACATCTAATCCATCTGCCCACAACATTCTGTCTTCTGGTGAAAATTGCCAAGGAGCACCATTATTTTCAATATTTGAGAATACAGTATTTAATCCCGCCGGAGCTTTTGATTCCTCCATTACCAAGTAGCGGCGCATATCAAGTATAAGTGAGGCTTGATTAATACTTACCGGACATTCCTGAACACATGCATTGCATTGGGTACATGCCCACAACTCCTCCTCGGTAATAAATGTTCCCAGTAGCGAATCACCATCATTAAAGCCATTGCCTTCTTTAACTAGTCCTGGCCCTTTGACTTTCATACGTGCACGGGTATCCATCATTATCTTTCTTGGTGACAATAGTTTACCTGTAATGTTTGCCGGACAAACCGATGTACACCTACCACATTCGGTGCATGCGAGCGAGTTAAAATAGTTAATCCAATTTACATCTTCAACATCCTTAACACCAAACCTAGGTGGATCATCCTCTTCCTCTGGCACATCTGCGAAAGCCGCATCAGGATCCATCATTAGTTTAACCTCCTTAGTTATTGCCTCCATATTATCAACATATCCCATTGGGGTTAGATTGCTGATAAAAACATTTGGAACCGACATAAATACATGAAAGTGCTTGGAGTAAGGCAGGATATTCGCAAATACAAATATCCAAATTATATGTGCCCACCAATTTATTTGATAACCCATCCACAATTGCTCAGCAGAGATTCCGCTAAAGAATTCTGCAATTACTCTACTTATGGGATAACTACCATGGATAATCTCGCCGGTTGAATCACACCAAAGTAAATAGTAGGTATTCATCCCAAGCAATGTAATCATCAAAATAAAAATAATAGTAAGAGCAAAATTGGCATCCATTTTAGACACCTTCTTCATTTCTGGTCCATAAAACCGCTTTATGTGCATAAACAACCTTCTAAAAAGAAATGCTATTATTAATAAGGCAATTACAAACGCAGATATGTCGCCAGAAGCCATTATAAAATCGTAAATTGGACCCAGAAATACCAAAATCCTCTCTGTCCCAAGTAAGCCATCAAGAATCATCTCAATACTTCCAAAAAGAATCAAAATAAATCCCCACCAAACAAGGGCATGCATTAATCCAACAACAGGTCGGCGAAGTATTTTTTCTTGAAATAAAGCTACTTTAATGGTAAGCCAAATTCGTTTTCCAATATCTTTAATTGGTTTCTTCTTAGTGAATTTAAAATACTTAAGGTACTTTAAACTTGAGAATACGAATACACCCAAAGTAACTAATACAACTATTAGGAAAATGATTTGCTTTATCATGATGGAGTAGTTTTAAAATCCAAATACAAGATTATAAATTAATATGTTTAGAATGAAACTATATTATTGATTAATAGTTTACGAATGTTAAGAGACTATCTGATCCTTAGCTGCAATATGACCTTTTTCATCAGTATAACCGTATAAGCGATCAAGTTTAATTTTATATTTCTCCTTAAGGAATTTACGTTTTACTTTTAATGTAGGTGAAAGTTCACCAGTTTCAGGAGTCCATTCCTGACATGTTAATTCAAACTTTTTAAGTTGTCGGTGCTGACCTAATTCCATATTTATTTTATCAACTTCCTTTTGATATCGTGCAATTACCTTTGGGTTTTCGATTAGGTCTACATTATCTTTAAATTTCACACCATGTTTAAAACACCAGCCATGTACAAAATGAAATGCAGGACAAATTATAGCAGCAGCATATTTTTCGCCATCACCAACCACCATTATTTGCTCAATAAATGCTGACTCTTTAAACCTATTTTCTACAACCTGTGGAGCTACATATTTACCAGTCGACAATTTGAAAATCTCTTTCTTTCTATCGGTAATCTTAAGAATATTATTGTCCTGTATTTCACCAATGTCACCTGTATGGAACCAACCATCTATATCAATTGCCTCTTTGGTTTTTTCTTCATCCTTATAATAGCCCTTCATTAAGCTTGGTCCTTTCATAAGTATTTCGCCATCTTCTGCAATTTTGACTTCTACATTATCTAGGATTGGGCCAACTGTACCAAATCTTAAATCAGGATATGTAGGACAATTAACAGCAATTACAGGTGATGTTTCGGTTAATCCATACCCCTCCTGAATTGTTAATCCTGCTGCTGTAAAAATTCGAGCCAATCTTGCCTGAAGTGCTGCTCCACCTGATGCAATTACCTGAACTTGTCCGCCTAGGGCTTCGCGCCATTTGCTAAATATAAGCTTATTAGCAATTTTTAGTTGAAACTCATACCACCATCCATTTGCACCATTTAATTCATATCTTAAACCAAGGTTAACTGCCCAAAAAAACATACCTTTTTTAATTCCGGTAAGTTCTTTTCCTTTTAGCATTATTTTGTCAAATAACTTCTCAACAACTCTAGGCACTGCTGCAAAACCTTCGGGGTGTACCTCACGAATATTGTCGCCAACCGTTTCAACACTTTCGGCATAGTAAACCGCTACTCCCCTTACATGAAGCAAATAATTTACCATTCTTTCGAATACATGACAGAGTGGTAAGAAGCTTAAAAATTTGCCAGTAGAATCAACTGGCAACCTGTCGATGGTACCATGAACATTAGACATGAAATTATCATGACTTAGCATAACTCCTTTTGATAAACCAGTTGTACCTGAAGTATAAATAATAGACATAACATCATCTTTATTAATACTTTCTTTAATCTTAGCTAGCTCTTCAACATATTTATCTGCATTTTTTTTACCAAGATCTATAATCTCCATCCATGACGAAACTCCTTCTACTATATCAATGGAATAAACCTTTTCTACCTTATCGGCTTTATCGGCAGATATTTTTACTTTTTCATAAAACTCCTGATGCGAAGCAATAACAATTTTTGCATCTGAATGAGTTAGTATATGATCATATTCTTGTGGACCAAGATTTGCGTATATTGGAACATGAATAACCCCTACCTGTGTCATACCCATATCAATGAAATTCCACTCGGGTCGGTTGTTGGAAATAGTAACAATTTTGTCGCCTTTTTTAAATCCTAAGGCAAGGAGTCCATAGCTAAAAGTATCAACAAACTCTTTGTATTGTTTAGTGCTAAATTTTTCCCATTTTCCATTTCTTTTAACAGTAAGTGCATCATCACGCTGCAAGCCATCCATTAAATGATCAACAAGATCGAAGGTACGAGTAACATTCATGTTTCTATAGTTTTGATTATTAATTGACTAAAAAAGGAAGTCCAAATTAATAATTTTTTGGTTTAAAAGTCCATGTAAATATAAATTCAGCTACTTTTTCACCTTCCTCATCTATGCCAACAGACACAATATCAATAGTTTGCCCTTCACCTGAAGTAATGGAATTTGATATGGTATTTCTTACTAAATCACCCTGGTCACACACGAAAATAATTTTAGTTCGTGCTTTCTTTGTGAAAGATGCCTTCATATTTAAAACCAACATTGACATTGGTACACTGGCATTACTAACTTCATTTAAAGCAATTATTCCTGATGATAGTTCGGCAGCCATACTAAGGACTGCGAAATATATTGAACGAAATGGGTTTTTGTTTAAGAATTTATACGGAACACTAATGACTGCTTTACTTTCGGAAATATCTATGATTTTAATTCCTGCTATAAAAGCCATTGGCAGATTTAGAAGCATATATATCTTCATCTTCCATCTATTTTTAGCCAGCTGAAGTATTTTGTTTTTACGGGTCATATAAATTACATGTAATTTTATGCAAAGCGAAAAAACTCTATTATTAAACCATATGAGTTTCTTAGCTTTGCTCAGAATAACATAAGTTTAGAGGTTATACTTATTAGCTTCAATCATATGATCGGCAATATGTCGCCGCAAAGCAACAACATTAACTCCAGCTATTTTTGTAAACCTCTTCATTCCCATTAGCATACCCATATGTTCATCTCCTTGTGCAAAGGAATTTACTGCGTCTATCCCTGATTTATTAATTATTGGAGCTATATCATATAAATAAACATCTAACATATTTTTATACAACCCTATTTTTTGCTCGTCATATATTTCACTTAGCTTTTCAACACGTAATGTCATTGATTCAGCAGCATAGGTTAAAATTAGCATATCAGCCAGATTCATTATTATTTCCTGCTCCTCTGCAAACTTATCCATAAACTTTTGAAGGGCGGCCCCTGCAACCATAAGAATAGCTTTTTTGAAATTAGCAATTACTTTATGCTTTGTTTCGAAGTATCCGAGGCTTGGTGCACCAAAATCAGGAATTGCCAATAACTCAGCCGCTACTGCTTTTGCAGGAGTTAGCAAGTCGAGTTCACCTTTCATTCCTCTTTTAATTAACTCACCAACAGTTATCATACGATTTATCTCATTGGTTCCTTCAAATATTCTATTTATGCGTGAATCTCTATAGGCTCTTTCAACCGGAGTTTCAGCTGAATAGCCCATTCCTCCGTAAATTTGCACTCCTTCATCAACTACATAATCCAATATCTCAGACCCATAAACCTTAGCGATGGAAGCCTCAATGGCATATTGCCTAATTCCTTCCAAACTTGCTTTTCCTTTTTCCATTCCATCTGCAATATACGCTTCAATTGCATCATCAATATTTTGACTTGCCCGGTATGTTAATGACTCCGCAGCAAATGTTCGTATAGCCATTTCCGACAGTTTATGTTTTATGGCTCCAAATCCGGATATTGCTGTTCCAAATTGTTTTCGCTCATTGGCATAATTCAAAACATTTGTAATTGTTGATTTTGCAGCGCCTGTAGTAGCACCCGAAAGCTTTATCCTTCCAAGGTTGAGAATATTTAACGCAATCTTAAAACCAGAATTCTGATCCCCTAACATATTCTCTACCGGAACTTTAACGTCATCCAAATAAAGTTGGATTGTTGTTGAACCTTTTATCCCCATCTTTTCTTCATCAGGTCCGATACCTACACCATCCCATCCTTTCTCTATTATAAATGCACTTAAATTTTTATCACCCTTAACCTTAGCAAATACTATAAAAATATCAGCAACACCACCATTTGTTATCCAAATTTTAACACCATTTACATTATAGTGTTTCTCATCATCAGTTAGAACAGCCTCGGCTTTACCTGAATTTGGATCTGATCCAGCTTCTGCCTCTGTTAAACAGTAAGCCCCTATTAGCTCACCACTAGCCAATTTCGGAATGTATCTTTGTTTTTGATCTTCAGTTCCATAATAAAGTATTGGAAGTGTTCCTATGCCAACATGTGCAGAAAAAGCAACAGCAAAACTGTACCCTTTACCCATTTCCTCAGTGGTGAGCATTGAAGTTACAAAATTTTGTCCAAAACCACCATACTCTTCTGGTATGGAGATCCCAAGGAGTCCCAGTTCACCAGCATCTTTAAAGATTTTTGCAAGTAACTCTCTATCATGTTTTTCAAGCTGCTCCATGTTTGGATTAACCTGCGTATCAGTAAACTCCTTACATGTTTGAGCCATCATTCGTTGTTCTTCATTAAATTCTTCAGGGATAAATATGTCCTGTGCCTTTGTTTCACTTATGAGGAACTCCCCTCCTTTTAGTACTTTTTTATTAGTCATGGTTTTACGTTTTTAGTATTGTTTCTAGTGTTGTTGTAAGGTATATTTTTTTAAATATGATAATAATGTTATCCTAAATCATCTCAAAGATTCCTGCAGCACCCTGTCCGGTACCAATGCACATTGTTACCATGCCATATTTTCCACTCGTTCGTTTAAGTTCATTAAGTATCTGAACACTTAGTTTCGCTCCGGTTGCCCCAAGAGGATGCCCCAATGCAATTGCTCCTCCATTTACATTTACAATCTCTGGATTTATACCTAACTCATTAATTACGGCTATGGATTGTGAAGCAAAAGCTTCGTTTAGTTCAATTAGGTCAATATCACTAAGGTTCAAGCCCGAATGGTTCAAAACTTTTGGTATTGCTGCAACAGGACCTATTCCCATTTTATAAGGCTCAACTCCGGCAACCTGATAGTCCAGAAGCCGTGCTATTGGTGTAAGACTGTATTGTTTTAAAATCTTCTCGCTTACAACCAAAACAAAAGCTGCACCATCCGACATTTGTGATGAGTTGCCAGCAGTTGAAAGTCCATCGGCTGCAAAAGCTGGTTTCAGTCTTGCCAAACCTTCTACAGTAGTACCTTTTCGAGGACCTTCATCGGTATCAAAAACTTTTTCCCTTGTTTGCAATTTTCCATTATCGTAATAGTTTTCCTTTATGGTAAAAGGGACTATTTCTTCTTTAAACACGCCAGTATCAATTGCTGCCAGTGCCTTATTTACTGAATTAACCGCAAATTCATCCTGCTCTTTTCTTGTTATCCCATATTCCTTAGAAACCATTTCGGACGTAAGTCCCATACTTAGAAACCACTTTGGATGTTCTTTGGCAACATCAGGGTTTGGAACCATTCGCCATCCTCCCATATTAATCATCGACATTGTTTCGGCACCTCCTGCAATAATAATATCAGCTAACCCTGCGGTAATTTTTGCCGATGCTATTGCTATTGTTTCCAAACCAGAGGCACAATACCTATTTACAGTTGAGCCCGGGACTTCTATGTTATCCATTGACATAAGTGAAATAAGTCTTCCCATATTAAAACCTGATTCGGCTTCGGGGAATGCATTTCCAACAACAACATCATCAATTTTTTTAGTCTCAATTTGAGGAAAATCATTCAATAGGTGTTTGATTACTGATGCTGAAATATCATCTGGTCGGGTAAAACGGAAGCTACCTCGTGGTGCTTTTCCTATTGCTGAACGATATCCTCCTACTATATATGCATTCATAATTTTGTCTTTTTAGTTTCTTAGTATTTTTCCTTTTGTTATCAAACTCTGAATTCTTTCAAGAGTTAGTCGTGTTGTACAAAGCTCCATAAAAGCCTTCCGCTCGAGATTTAGCAAATATTGTTCAGAAACCTCTGTTAATGCCTGCGAGATATCTCCACCAGCCATGACAAGCCCAAGTTTTTCAGCAATAAGCTTATCATGTTCCGACATATAGTTTCCGGTTGTAAACCCATCAGCTCCAACGTAAACCATGCCCATTACTTCTTTACCCAATATTTTAATGTCATTTCTTGATGGTGGTTGTGTGTATCCTTTTTCAGATAATTGAAGTGCAACTTTCTTTGCATAAGCCAAATGATAAGCCCTGCTAACAACTACTTCGTCAATTCCTTTTCGCATATATCCAAGATCGAATGCTTCATATGCAGATGTTGAAACTTTTGCCTGCCCAATACTTAAATATCTATTAAGGAATGCATTAGTGCGAATATCACCGTTACCAAGTTCATCGGATAATCGAACAGCAAACTCTTTTGTTCCACCGCCGCCTGGTATTAATCCCACTCCAAACTCAACTAAACCCATATATGTTTCAGCATGAGCGATAACTTTGTCGGAGTGCATACATAACTCACATCCACCACCTAGTGCCATACCATGCGGTGCAGCGATAACCGGAATTGCAGAATATCGCATTCTCATCATTGTTTTTTGAAACCACTGTACGGCTAAATCAAGTTCCTCCCATTCCTGCTCAATTGCAAGCATATATATCATTCCAACATTTGCCCCAGCAGAAAAGTGATCGCCTTCGTTTGATATTACAAGTGCTTTGAAATCCGCCTCCGCCATATCAACAGCTTTGTTTAGACCTTCTAGAATACCGGCTCCAATGGTATTCATTTTAGTATGAAACTCTGCATTAATAATTCCATCTCCCAAATTAAAAATAGTTAGATCATTATTTTCCCATAAAATATTATCCTGTCGCAGAACTTCAAGCGATATTCTTCCATCATACCCAGGAATTACCTCATAGGATTTTGTTGATATATTGTAGCAGTATAGTAATCCATTCTCTACCTTGTAAAATGAACTTATACCTAATTCAAGCATCTCGTACACCCAACTTGCAGGTTTTTTACCTACTTCTTCCATCGCCTTTACAGTTGTATCAACACCAACTGAATCCCAAGCCTGAAATGGGCCTAGCTTCCACCCAAATCCTGCATTCATGGCATCATCAACTTTATAAATATCGTTGCTAATTTCGGGAATGCGATTTGACGCAAATTGAAATAACGCATAAAATGAGGCACGATAAAAATCTCCGGCTCTACCTTTATCGGCTAGCAAAATTGGCATCCGCTCACGAAGATTGTCAATTGTTTTTGTTTTCTCAAAAACACTAAATTTTGGTCGTGGAGCTTCTACGTACTCAAGTGTGTTAAAATCGATTGACAGGAATTTCTTTTTCCCATCTTCAACAACTTTTTTAAAAAAGCCCTGCTTGGTCTTAGACCCTAACCACTTTTTATCAAGCATTATCTTAAGATAATCAGGTATTGTAAAAAGCTCATTAGCTTCATCATTAGTAGTTTCTTTAATATTGTTTGCAACATGAACAAGGGTGTCAAGTCCAACAATATCAGCTGTTCTGAATGTTGCTGATTTGGCTCTGCCTATAACCGGCCCTGTTAATTTATCGATTTCAGGTATTGTAAGTCCAAAATTTTGGACATTGTTAAACAACTCCATTATTGAGAATGTCCCAATCCTATTGGCAATAAATGCTGGAGTATCCTTTGCAATTACAGGAGTTTTTCCAAGAAACAATGAGGAATATTTTTCAAGGAAAGTAATTACATCATCTTTCGTACTACTTGTTGGAATAATCTCAAAAAGCTGAAGATAGCGTGGCGGATTAAAGAAATGTGTACCACAAAAATTCTTTTTGAAATTATCACTTCGTCCTTCTATCATCGATTCTACGGAAATACCAGAGGTGTTTGTGGTGACCAAGGAACCATGCTTTCGCAATTGATCAACCTTTTCAAAAATCACTTTTTTTATATCGAGTCGCTCAATAACAACTTCGATAATCCAGTCATAATCCTCAATTTTATGAAGATCATCATCAAAGTTACCTGTTGTGATCCGCTTTGCGAATTCCTGTTTGTAAATTGGTGAGGGTTTCGATTTCAATGCTGCCGATAGTGAATCATTAACAATGCGATTTTTCACTTGTTTATCTGATAGGCTCAATCCCTGTGATTTTTCTTTATCTGATAATTCATTTGGAACTATGTCAATTAATAGAACCTCAGTTCCAATATTTGCAAAATGGCATGCAATACCCGAGCCCATTACTCCTGAACCAAGCACAGCAACTTTTTTAATTCTTCGTATCATAGATGTATTTTTAGTATTTTCTCCTTTTACTCCTTAGTATTTTTAAGCTTTTCAATTTCCAGTTTTGCCTGTTCTTTGATAATATTATTTACTTTTTCAAATATTTGTAATTCCTTTAGATTTAGCTTTTTGAATAGCTTATTATTAAACTCAAGCACAACCTCCTCAATTAGTTTTTTAAGCTTTAAACCGTCATTGGTTAGAAAAATATTAACAACTCTTTTATCAACTTCATCTTGCTTTCTAAAAACCAATCCATCCTCCTCCAAATTTTTAAGCATTCGGCTAAGGCTGGAACTGGTCATTCCCATAAGTGGTGCTATTTTTGTTGCAGGAATTCCTTGATCACCAATATTAATTAATGCATACCCTATGCCTTGTGTAATACCTATTTGTTGAGCCATCAGGTTGTACATCCTCCTCATTGCAAAAAGTGTTGAACGGAGATGAAAGTCTACAGTATCTTCTACAATCATATCTATATTATTGTTTTACAGACATTAAGCAACACAGCCCCCTTCTTTAAATTCAAAACATTCAACCTACGAAAGATATTTGCTATGCATGCATTGCAAATGTAATACAATAATACTATGCATGTCAAGTATTTTATGTGATTTTTTCACAGCTGAATTTGAGCAAGAACAGCAAAGCGATGCTGTTACTAGTTTCTAGCACATAATATATTTAAAAGCGAGATATTAATTCTAATTCTTTAAGCTGGCATTTTAGATCTCAACACGAAAGTATATACGCTATTTGTGATATATTCATCAAAAGAATTGAAGAGTTTTGTTTTTATTATGGTTGATTACTCATACCTCAACGATTCCACAGGATTTTTGCGGGCAGCTCTAAAGGTTTGCCAACTTACTGTTATTAAAGCAATAGAAACTGCAAACAATCCAGCGAGTATGAATATCCACCAGCTAATGGGTGTTCTAAAGGCAAAATTTTCGAGCCATCTTTGTGCAAAAAAATATGCAATGGGGAATGCAATAACGAAGGCAATTATTACCCATCTTATAATATCCTTGTTTAAAAGAATCAATATTTCCATCACATTCGCACCATTAACTTTTCTTATTCCTATTTCTTTTGAGCGCTTTTCTGTAATGAAAATGGATAGCCCCATAAGTCCAAGGCAAGCAACAAAAATTGCAAGAATTGAAAATGCATTAATAAGCATCAATAGTAATTGCTCAGAAGCATACTTTGCATTAAGGTGCTCATTAAGAAATGAATAGGTAACCGGTTGACTGGGATATATCTCATCCATTTTGCTATTTATAGCATCTAACACATCTGCTACTTGATTTTGCCTAAATCGAACCAATGCATATCGATTGAATCGATCCTTTGGTCCTCGTATAAAATAAGCGAAACTCTCAATATCTGCATGAAGTGACGTATAATGAAAATCCTTAACCACACCAATTATTACAAAGTCACTTATGTCATTATTACCAGATGAATTTTCGTCACCAGAGAATTCTCCAGAACCAATTTGCTCATCTGAATATTTTGTTCTTAGCTTATTATAGAATGTTTCGTTAATGATCCAACCATCGGTGGCCATTTCCTTAAGATCTGTAAAATACTTTACAGGCATTATATTTAAAGCTTGCATAGCATATTCGTCAGCAAAACCAAACTTAAATGGAAACGAATTGTCACCTTCGGAAAAGGTCATATCCTGGAATTTACTACCTGGGTAATGGTTCACAGTGGCAGCACTAATAATACCAGGTTCATTTAATAATTCATCCCTAAATAGTTTAACCTTACTATTTATTTGTGGAATCTTAACAACTATAACATTCTCGGAATAGCCCAATTCCTTATTCTCAATAAAACTCATTTGCTTATTTACTAACATGGCGAATCCTGTTAAAGCAATTACCAAAACAAACTGCAAAATCACAATTGGAATGGCGGCTTTAACACCCCTTGGCTGAATATTATCGCCTATTATTGTTTGATTTCGGAAAAGGCTTATGGAACTAAGAATGGAGACTATAACTACAACAGCAATGAATAATAATAATGACAGAATCCAGAATTCCTGAGTTTCAAACGGGATTATCCAATTATCAAAGAAATACCTGGCTAAGGCCAATTTTAAGCTTATTAATAATATAATCGCCAACATAAATCCAAGACCAACCGACGTTGCAACTTCAACAAAAGTTTGTAAAAACAAGTCTATACTATTTCCGCCAAGGAACCTAATAACCAATGTAGCTTTCTTATAATAAGTACTACGGGCAATATGCATAATTACAAAGTTCATAATTGCAATTACAAATATTAAAAAGCCTACCAATAACAATATATTAAGTGATGAACGACGAATAGTAGGCTGCATTTCATTGGATAGCCCCGGAGTAAAATGTATATCCCTGACAGGTTGCAAACTATGATTAAATGCATCCAATGGTGGACCATGTGCCGCTTCCAAAGCAGACTCTAAACTAGACTTAAGTCTTATCTCGAGATCATTAATATCAGCATTAGGATAAAGCTTTAAATACATTGTTCCTCCGAATACTTTTCGCGTTTTTAACATCTTTACCGTAGGTTCAAAATGCCCAAACTGAGAAAGCAGGATATCATATACTAAGTGTGATGTATTGGGTAAAGGTTTCACAATACCTGTAACTGTATATGGAATTAAACTATCTTGATTCCTCGTAAAAGATCTTAGCAGTACTGTTTGTCCGAGAGGATCAACATCGGGGAACAACTTCAGTGCCATTTCTGGTGTAACCATTATTGAGTTTGGACTTACAATTGACTCTCTATCACCAGAAATAACATCTACAGAAAAATAATCCATAAACGAATCATCGATAAAAATTGCATTATTTATCTTTATTTTGGAATCATTAACAAATACATCTTCCACATTATGATTAGTAAAACATAATGTATGTGACTCAACTTCAGGATAAGCTTCAAATAAATCATCAAAAGCAGTAAAAGTATTTGTATTATAGGTTCCATCACCATAGCGAGTTATAATCCTAAAACTATTTTCACAGTTCGGAATATAAGAATCAAAACTAAAATGATAATATGTAAATAGTAAGATTGATATACTCACTGCCATTGCAATGCCTAACCCGCTTATATTAATAGCTGAATAAGCTTTATATATCAACAAACGTTGGAATGCTATTTTTATACTTTTTTTAATCATATAAATTCCTTATTAGATTTTAACATTTAAACATATTTCTTCCTGTAAATAAACTCTATTCATACCTCAATGCATCTACAGGGTTTCGTGTTGCGGCTCTCCAGCTTTGCAAGCTTACAGTTAACAATGCAATTCCTAGAGCCAAGGCGCCAGCTAATAGAAAAATCCACCAACTTAATGCGGTTTTGTAGGCAAAGTTTTCGAGCCATCTATTCATAGTATACCAGGCAATTGGGCAAGCAATTACAAAAGCTACTGCTACCCACCTGATAAAGTCTTTATTTAGCATTATTAAAATCTCGGATATTTTAGCACCATTTACTTTACGGATACCTATTTCTTTGGTTTTCTTAGATACTGTGTTCAAAACCATTCCGAATAATCCCATTATGGTTAAAACTATAGCTAAAAGTGAAAATGCACCAATTAATTTGGCTTGATTTTGTTCCCTCACATAAAATTGGTTAATCTGATCTTGAAGTGTATAAATTGAGACCACATTATCAGGTGATATTTCTTTGAATAAACTGGTAATACTTGCTTTAATTTCATCATCTGTTTCGCCGGTTGTTTTTATAACAAAAAGGCTCATTTTCTCAGGATGTTGCTGAATGATAACCATCGGTTTAATGAGGTTGTGCATTGTATGTGCAGTAAAGTCTTTAACTATACCCTGGATATGAAACCCATTGAACATTTCTCCGGCCTTCAGATTATACTTTATAGCTGCAGATTCGTTAAAAACACATCTAAGCTGATTACCATTATACTCTCCAAAATGTTCCCCCTCTATCAATTCAATATTTAGTAGCTCTGTCATTCCTTTGCCCATAATTAAACCATCAAATACTATGGATTCATTGGTTTCAGGATTTCTTAATCGAATGGGTAATGTCCAGTTATATGGAGGAATAAAAGATGATCCTGCTGTATTTATTACACCTGGTAATTGTTTAACATGATTATCTATTACATCAAATTTTTGAGATAGCTCTGGTGTGTTCAATTCACAAACCATTACATTTTGGGGATTTATTGCTGTGAAGTTAGTTAAGGAATAATTGATTTGTTTTTTTAAAACAAGAACTCCAACAATCAATATTATAAAAATGGCAAAGTGTAGGCTTAAAAATGAGTTACTCCATTGTTTTCGATTTGGCAGATTTTCTTTTCTTTTATTTAGAAGGAGGACAGGTGAAATCTTGGAGATATTTATTCCTGCCATCAAGCCTGAAAATGATCCAGTAAGCAAGGGTATGAGAGCCAATAGTGGAATGGTATACCAAATCGATAGGATTTGATTGTCAAGGTTGCGCCCTAATGTGTCATTAATAAATTGAGTGCCAAACCAAATAACTAATATTCCTGGAACTAAACTTACTAATGAGACTATGTTTGCTTCAAAAATCATCTGATTGCGGATGGATGATGTGTGTGCGCCCAGTGATCTTTTTACGCCAAATTCTTTTAACCTTCCCTCCATCTTGGCTTTGGTAAGAAAAATATAGTTGAATATGGCAATTATTAAAATAAAAAGAGCAATTGCTATATAGTATTTCAACTCGTTTACATTTCCACGTTTTGAATAAATATCGGTGATATTTTCAGATTGTAAATAAACATCCGTAGCTACTTGCAGCGTAAACGCTTTTTCCTTTTTGGAATCGTCTTCAAACCTGTTGCTGTATTCTTGAAGTTGTTCTGCTACATCTAAGGGATTTGACTTTGCATTGATCTTTAAATATGTAATACAAGCATCTCTTTCCCAATCTGTTTTGAATGTTTCAACTTCAGACCCATACTCACCCAGACGCTTTTTACGGGTGCCCAAAAATTCATCAATAAAATCTGTATGAGAAATAAACTTTGGTGCAAGAGATGAATTGGAGGGAAAGTCCTTGAAAATTCCACACACAGTGAGGTCTATAAATTCGTCATTAAATCTAGCTTCAATGTTCTTATTCAGGGCATCTCCTCCGGAGAAGTATTTTTTCGCCATTTTTTCCGAAATGGCTACCTCATTTCTTGTTTGGGCAGTTTCTCCAATAATTAAATCAATTCCTAGTATATTAAAGATGAACTATCAGCACATGCAAATCTATACTCTTCAATAATATCTTTTCCTGCTAAGCGAATTTCGAATTTACGACCTTGATAATATCGAAAAAATCCGTCTATTGATGGTATATCGTTTTTTGCCGTTTCTCCTAAAATAAATGGGGTAGTGCTATTTGTTCCATGTATAACCCTATAAACTTGATCGCTTTCAGGAACATACCTGTCAAAGGAATTTTCATGCATGTATAACATTAATATCAGTATAATTGATCCCAAACCAATACCTAGGCCCAATATACTTACCAGTGATTGTACCTTGTTATTTTGGATGCTTTTTAAAGCAATTTTTATGTTGATATATATTCTCATATCACCAATATTTACTCATACCTCAACGATTCAACCGGATTTCTACGAGCTGCCCTATAAGTAACCCAACTAACAGTACCAAGCACGATTATAACAGTTACAATTCCAGCCAAAGCAAACACCCACCAACTGAGTTCAGTTCGATAGGCAAAACTCTCCAGCCATCTGCTCATTCCGTAATAAGCTAATGGAATTGCAATTACGTATGCTATGGCGATCCACTTAAGAAATCCAATATTTAGCAATCGTATGATTTCCCAAACTTTAGCACCGTTTACTTTTCGAATTCCAATTTCTTTTGTTTTGCCACTAATTATAAATGTTGAGACACCAAGCAAGCCCATACATACCAGAAAAATGGCCAGAGCTGCAAAGAATCCCAACAACTGAAAAGTATTGATATCATTACTATATCTGGATTCCAATATTGAGTTAAGAAAACTAAATTCAATTACTTCATTTGGATAAAGACTTTGACAGATTTCTGTGATAGCTTTCATGGATCCCATTTCGTCAGATGGAACAACCTTAACAATCAAATGATAAACCATCGGGTAGCTAATTACAAATACTGCGGGCTTAACTTTATTGTAAAGAGATTCAAAGTGTATATCGTCAATAATGCCAACAATTTTCCTATCTGATTTAGGCCAAGTGCTTTTAATTTCTTGCCCTATTGGGTTTCCCTGAATGCCTAAATAATTAACAGCGGCTTCATTTAGGATTATAGATTCAGTAATATCGGTTTTTAGTTGGTCAGAAAAGAGTCTCCCTTGTTTTGGTACTATTCCAAGCGTTCTAAAATAATCGAAGGTTACATGCACATATGGAAGTTCTATATATTCTGTTTGACCTTCTGGTAGTACTCCAGCTTTATTACTTAGAGATCCAGAAGGTATTCTGCTTGCAACTGAAACACTTGAGACATAACTTTTACTAAGCAATTCATTTTTAAGTATATTATATTTTGCTTCATCTCCAAAATCGAAAATAGAAGTAATAACAGCTTCATCTTCAAAGCCAAGTTCTTTGGTTTCTAGAAAATTAATTTGACGAAACATAATTGTTGCACTGGCTATTAAAGCAATTACAATAATAAACTGTGTACTAATAAGAAGCTTTTTCACTTGAAAACCCGAGCCACTTTTAGTAGATGATCTTAATACCCGAGTAGGACTATAAGATGAAAGAACAATGGCAGGATACCATCCTGCCAAGATTCCTATTGCAACCATCATTCCAAGAATACTTGAGAGAATAGTAGTATTTGCCAAAATGGAAACCGTTAAAGCTTTTCCTGAAAATTCATTAAATAGAGGCAAAGCAAGACTTACCAATACAAGTGAAACGCAAAATGAAATAAAAAATATTAATACTGATTCGAAAATAAATTGTATTGCCAGCTGCCTTCGAGAGGCACCAAATGTTTTCTTTACACTGATTTCTGTTAAGCGTGTTGTTGCATTGGCAGTAAACAGGTTAACATAATTAAAACACGCAATAAATAAGATCAGAATCCCAATTGCAGAAAATATCAGCACATACAAAATACTATTTTGGGGTTGAATATCTCCCAAGAAATGAGAGGAATAAAGATGGATATCTTTCAGGTTTTGAAGCGCAAATTGAGTTTCCGGAACATCGTTACCAAACTTCTCCTTAAATATCCCATTCATTTGATCAGAAATCTTGGCATCCAATTCCTTTTTTGAGAAATGATTATGCATCTCAAAGTAAACCAAAAAATTCCACCAGCCCCAATTGTCCATCCAGTTTTCACTAAACATCATATCTCCATCTTCGAGAGTCATAAAAATATCAAAGGTGAAATGGGAGTTAGCAGGCATATCTTCAATGACTGCAGTAACAATATAATCATACTCATTACTTACTTTTACCACTCTCCCAATTGGGTTTTCATTACCAAAATATTTTTCAGCAGTTCTTTCGGTAATTATCATAGTACCGGGCTGATTCAAAAACTTACCATTACTACCTGCTAAATATTTAAAAGAGAAAATATCAAACAAACTTGGATCTACCCATGCTACCAAGTCTTCTTTAAATCGCTTATTATCAAACTGAATATTAATATTATCTCGGGGTAAAATTCGGGCTGAGTTTTTAATTTCCGGCAAATTATCTGATAATAATCTTGCAGCTCCTGGTGCTTGATAAGGGTGTTCCTCCTGGCATAACCTATAAATATGATTTGCCTTTTCGTTATAACGATCATAACTCAGCTCATCAATTACATAGAATAACAGTAGTATACAAACAGCCATCCCCACTGCTAAACTGGTAATACTTATCATAGAATAAACTTTATTCTTATAAATATTTGCAATCGCTATTTTCAAATAGTTTTTAATCATGATAAATCGATTTTATAAGTTATAGGCTACCAACCTTAAATTTTTAGTTTATTTTCTCCATAATAACCTGACCATCAAGTAAGTTAATTACTCGGTGAGCATAGCCTGCATCTCGGTTACTATGTGTTACCATTACTATGGTAGCTCCTTCCTGATTTAGTTCAGAAAGTAGGTTCATCACTTCAATACCATTTTTAGAATCAAGGTTTCCTGTTGGCTCATCAGCAAGAATCAAATCAGGATTAGCAATTACAGCTCTTGCAATGGCAACACGTTGCTGCTGTCCGCCAGATAATTGTTGAGGGAAATGTTTTGCCCTGTGTCCAATTTTCATTCTCGTTAATACCTCATCTACTTTTTTGGTACGCTCACTTGCTTTCATCTTTAAATAAAGCAAAGGGAGTTCCACATTATCAAATACATTGAGTTCGTCAATAAGGTTAAAACTTTGAAATATGAAACCAATATTCCCTTTACGAAAGTCGGTACGGTCTTTTTCTTTTAATTTACTAACTTCTATGCCGTTAAACGAGTACAATCCTTCAGTTGGATTATCAAGTAGACCTATTATATTGAGCAATGTTGATTTTCCACAACCCGAAGGTCCCATAATTGCAACGAACTCACTCTTTTTTACATGCAGATCTACATTGTGTAATGCATAGGTTTCAACTTCTTCAGTACGAAACACTTTTCCTAATTTTTCTGTTTTTATCATCTTAGTGTTGTTTATAATATTACTTTGATTAATTACTGTTCTTATTTTTATTATTAATTATCTTATTTTATTCATCACGTAAAGATTCCACAGGATTTCTTCTTGCTGCAGATAATGTTTGTCCACTCACAGTTAGTAAAGCAACCATCATTGAGATGCCTCCTGCCAAAGCAAATAACCACCAGCTCAAACCTGTTCTATATGCAAAATTCTGAAGCCACCTATCCATTGCATAGTAAGCAATTGGACATGCAATAATAAAGGCTATTCCAAAATAGATCATAAAATCTTTGTTAAGCAGTAATAGGATTTCAGATACTTTTGCTCCGTTTACTTTGCGGATACTTATTTCTTTATTCTTTTGACTGATGATATATGAAATCAGCCCAAACAATCCCAGGCTCCCTATCAGAATTGCGATAATAGCAAATAACAGATTAAGGCTCGAAGTATTCTTTTCCTCTTCGTACAAAGAAGCAATTTTGTCTTCAAAAAGATTAATATTCAACAAGTCATTTGGATATACTCTTTCCCATTCGGATTGCACCTTTTTTAATAATTCAGTATAGCCATTTGATGTTAAAATTGTTGGATTAATTTTAATGGCCATTTCATTTATAAGCCCGTTAAAATTGCCAAAAATGACATTTTCCATTTTCTTTTGTAATGATCGCGCATGAAAATCTTCTACTACACCAGCTATTTTAAATTTATTTTGCATGTATGTAATTCTTTCATCTAAAGCTTCTTCGGGATTACTAAAACCCAGAAGCTCTGTCAGCTTTCTATTTACAACAATATTAGGAGTGTTTTTTTCTTTTGAGAAATTGGTTCCTGCAATGATTTTAAGTTTATACAAATCAAAATAGTCTTCATCTACACTCTTCAAATTTGCGTGATAAGTGTCCTTCTCTAAAGATGGATGATTTATTACGTTACTAACTCTCCAATCTGCCAAAGGACTGCGTGTCCCAAAACTTACCAAAGCAATTTCCGGATACTTAAGTAGTTCCTCTTTTAGTGATGGGAGTTTATCTTTATTAGCCTCAGGTAAGGTTACCAATAGTATGGCCTCTTTATTAAATCCCAGTTCTTTATTCATAAAGTAATTTAATTGTCGAGTCATAACCAAAGTACCAATAATTAATACGAGCGAAATAACAAACTGAATTATTATCAAAGTACGCCTTAGTGATAATGGGACAGAGGAATTTTTTATAGCAAGCGATTTTTTAAGAGCAACATTAGAATCCATTTCGGCTATGATCAATGAAGGGTAAAATCCAGATAATAAACCGACTACTGTTGCTAAAAGGAATAAATAAATCAGGGTTTCCGGATTCAATATCAGATCTAAATCTAACCGATAGCCAATAGTAGTTTCCAGGTAAACAAAAAGATAATGAGCAATGAATAATCCAATGAATGCAGCAATAGTTGCTATGATAACAGATTCAGTCAGAAACTGAAAAATCGATTGCCGTTTGCTTTCACCGTGTATTTTTCTGATCCCGATTTCCTTGTACCTTCTGGTAGCTTGAACAACGGATAAATTAATAAAGTTGATGGATGCGACAACAATCAAAAACAATCCAATTATCCCAAGAATCAATAGATTTTTAGTTGGTACCTGACGATTGTTATAGTTATTACAAAGTCCCGAATGTAATTCCGAAAGTGGTTGTAATACATATCGCCGCTCTTGGCTATTTTCTTTCTGGTGGTACTTATCATAAAATGCCGGAAGTTGATTTTCAAGATCGTCTACAGATACATCACCCCGTAAAAGCACATAGCAATTGGTGTAAGAATGTCCTGCCTGCCAATCTGTGTTTCCTCCATAATATGGATTTATAATGATCTGGTCATCATAATTTGCAATAATTGTAAAAGGAAGATCTGTATTCATAGGAGGATCTGATATAATACCACTAACTTGCAAAGTCCCTCTATTATTTATGGTTATCAAGCGATTCATGGCTTTCTCAATTTCCTGTTCGGATAAACTAAAATACTTTTGTGCAAGTGAAGAAGCAATCACTACACTTCCTTTATTGAGTAATGCTTGCGATGGATTTCCAGCTAAGAAGTTAAAATCAAAAACCTTAAAAATATTAGGATCTGCGCAAACCAAACCTTTAGTCTCTTGATATCTTTGTATGTCACCATGTTCATCTTTAATACTAATTTGACTAATTTGACCTTTAGCAGCATAGAAAGTCATTACAGCATCTACTCCTGGGAACTCGTTTCTTATTGCTTCTCCTACTGGAGGCACCTGGCCTTCCTCGTATTTAGTCCCTTCGCTTGGATCTTGATATTCTGTAATTAAGCGATAAGTATTTTCAAAATTTGCGTGATATTTATCGAAACTAGATTCATAGACAATAATTTTATAAATAACCAAACTACAACCAATACCTATGGCCAAGCCGGCAATATTGATTATTGCAAAGGTTTTATTACGAATTAGATGACTTACTATTGTTTTTATTATTGACTTAAACATAGTTTCTAAAATATTTACTTTTTCTACCCATGCCACTCTATACTATTCAACCCTTATATTTTTTTTTCTACCAAACCAACATTTCATTATCTCCAAAACCATCATAACCTGATACAATTACTTTCTCTCCAGGAGATATTCCTTCCAATAATTCATAATACTTAGGATTTTGTCTTCCCAGCTTAATAAATCTTTTAGTTGCGAATTTTCCATCGTCTGACAACACAAATATCCATTGGCCTCCGGTTTTTTGATAAAAATCACCACGGGGCAGTAGCAGTGAACTTTTGGGGCTACCCAATTGCAGGCGTGTATAATAAGTCTGACCAGTACGCATATTTTCAGGCATTTCCCCGTCAAACACCAGTTCTACTGAGAACCTACCTTCACGAACATCGGGAAGAACTTTTCTTATTTTCAATTTGTACTCCTGATCCTGACGCTCCAGTATCGCTGTTAAACCAACTTTTACCTTATCAATATAATGTTCATCGATTTCTGCAACTACTTTAAATGAGGTTAACATATGAATTTGACCAATTCTACCTCCCTTGGGAATTAATTGTCCAATTTCGGCATCCAGTACAGTAAGTTGACCATCAATGGGAGCAACAACGTTTAGGTTTTCCTGACGTTCGCGAACTAACCTTAAATTTAGATCCATATTTTTCAGGTTATCCTGCATCTGTTTTATTTGAATTGAACGGTAAATTGAATCCTGTTTTTGTCTTTCCATATAAAGCTCAAAACTCTTGCTGGCAAACTGAAATTCTTCCTCTGATTTAAGAAATTCATCCCTGGAAATCAGATCATCAGAATAAAAAGATTTGTTATGCTCATACATCCTTTTCTTTCGTTTAATATCATATTCAATATTTAACAGTTCTCTTTTAATTTGAAGCTTTTCCTGCTCCATTGTTACCATTGTATTCCTAAGAAAATTACTTTTTTCAGCTAGTTGGGCTTCACTATTTAATATGCTTAAACTTAGGTCAGGATTACTTAATCGAAGTATTATATCCCCCTTTGTAACTATCTCTCCTTCCTCAACTACTTTCTCTTCAACTCTTCCACCCTCACGAGCATCAAGATAAATAGTAGCTATCGGCTCAACATAACCTGTAACTGTAATATAATCATAAAAAACACCTTCACTGATTTCCTTGATACTTAACCTCTCAAAATCTACATCCAAGGTTGATATGTTAGTTCTAAAAAATGCCTGAAAACTAAGAAAGGTTAAAACCAGAATTCCTACTCCAAGCATTAAATGCTTTCGTTTTATTCCCTTTTTCTTCTTTATCGGTATATCCATTTTATTTTCAGTTAACAATTTTTGACATTATACCAATTCATCTTCCAATGCTCGTGCCGAAAGTTATATACACCTGGTATAATGCAATTTAAATCATCATTGAGATATGTAATTCGAACCAGTTGTAAATTATTTTTACAGTACGTGTTTAAAACCTTTACAAGCTTTTAAAATTATCAAATACCATATTGTTTTGTGTTTAGATAAAATGAACTATCAGTTAAATGTTAAGAATTTAATTAGTAACTTTAACCCTAATTTTATTACACTGATATCGGCAATTCTATTATGGTACTTTTGGATGGTTGACCACAGGTAAATATAATTTAAGCCACCAAAGCTATTGCATAAATAGGCTACAATTATTGTTGCAGAAACAGCTCATCCTTCAAAAGGAAAAATAATAGAAGCAGAATATTATTATAGTGTGATGGCAAATTTTAAATGGTTAGATTGAATTGGAGATTCCATTCCACAATGATTTTATACTAACAGACAATTAAATAGGAATAACTAGCATTAACTTATGAGGCATTATTTACAAGAAGAGTTATACGAACGTATTAAAACTGATGATAAGATATTTGATTTTTTGCAACAGGGCTCATTGGATGGAATGTGGTACTGGGATTTGGAAAACCCCGAGAATGAATGGATGAACGAAAGGTTCTGGACTGTATTAGGTTACAATCCAGAAGAAATGCCTCATTTGGCTAGTGCCTGGCAGGATATTATAAATCAGGATGATTTAAAAATAGCGGTTGACAATTTTAACAAACACCTTTCTGACTCCAACTACCCCTACGATCAAGAAGTTCGTTACACACATAAAAATGGAAGTACTGTTTGGATACGTTGTCGCGGTATAGCCATACGTGATAAAAAAGGTAATGCAATTCGTATGTTGGGAGCTCATCAGGATATTTCAGAATTAAAACGAGCTGAAGAAAAGATAGTTTTCTTGAATAGATCAATTTCTGAATTAATCACAATTAGTGAAAAACAACAATTATTTGATTATTTTACTAATACCATTCAATCAATTTATTCAGAAACAATCATAGTTTATGTTTCAATAAATGAAAATCTAAAAGAAGCAAAACTAGAATCTATTTCAGGATTAGATAGTTCAATTCTTGGTAAAATAAATAAAATTGCCGGAAGAAAATTTGTTGGTAAGCAATTTAAGTTAACCAAAGAACATCAAAGGTTATTCCGTCGAGGACAATTCATTACCTATGAAGGTGGTTTAGCAGACTTTTCCTCCAATGTAATTCCTGCATCAGCTTCAGTAATTATACAAAAGCTATTAAATATTCATCATATTTATACCATCGGTATTAATAAGAATAACAAACTACTTGGTGCTTTACACATACTAACATTGAATGGGGGTGAAATAACCGACAGGGATTTTCTCGAAACTTATACAGCTTCTTTTTCAACGGTTATTGAAAACCTGAATTACACAATAAAACTAAAGGAAAGCGAAGAAAAATTTAGAACAATTTATGAACATTCACCTGTAATGATTGATGCATTTGATGAAAATGGCAAATGTGTTCTATGGAATAAAGAATGTGAAAAAAAACTAGGTTATACAATCGACGAAATTAATAATTCAAAAGATCCATTTTCCCTTTTTTATCCTGATGATAAAATAAAAGATGATGTAATAAGAACTGTTGTTGATAATCCTGATAAAAAATTCAGAGAGTGGAATCCTAAAACAAAAAACGGTAAACTGTTAACATCACTGTGGGCAAACTTTAACGTTTCAGATAAACAAACCATTAGCATAGGTGTTGATATAACTAAGAGGAAGAAGGCCGAAAAGAAATTAAAAGAAAAGAATGACCAGTTAGAGACCATAATTAAAGGTGCAAAGCTTGGCTGGTGGGATTGGGATATTCCCTCAGGAAATGAAGTTTATAATGATATTCTTACCGAAAATCTTGGATATAAATTAGATGAAATTAAGCCTCACATAAAGTGGTGGGAGGACAAAATACACCCCGATGATGAAGAACAGGTTTCCATTGATCTACGAGAACACTTTGAAGGAAAGACTGAGTTTTATGAGAATAAACATCGACTTAAAACTAAAACAGGTCAATGGAAATGGTTTCTTGATTATGGGAAAGTTGTGGAAAGAGATGATGAAGGGAATCCAATAAGAATGATAGGTACTCTCCGAGATATTGATTATGAAGAAAGAGCCAGGGAGAAGATAAATACCAACTTACAACAAATAAAAGCAATAAACGCAAACACCCCAAATATCATTTGGAAATCAGATATTGATGAGGAAAGTAATTTTCAGAACACATATATTTCTGAAGCTGCAGATGAATTTCTTGCATTACCAAAAGGAAGTATTGGAAATTCATGGGATAGTTATTTTTCTTATGTTCTGCCAGATTATCTGCCAATAATAAAACAGCTTTTTAAAAGCGGCATTGAAAACACCGATAAAATAATCTCATTCGAGTATGAAGTTGAAAAAGCAGATGGTAAGCGGGCATGGTTTTCATCAACAGGCAAAGTGGTTGAAGAGAATAATAGTCTAACAGTATATGGTTCTACAATTGATATTACTGAAAAAAAGCAAGCAGAAGCTGCAGTACGTGATAGTGAAATAAGATTCAAAGCATTGCATAATGCTTCATTTGGAGGGATAGCCATCCATGATAAAGGAAAAGTATTAGAGTGTAATCATGGCCTTTCTGAAATAACTGGTTTTAACAGAAATGAACTTATAGGAATGGATGGATTACTTCTGATTGCAGAGGAATCACGACCAAAAGTATTGGAAAACATAATGTCAAAGTATGAAAAACCTTATGAAGCTATTGGTATTCGAAAAAACAAAGAAAAATATCCACTAAGATTAGAAGCCAGAGAAATTCCTTACAAAGGTAAAGATGTTAGAGTAGTTGAATTTAGGGATATTTCGGAACAAAAAGGTGCTGAAAGTAAGCTAAAGGAAAGTGAAGAAATGCTACGCAATATTTTCAATAATAGCACAAGTGTTATATACTCACACGATACCAATAACATCATTAATTATGTAAGCCCTCAGGTTGAAGAGGTATTAGGGTACACTCAGGAAGAGGCCAAGGTTAACTGGGCTAGTTTAGTTTCGGATAATCCAATAAATGAACTTGGATACAGAAAAACGATAAAGGCCATTGAAACTGGTGAAAAACAAGAACCCTATGAGCTTGAATTTAAACATAAAAACGGCAGGAAAGTATTGATTGAAGCTCGTGAAGCACCTGTCATCAAAGACGGTAAAACTATTTCAATGGTTGGAATATTTAATGATATAACACAACGAAAACAAGATGAACAAGAGTTAATAAAAGCGAAGAAAAAAGCTGAAGAAAGCGATCGACTTAAATCTGCATTTTTAGCCAATATGAGCCACGAAATAAGAACGCCAATGAATGGTATACTTGGTTTTACAGAACTATTGGAAAATCCAAATCTTAGTGGCGAACAAAAGGAAAAGTACATCAAAATAATCAGAAAGAGTGGAAACCGAATGCTGGGAACGGTTAATGATATTATTGATATCTCGAAAATTGATGCCGGACAGATGGAGTTATCAAATGACGCTATCAACATCGTAGAAGAAATTAATATTTTATATGACTTCTTTCAAGAAGAAGCTCGTGCCAAAGGGATAAACATTAGACTTTTTAATAGTATGGGCGAAGAGTCATCAATGTTTATAACCGACAAAAACAAACTAAACTCTATCATATCAAACCTTATCAAAAACGCTATTAAATATACTGATAAGGGAACCATTGATATTTATTGTATTGATAAAGATCAGAAATTTGAATTCAAAATCATTGACACAGGAATAGGTATACCGAAAAATCGAATTCAGTCGATCTTTAATCGTTTTGAACAAGCAGATATAGAAGACACTCATGCACGCGAAGGTTCTGGTTTAGGGCTCTCTATTACGAAAGCCTATGTAAAAATGTTAAATGGTAGTATTGGTGTTGATTCAAAACCTGGATATGGTTCTACATTCTATTTTACATTACCATGGAATAATAGTCAGCAAAAACCTGATCAAATAGAAGAGAAAGTGATATTAACCAAAACCAATGCGGATAAAAAACTAAATATCTTAATTGCTGAAGATGATGACACCAGCTTCGAACACCTCAAAATAATTCTTACAGGTATAACAAAAAGTATTAAAAGAGTAACTAACGGAGAAGATGCTGTTAGTTCAGTAAAAATAAATCCAGATATTGATTTAATATTGATGGATGTAAAGATGCCAATATTAGGTGGATATGAAGCAACAACAATGATCCGCAATTTCAATAATGATGTAATTATTATAGCACAAACAGCTTACGCTCTAATTGGTGACAAAGAAAATGCAATTGCTTCAGGGTGCACTGATTATATTGCAAAACCAATCGATAGCAAAGAGCTACTTAAACTAATTAACAAACATTTTAATTAATACTGCTAATTAAATGTACAATGAATGAAAAAAATAATAAATATAGCAACAGGTGAGGTGAAAATAGGAGATATCAACAATATTCTAGTCTCAACCGCTATTGGATCATGTATTGTAGTAACCGCTATTGACAAGAAGCAGCAGTATGGTGCTATGGCTCATATAATGCTACCAGGTAACGCACCCGTGAAAGAAACCCAAAACAAATTAAAATATGCTGTTAATGCAATTGAAAGTTTGCTACAACTTATGCAGCAACAAGGTGTTGGTAGGTCAACTCTTCACTTTTGTCTTGTGGGTGCTGGTAACGTATTAAAAAAAAGTAATGATACAATATGTAAGAATAATATAAACTCAGTAATAAGTATTTTAAATGAAAAACAACTATCAATATCTGCAAAAGCCTTAGGTGGAATACTTCGCAGGTCGGTTCGTTTTGATATTGAAAATGATGAGGTTTATTTTACCGAAGGTGACTCAGGTGAAAAATTGTTATGGAGCTCTCGAAAATAAAGATTTGTATGGAAGATATAAAAACTACAATTACCAAAGACATGCTTAAATTCTTGAATTCCTTTGATGAGGGGTTTATTAGGTTTGATACTGATGGAACAATAACTTTGGCAAACTTTGCCATGATAAAAATGCTGGGTTATCAAAATGAAAATGATATCATTGGCATTCCTTTGACTTCACATTCTAAAGATCATGCTGAAGTACACAATATTATCAATGAAATTTATAGCAAGGAAAAAATCAATAACTATAAACTATTAATTGTTCGTAACGACGGTTCTCATAAATGGTTACTGTGTAATTTTAAAAAAGTCCTAATTACTAAAGATACTGGATACGCAATAGAGGGAGTGATTCGAGAAACTCCTATTCTTTCTAGTTCAGAGATAACTACAACACCTCAAGAACTTGAAACAAGAAACCTACAGTTGTCTGCCACTGAACTGCAATTTAGAGCTACAAACCAACAACTTGCAGCAAATAACCAGCAATTAATTGCGAATGATAAAAGAACAAGCACATAATCTATCAGAAAGAGTAAAGGATCTTTCATTCCTATACGAAATTTCCAAATTAATTAGAACTAGGGAAACGATCGAAGAATTGCTTCAGGATATTACAAATATTATACCACCAGCATGGCAATATCCTAAAATAACACGTGCCAAGATAATTTTTAATGGCAAGCAATTTATTTCTCAAGATTTTAAAGAATCGAAATGGAAGCAGTTTGATGATATTGTAGTTAAAGGTAAGACTGTCGGTTCTGTAGCTGTTTATTACATAGAAGAACGTCCAACGTTATCGGAAGGCCCCTTTTTAGTTGAAGAACACAAACTTCTTGAAGAAATTGCTAAAATTATTGGCGAAACCATTGAAAAAAAACATGCGGAAGAGGCACTAAAAAAAGTGAAGAAAAATTCAAGATACTTTTTAATAATGCACCAACAATGCTTGGTCATATTACGGGGGAGGGTCAGTATCTTGATATTAATAACAAAGTAAGTGAAGAAACAGGTCATTCCAAAGATAGCTTAACAGGTGATAATGCATTCTCTTTCATTCATGAAGATGATCGTCAAAAAGTAATTGAAAGTTTCTCCAAAACAAAAGAAACAGGATCAGGAGTTGTAACATACCGGTTTAGACATGAAAATGGCAACTACCGAACTATGGTAAGTACTGCTATTAAAATCCATGAAACTAGTACATATTTTATTTGTTCTGAAGATATAAGTGAAAGAATTCAAACTGAAAATGAGTTAAAGGAGAGTGAAAGAAACCTACAATCACTCAATCAACAGCTAGCGGCGAATGAACAACAATTACAAGCTGCTAATCAACAATTGAAAGCTAGTAATCAGCAACTGCTTGCCATAAACCAGCAGATGGTTGCAAGCGAACAAAAATTAAAATCATCCCTTCTGGAATTGGAAGAAGCAACAAAGGAAACAAGCTTCTGGGCCAAACTAGTGTCTGAAGCCAGCATAGGAATTGCCGTGGGTTACCCTGATGGTAGTTTGGGTTCATCCAATAAAGCTTATCAAAAACTAACTGGATATAGTGAAGAGGAATTAAAAACAATCGACTGGAATACAGTTCTAACACCTCCTGAATGGATTGAAAGCGAACACCAACACTTAAGTGAACTAAATAATACAAAAAAAGCGGTAGTATATGAAAAAGAGTATATTCGAAAAGACGGCTGTAGAATACCGGTTGAGCTTACTGTCCATGTACGATTTAATGATAAAGAAGAGGTTGAATATTACTATGCATTTGTGACTGATATTACAAATAGAGAAAAAGCCAAAAAATCAATTATAGAAAGTGAAACTAAGTTTAGATGCTTATTCGAGAACTCACCATTTGGAATAGTAATATGTGAATTAATTAAAGATGATAATGACAAAGCTATTGACTTTATTCATATTCAAGGAAACAGTTCAACACAAATACAAACCGGTTTCAATATAAATGAAATAATCGGAAAGAAAGCCTCAGATTTAGTAGATGAAAAAACCCTTGAAATCTTACTAGAAAGATATGAACCCGTTGTAAAAGAAAGCAAATCAATTAGTTTCAATGAATACTACGATATTTATGATAAAACTCTGGAAGTAACTTCTTTTCATCTTATTGATAACTTGTTTATTTTAAACTTTTTTGATATAAGTGAACAAAAAAAATCAGAACAAGCGTTAATTGAAAGTGAGGAAAAGTTTCGTTTACTTTCTGAAAACTCAAGCGAATGTGTCTGGACAATAGATAAGCACTTAACTTTTGTTTATTTAAGTCCTGCACTTGAGAGTATTGCCGGATTCAAGCCAGGTGAATGGGTAGGTACTCCCTTAGCCTCACATTTTACTAAGGAAGAATTTGTTAAGGTAGATGCAATAGCTAAGAATCACATCGAGAATCGATTAACAAGACCGCATATTAACTTTGAAACAAAAATGCTAAACAAAGCAAACGAAGAATTTGATGTTGAAATATCAAGCACATTGTTACTTGATTCAAATGGTGATTTCATTGGAATGCAAGGTACTACAAGAGGTATCGCCGAGAGAAAACGAGTAGAAAGAGCTCTTAAAGAAAGTGAAGCTAGCCTAAGAGATGCTCAAAGGATAGCAAATATTGGAAACTGGACTCTCGATATTAAAACAGGAAGACTAACAATGTCTGATGAATTAATTAGTATTATAGGTTTCAAAGATAAAAATGAAGCTTTAGATGTTTCAAATCATGAGAAATACTATACACCGGAAAGCTGGCAGTTATATAAGAATGCATCAGAAAAAATAATTAATGAAGGCAAAAGTGTTGAAGTTGAACTTGAATTCACTGGTAATAACAAAAAATACCGTCATGCTATTTCGACTGGAGAGCCAATTTTTGACAATGATAATAATGTGGTTGCTCTTAAAGGTACATTGCAGGATATCACTAGTAGAAAAGAAGCCGAAAAAAGCCTCAAGGAAAGCGAAGAAAGACTAAAGCTCTCATTAGAAGCAACAAAGGATGGAATATGGGATTGGGATTTAATTACTAATAAGGTTGTATATAGTAATGCATGGAGAACAATACTTGGTGTTGATAAGATAGAAGACAAATTCGAAACCTGGGAAGAACGTATTCATAAGGATGATCGAGAAGGAGTCTTTGAAACATTAAAACAGCACTTGGAAGGACACACGGAACAATGGGAATGCAAACACAGACTTAGAATGAGTAATAATAATTGGAAGTGGGTCAAAGGAAAAGGGATGGTAGTTGAAAAGGACAATAATGGTAAGCCCAAACGCATGGTTGGCACGATGATAGATATAGAACTACAAATAAAACATGAACAAGAACTAATAAAAGCCAAAGAAAAAGCAGAAGAAAGTGATAGGTTAAAATCAGCATTCCTTTCAAATATGAGCCATGAAATTCGAACACCTATGAATGGTATTCTTGGGTTTGCTAAGTTACTAAATGAAAAGGATCTAAGTGGGGAGAAACGTGATAAATTTATTGAAATCATAAGAAAAAGTGGTGATCGTATGCTCAATACTGTAAACGACATAATTGACATCTCGAAAATTGATGCCGGACAAATTGAAATATGGAAAACACAGGTTAATATTTTTGAAGAAATTGAAAATATTTTTGAATTTTTTGTTAAGGAAGCTAATACAAAAGGTATTCGACTGCAGCTAATTAATAAACTTCCTAAGCAAAGTATTATTATTTCAGATAAAACTAAATTCAATTCAATTATTACAAACCTTATTAAAAATGCAATTAAGTTTACAGATAAAGGAAGCATAAAAATATATTGTATTAAAAAAGGAGCAGAATTGGAATTTAAAATAACAGATACCGGAATTGGTATACCAAAAAACCGAATTCATTCCATATTCAATAGATTTGAACAAGCAGACATTGAGGATTCCTATGCTCGCGAAGGATCAGGGTTAGGGCTTGCCATTACAGAAGCTTATGTTGAGATGCTATCTGGTAAAATACATGTTGATTCAGAAATTAATATGGGCACAACATTCTGTTTTACATTACCATGGATAGAAAAACCAGAACAACCTGAAATAAATACTAAGAAAGAATTTTCAAACACAAAAGAGATTGATAATAAAATCAAGATATTAATAGCCGAAGATGATGATACGAGTTATGAACATTTTGAAATCATACTAAGTAATATAGCTAGTAAAATAATAAGAGTATATAATGGAAAAGAAGCCATAGAATCATTGAAAAAGAACGCAGATATTGATTTAGTACTTATGGATGCTAAAATGCCAATTATGGGTGGTTATAAAGCAACAAAAAATATTCGCAAATTCAATGAAGATGTAATTATTATTGCCCAAACAGCATACGCACTTGCTGGTGAGAAAAACAATGCAATTTCAGCTGGTTGTGACGACTATATTGCAAAACCAATAAATAGCAAATTACTAATTGATATGATAAATAAACATATGAAACGATAGCAATTATCAGTGTATTAAGTCATTTAGAAAATACTGAATGATATTATTTATCTGAGCTTGCACTATATATCAGCACAACTTCAGACAGTTAGCTCTTTTAGGCACTTCTGACTTTTCGAACATAGGTAAGCAGAAAGCACACCTATAATTACTCCTGCAAGAACATCACTGGGATAATGCACTCCTAGTGACATACGTGAATATCCTACTAAAATTGCCCAAGTTAAAGAAGGAATAATTATGTACCATCGTGGATATATGATACAAACAGCTAGTGCAAATGCCGTTGCCTCAGCGGTATGTCCTGAAGGGAAGGATGGACTTCCACCAACCGAAAGTTTCTCTATAAAATCATAGGAAATAAATGGTCGGGGACGATCGATTGTATATTTTAAAATAAGACTTATTATGGAAGAAATAGAGACGGTTGAGATTAAAAAAACAGCTTTCCTTTTTAACTCGATTTTCTTAAATATAAGTGCAAAAAACAATAAAAACAATGTTAATCCCCATGAAACATAAGAAACAGAGTTACTAATAAACTGAAAGAAACCATCAAATTCAGTAATCCTGTTCAGGTTGAGATCCCTAAGGATCTCTACTTCAATATTATGAAAGAAAACACTAACAATGGACGGTGAAACTGATTGCAGAAAGATTTCAGTCATATTATTAAAACTATTTAATAATCATATAATGTTGATTGCAAAAATAAAGCAAAATAAACTGTAATTATTAATACAATCAAAAATTTAAACAGCACTGGCTTTAAAGAGTAATTAATGATATAACATTTGAATAATCTTTATTACAATAGATAATGAATGCCTTTTTTAGTTGCCCCAGCACTTCAATTAATCGTTCCCTTGATATAAAATCCACTACAGTTCTTACTTCGCTAAATAGTTCATCAAATGTTAGTACCCTGTGTTGAATTATTTTTAGAACAGCTCCATATTCAGATTCTTCAAAAATTATACTTTCAATTTCTTCATCGTTAAGATATTCGGTATAATATATTAACCCGTTATTCTCCTGAACCTTGTAACTAAAGTTATTTTTTTTGTAGTACTTTTCTATTTCAAGTAGCTTTTCCCATTCTTTTGCATTTACAGGAATGTTTTTTTCGTATCTAAATAAATGAAACCTTTTTTCATCATCAGGAAAATACCTAGGTAACAAATAGGTAATCACATCATAGTTGTAACTTTTCTTTTCTTCACCTGAAAGCGATCGATAGTACTTGCTCATTGATGATAATACCAGATTAACGTAATTATGGGTAAATGACACCAGTGGATCGTTATAAAAGAAACGTGTGTAATGCAAGTTTTGAATACATTCTTGCACATCTTCTTCGGTTTCAAAGGGTATATGTTTAATAACATTAACGTAAGGATCAATACCAACCATTATACTTTGTTTAACAAAGAATAGGTTGTCGGAAAAGCTATTGCTTTTATCCATTTTCATAAGCATAGAATCAGAAAGTCCATCATAACCAATAAAAATATTTTTAAACCCTGCAATTACCATTCGTTCAAACATTGATGCAGTAAATTGAGTATTTGGTATAATCTCAGCCCAAAAAATAAAGTCTTGCTCTGTTTTTAATTTAAGCTCAATGATTAAATCAAGAAGTTTGTTAAAATGTTGGACATTACCAAAGGTATCACTATCAACAAATGAAAAGGTAGTTAATCCATATTCAGAACTAATGTGCTCTATTTCGCTAACAATACACTCGGGTGTTCTCATTCTTAATCTATAGCCCTCGTTAAAGTCACAAAACTTGCATTTGGTCCAATGACATGAACGAATTGTATTTATTGGAATGTGCACATGTTCAAACTCATCTTGATTAGTATAACTTTTAATGAAATCAGTATAATCAGGAAATGGATAGTTTTCAAAATCAAGATATTCACTTTTGTTGGTTATTGATTTTATGATTTCATCATGGGATCTATATAAGAAACGAGGAATTAATGAATAATTAGGTTCCTCATTAGCTAACTCTTCAACTAACCGCAATAATGGATATTCACCTTCACCCCATGTTGCCATATCGAAATATGGGCAAATTTTCATTGCCTCCATGGCCATATTTGCATTTCCAAAACCTCCAACCAAAACATGAACATGAGGGGCCACCTTTTTCAACAGTTCAGCTAACAAAATACCTGGTATCCATTGATAATATTTTGCGGATATTCCAAGTATTTGCACATCACTAAAATCAATCCGTTGAAGTTCTTTTTCAATGGTTAGTATTATTTCTTCCTTTGATTTTTGAATAAACCTAGCATAGTAATCATTACCATAAGTACTGTATTTTGGTTTCAGCTTTTGAAGCAAGGATAATATTCTTTTATTTCCTTTTTCACAATTATTCCGATCGTTTAAAATTGATAAAAAAGGTAGTAACCTATCCTCTGAGTTCTCACTATCCGAATATTCAAGCATTGGAGATATTATAAAATTCCAGTATTTGATTTCCGTTTCAACCCCAACTGTATCCATAAACTTCTTTAGGATAGAAAGTGAAATAGAAGGAGTATGAATATCAGCAGGAGGAAGAGAATTTAATAGTATTTTCAT
>JAERTF010000161.1 GCA_016845105.1 Bacteroidota bacterium | reverse complement strand
AAGATGACTTATGAACCAAAATAAAATTAGCCATAAGAATTACAAAATAATAATATTAATATTTTTATAAGGCGGTTGCCGAAAAGCCAATAGAGTAGGTATTAATAAACTAAGTATCATGAAAAAAGCATTATTATTCTTAAGTTGTATCCTTATTCTCTCTTCATCTTGTAAAAAAAACAATGATGACTCACCTTCTACTTACACTCAAGATAAATTAAACGGTGTATGGGAAAGCGTTGAAAAGTTTAACGATTGTACAATTCAGTTAACAATTACAGCATCGAGTTTAACTGAATTAGCAATTTGTGATGATGGAGATGCAACCCAAGAACTTGATTCATACTTATTTGACGGATACAAAATAAGTGGTACAATGAGTGGTATTCCAGTTGAATTTGTTATAGGAGAATTAACAGATACCAAGCTCGTACTCACTTGGAAAATGAATGGAATGACCATCGGCACTTTCGAATATACAAAGAAGAAGTAATCCATTCTAATTCAACTCCTAAATGGAATCCTGGAATAATTTACATAGAGGTACTATTTCATTTTTCATAAATGAAATAGTACCTGTTTATGTAATCTTAAACTCCATAAACCAAAACAGAACTATATGAAAACATATAATCTAAATGATATAGTTGCAATTGCATCAATATTGTCTCCTTTTTATAAGAAACTCTACCATAAAATAAAAATCGACAAAGGATTAAATCTTTCTTCCCTTCCATTGGTTGACCAAAACAAATTCTGGAATCATAATACAATAGTTAACAATCAGCTACTAACCAATGAGCTATCGGATGGAATTGTTTTTAAAAGTGGCGGGACAACCGGAAACCCCAAATTCTCTGTTTATTCCAAAATTGAGTGGGAAACAATGTGTAGCACTTTTGGACAATATTTTATAAACAATGGTATTAAAGATGGAGACAGGATAGCTAACCTTTTTTATGCCGGTGAACTTTATAGTAGTTTCATATTTCTGCACGATGCCATAGAGAGTTGTTCTGCTAGCTGTTTAACTTTTCCGATTTCAGGATCGGCATCAATGGATTTTATTATTCACACTTTAATTGACTTTAGGATAAATACAATTTTTGCAACACCAACAACCATAATGTTATTGGCAGAGTATATACATTCAAATAATATTAAAGGTTTAAATATTAAAAAGATTTATTTTGGTGGCGAGACAATGTACCAGGATCAACGTAAGAAGTTATCCCAAATAATAAATAACGTAGAAGTACACTCTGTTGGATATGCTAGTGTTGATGGTGGGTTGCTTGGTTATGCCGACAGCACATGTGGGTTTAACGAACATAGGGTATTTGACGGATACAACATCATCGAAATTATTAATGAAAAAACCGGTGAACCAATAATAGAAGAAGGAATTGAAGGTAAACTTTATACCACAAACCTTTCCCGATTAATTATGCCAATAATTCGATATCCTGTTGGTGATAATGCTATTTGGACCAGTCCACCAGATAGCAAGTTTCGTAAATTCAGAATAATGGGCAGATCGGAAGAAGGGGCAAGAATTGGTCCAATAACATTTTACTATGAGGATTTAAAGAAAATTGTTGCACCATTGTACAATAAGAACAATATATCTGCTTATCAAATGATCATAGACCATATAAATGGTAAAGACAAACTTACAATAAGTATTGGCGTTGAAAACATCCCCGGAAACAATGCTTATCTATCTTCACAATTATACAACAAAATAATCGAAGAACGCCCAATATTTGCTAATGAAGAACAAAATGGAAAAATCCATCCATTGAAAATTGTTTGGGTAAAGTTTGATGAATTAATAACCAATTCCAGAACCGGAAAATTATTGCGAATAGTTGATAACCGATTTTAATTAGAGATTAATAGACACTCATATGTATAATAGATCCATAGTACAAATTCCTGATGAACATTGTTTAAAAAAGGTTAATGAATTATGCAATATCTCGAATCCATATCAGAGCACTGCAAAAACCGATGAGCTTTTTAAGGATGCCATGAAAGAAACAATATTATGGCATTATACAAGAAATGGATTCTACAAAACTCTATTGGATAATAACAGATTCAATATCAACAGTATCAATTCGATTGAAGACTTGTATAGTTTACCAATGATTCATGCAAATTTCTTTAAAACACATACTACAGCATCAATACCAATTGAAGATATTGAGATAACTTTAACCTCTTCAGGTACAACGGGTCAAAAAAGTCAAATGTTTTTTGATCATTGGTCTATGGCGGCAGGTCGTAGAATGGTTGATGATGTTTATGAGTATAATAACTGGTACTCAAAAACACCGGCAAACTACATTGTTTCAAATTACGAACCCATTGAAGGATTAACAAGAGGTACTGCAAATACTTCAAAATATCTTACGAAATATGCACCTGCAAATGAAATATTTTATTTATTGAGATCGACAGGAACTAACAAACATGAATTTGATCCGTTTGGTGCAGTTGAAGCACTTAGACGGTTTGAAAAGGATAAACTACCAATACGAATTATTGGCTTTCCCTCATTTGTATATTTTGTGATACAAAGATTGGTAGAGATGAAAAAATCTCCTTTAAAATTTCATCCTGATTCGCTTGTGCTATTTGCAGGAGGCTGGAAAGGCTATGCTGACCAACAAATTCCAAAAAACAATCTGTATGAGATGGTACATAAAAATTTAGGAATACCCATAAAAAGATGTCGTGATGCTTATGGAGCTGTTGAGCATAGTGTTCCATATATTGAATGTGAGCAACATCATTTACATATACCGGTATGGTCACGATCTGTTATCAGAGATGTTTACACACTCAAAAAACTAGCCTATGACAAACCCGGATTTCTATCTTTCATTACACCATATATTACCTCGGTTCCTGCCATAAGTGTATTAATGGGCGACATGGCAATAATGCATCCTCCCGAAAGCTGTGATTGCGGTAAATCAACTCCATGGTTTGATATTATTGGTAGAGCAGGTATTAGTAAAAATAAAAGCTGTGCAGTTTCTGCATCAGAGTTATTAAAAAAAGAGGATATCTAATTATGGAAAAACTACATCTATTCAGAGGTAAATGGATTAGTGAAGCTAATCTCGAAAAGAGTCTTAAAGAACTTCCTGAGATATTAAAAACCGACCTTTCTGTAAAATTTGATATTAATTCATTATTTAATGCAGCAAGTGGTCTTGAGAAAAAGATTAAGTCAGGAAAAGTGCCTGAATTGAACAAATCTTTAGTAAATTATGGCCAAACAGAGGTTGAAGCAACTGAGACACTGAATATAATCTCAAGATTTCTGAATATCGATTTCCTCAAAACCAAATATACACGAGAACTCGGCAGCACCGAACCCACTGTACTAAAAAGGATAAGTTTTAAAGTAGATATTTTCGAAGCTTGGGCACCACTTGGAGTATTATTACATATTGTGGCAGGAAATGCTCCAACTGTAGCTCCATTAAGCATGCTAGAAGGTATGATGTCTGGTAATATTAATATCCTAAAAAACTCAAGCAAAAACAGTAATTTTCCTCAATTATTCCTAAAAGCTCTTGTTGATGAAGATAAGAGCAAAACTCTGAAGAAATTTGTATACGCTTTTCAAATATCCTCAAAACATAAAGAGTTATTATCACTATTGTATTCTCATGCAAATGGAATTGCCGCATGGGGTGGAGAAGAATCAATAGAATCGATTAAAAGTGATGCTCCAAAAAACGCAAGGATAATTGAATGGGGTCATAAAATTAGTTTTTCATACCTAGCTAATAGTCAGAAGAATAACAAAGATATTCTCCAAAAAATTGCCTGGGACATTTGTATCATAGAACAACAGGCTTGTTCAAGTCCACAATGCCTGTATATCGAAACAGATGATAAAGAAGAGCTCGTTTCTTTTGCCAATGAATTTGCTACAATACTTACAAAAGTTTCAAAAGAAATAGTTCCTAAAACTCCAAATTTACAAGAGGCAGCCGAAATAACTACAATAGCTAGCCTTGTTAAAACAGGAGAAGCACTTAGCGAATCAAAATTAATTGAAGATAAAAATAATTCTTGGCGAATATTAGTAGATTATAAATCAGGGCTACGCCCATCGCCTTTATACAGAACAATCTGGATAAAAGCTCTACCTGTTAATCAAATCGTGAAAACGCTTGAACCCTTAAGAACATATTTACAAACAGCAAGTTTATTTTGTAATATAAACGAACTTGCATCGATTAGTGAGGCCTTAATTCAGGCAGGCGTTACAAGAATTATGTCACCTGGCTCCGTACTCGATGATTATTCAGGTCAACCACATGATGGAGTTTATGCACTACAAAGATATAGCAGACGAGTAAGCCTAAAGTTACCCGGAATAACAAATAACATAAGTGATTTCACGGAGCTTAGTACCAACACTATACCTGATGAAATTAAAAACCACCCTGTTACAACCAAGGAAGACTTTCTTAATCGGGAGATTGATGATAATCTCATATTTAGTTTATAGAATATCGGAAAATACCATTGTTAACTTAGGCTACAAAATTGTACAAATAAATGTTGTATTTTAGTTGGCTATGTGTTTAGAGGAACTAATGCCAACTGGTTGGTTACCATCACATATGTGAGATTTATTTTATTAAAGCACATAATAGCTAAAAATATACTGTTAGCAAATATAGTGTGCAAACATATAACAATCGATTAAATATTAAACAGTTATATATCTAGCCTTGTAGAAACGAAAAAGAAACGCAATGAAATTAGTTTACAAAATATTATTAATTTTTGTTTTACCACTAACAATAGTATCCTTGTTTTTTGTGCTGTTTATTCACAGTTTATTGTACAATGTTGTGGAACAAAGATTTCTAGAACGAATAGAAGATACATCAAAGGACTATGCCTCCCTGATAAACTTAAGACTACAAAACATTGCTGAATTTGCATTGAATAATACTAGAAAAATAGAGCGTACAAGAAAACCATCAAAAAGGCTAATATGGGATATGCTTAAAGAAACCATTCAAAATGATTCATTGATTTATGGCGCTTCTATTTTTTTTGATACCACGTACAATGGTAATCTAAGCAAAACTTTCTTCTATTCAAGTCGTGATATTAATTCAATTACAAATACTAAATTCAACTACAAAGACAAGGAGTATAGCGACTATTTTAGTCAAGAATTTAGTTGGTGGATAGTTCCAAAAAATACAGAAAAACCATTTTGGACATCACCATACTATGACGCAGGTGCTGGCAATAAGCTTATTATAACTTACGCCAATCCCTTTTTTATCGACAACACTTATTCAGGATTAGTTACTATTGATGTACTAGTTGATGATATTGGTGAACTACTTCTAATAAATGAAAAAAGAATTGAAGGAGATTATGATCCCGATCTTTATGTGATGAATGCTTCTGATAGTATATTGATCTTCGCAGAAAAACAGGAACTAACTGGTATTCATGCTATTAAAGCTGGAGCGAGATCGGACAATATTTTCGATAAAAAAGAGACATTGTCATTACTTGACCTGGTTCTAAAGCCCGATAGTAAACCGGGTATTGTAAAGAATAGATATGATAAGTCCTTTTTTGTATTCCACTCTCCGGTGGAAAGCTGTGACTGGATTGTTATTGATATATTACAGGTATCAACAGCTCAAAAGTTCGTTAATAGCTCAATAGGTAATATTGTTGCTTTCTTGATAATATTTATACTTTTAATCATAGTTTTGATATTTATCGCAAGTAGGCTTATTACAAAACCTATTTCAAAATTAAGTGGTATAACACAAGAAATATCTAAGGGTAATTATAATAATAAAATAGATATCCATAGAAATGATGAAATAGGAACTCTAGCCACCAACTTTACGAAAATGGCTTCGGAATTACAGATTCGGGAAAAGAAGTTGAAAGAGGCCAATAAACAATTGTTAGTATTGGATGAAGCCAAAAATGGTTTTCTTCAATTAATTAGCCATGAAATTCGAACACCACTAAATGGTATCGTAGGGTCGACGTATTTTCTTAAAGATATGATAGTTGATCCAGAACTAAAAGAGTTTTTAGATATGCTAAAGGAGTCGGTTGATAGATTAGATAACTTTTCTAAAACTGCTCTAGAAATAACGGAAATGCAAACCGTTGGCGAAAAAGCAGAAAGAACAGAATTCAAAACTAATCCTGTTATCAGATCAGTAATTGAAGAACTAAAGATAAAGGCAGACGAAAAACATATTAAACTAGATGTAAATCTTTGTAATAATGATAGTTTGATAGGAGTTGAGAATTATTTTCGCAGAAGTATATGGGAACTAATTGGAAATGCCATAAAATATTCATTTGAAAACACGTCTATTGAAATACTTACATTCATAGAAAACAATAAGTTATGTATAAGTGTTTCGGATACTGGCGAAATAATCCCCAAAGAAAAGATTGAAGAGATTACAAAACCATTTGGGCTTGGTAAAGATCATTATGATAAAGACATTGGACTTGGACTCACTTATATTCAAAAGTTTTTGGACATCCACAATGGTTCATTAAAAATATCAAGTAATAAAGAAAAAACGAAAATAGTACTCTTATTAAATCTTACAAAATAAGGAATATGATGCTCAATGATAAAACTCTTGAAGAACTTAATGCTCTAAACAATGGAACATTAATGGAACACCTTAGTATGGAGTATATTAAAGTCGACAAAGAGGGTATTATTGCAAAAATGCCGGTAAACAAAACCACATTTCAACCTGATGGTATTCTTCATGGAGGAGCAAATCTGGCACTTGCCGAAACTGTGGCCGGGTTAGGTTCTTCCCTACTGGTTGATTTATCAAAATATTCAGTAAGAGGTGCTCAAGTAAGTGCAAATCATATAGGAAGTACTAGAAGTGGTTATGTATTTGCTTTTGGTACCATCATACATAAAGGTCTAAATACCCATGTTTGGAATATTGATATAAAAGACGAAAAGGACAAACCCTTATCTTCATGCAGAATTACTAATATAATAGTAGTAAAATGATAACAAAAACCGTAGAGCTACCCGAAATACTTATCAAAAAAGGAGTGCCTTTTGGTATATATAGCTTTCCCGAGAAAAATGAATTTCAACTAATTTTTCAAAAGAATACAACACTTGATGAGATTAGTTTAGTGGATATCAATACGGTTTCGGGTTTTATTGTTGCAGACTTCAATAGTGCAAATACAGGAGAGATTATTGTAATTAAACCAGATTTTATAATAACCGATAATAGTAACTTCAAAGAAGTTGAACATTATCTGAGTAACCTTGAAGACATAGATCATGATAGTTTTCATCGTAATAATATTATTTCCAAAGAAGATTATTTAAGTAGAGCAGAGTACTTAATTGACTTACTCAAAAAAGGGGAACTTGAGAAGATTGTTTATTCCAGAGTCATTACAAAAGAGTTAAAAGAACCTTTGAATCTTAAAAAACTTTTGGAAACCCTACGTGAAAAATATAAAGATGCGTTTATTAATCTTTTTCATCTACCAAATGTTGGAACATGGGTAGGAGCATCACCTGAAACCATATTTCGATTGATAGACAGTCATTATTACAGCGACTCACTGGCAGGAACAAGATTAATAAATGACAAAGCCGAAGAACCAAAATGGAACAATAAAGAAATGATCGAGCAACAATTGGTTTCAAACTATATAGAATCGGTTTTTTCTGAGTTAGGAGTAAAACGTTTTGAAAAGTTCGGGCCAAACACTACAATTGCAGGTAATTTATTTCATATTCATACTACTTATAAAGTAAACAAAAAATTTGTTCAAAAACTGGAGGGTAAGATTATTGCAGGACTACATCCAACTCCAGCAGTTTGTGGTTTACCAAAAGGTGATGCATATAAATTGATTGGAAAAGCAGAACAACATGAGCGAAGATTCTATACAGGATTTATTGGCCCTTGGAGACTTCATGGTCAATCACAGTTATTTGTAAATCTTAGATGTGCAGAAATAGGCAATTTAGCACTTAACCTTTATGTTGGAGGTGGTTTAACTGAAGATTCAATTCCTAAAGAGGAATATATGGAGACTATTCACAAATCACAAACATTATTATCGGTTGTGGAAAATTTGTAGAAATTTGCATAATGACTTCCGACAAAAAAAACATAAGCTTGCTAGCAGATATATTTGTCAAGAGTGGGCTAAACAACATCGTAATATCACCCGGATCACGTAATGCACCAATTATTTTAGCTTTTGCTAACCGTGCCGAAATAAATGCATTTAGCATTGTTGATGAACGAAGTGCCGCTTTTTTTGCAATTGGGTTAGCACTTAGTACAAAAAAAACCGTAGCCATAGCATGTACATCCGGTAGTGCGGTATTAAATTATGCATCGGCCATTTCCGAAGCCTATTACCAAAAAATACCTCTACTTATACTAACTGCTGATCGACCCGTTCATCTTATTGATGTTGGCGATGGGCAAACAATTCGACAATATAAAATATTTGATAATTACGTAAAAAGCAGTTACCAATTACCCTTTGAAATAAATTCCAAAGATGAAATTATTTCAACTGAGGCGATAATTAATGAAGCATTGTTAAACTGCAAATATCCTCAGCCAGGCCCAGTTCATATAAACATCCCATTTGACGAACCAATCTACAATACAAGTGATAAACAAATTACTGGTAATTTCATTGGTAACCCAACTAGATTTAAAACTAAATTGATTGGCAACATATCAAAAAAATGGAATACGAGTAGCAAAGTGATGATTCTTGCCGGTCAAATGAGCCCTGATACAAACTTGAATACTATTATTAAAAAAATATCAAAACATAGTAACAATATAATACTCTCCGAAACAACTTCAAACATATATGGTGAGTTAGTAATTGACACAATTGACAATGTAATTTCTACCATTTCGAAAGTAGAAATTGACAACTACAAACCTGACATTCTAATAAGTCTTGGAGGTCAAGTAGTTTCTAAAATGATTAAAAAATTTCTTAGAAATAATCAACCAAAGATACACTGGCATATTTCCTCATCAGGAGAAAAGATGGATACTTTTTTTTGTTTAACTGATGTAATTAAATTAAAAGAAATTGATTTTTTTGGTACAATATTACCCAGTCTTGAAAAAAACAACAGTAGTTATTCAAATATTTGGCAGAAACGAAAAAAGCTAATAGATGCTAGTAGAAGAGAATATCTTCTGAATTGCGAATATTCAGATTTAAAGGTATTTGATAGCATTTTCAACTTGCTCCCCCACAACTGTGTGATTCATCTTGGAAACAGCACTCCTGTTAGGTATTCACAGCTGTTTGGTATAAAGAATGATATTGAATACAATTCAAATCGAGGTGTTAGTGGGATTGATGGTCAGGTTTCAACTGCAGCGGGATATTCGTATTATTCTGAGAAATTAAATATACTAATTACGGGGGATTTGGGATTCTTTTATGACTCCAATGGATTAATGAATCATCACCTATCATCAAACTTTAAAATTATTGTAATAAACAATTCTGGCGGTGGAATATTTAGGTTTATTCCAGGACCAGATTCAACTCCAAATCTGGAAGAATTTTTTGAAACTCAACACAACTGGAAAGCCAAGTATATATGCAAAGCTTTTGGGGTTGAATATACAAAAGCAGAAAGTATAAGCGAAGTAAACAACATTTTACCCTCGTTTCTATCTTCTGAAAAAGGGCCATCACTAATTGAGATTTTTACACCATCAGCAAAAAATGGAGAAGTACTAAGAGACTACTTTAGTTTTATTAAAAGTGCCGAGAATAAATAAATAAAGGCTGTTTACTTTTGACCTTATCAATCCAGACAATCAAAAATCACATACCCTATTTCAGGCCATTAATCGCTATAAATTTTATACCTTTGATACAACATTTAGTATATCAATCATTTTCAAAAAAATAAATCCATAATCATGAGACTACAATCTTACTTTAAATTGGTTAAAATTCTAATTATTATTTTCACTCTTACCACTGGTTCTTTGTCATATTCTCAAACAGTTGTACAATGGTACACATCAATGGGTGATTTTAGAGCTCAGTTGCGTGAAGATCTAGTTCCTGTAACAGCACAAAATTTTATAGACCTCACCAATGCTAATTTTTATGATGGACTTATCTTTCATAGGGTTATTGCTGATTTTATGATTCAGGATGGTTGCCCCAATGGGAATGGTACTGGTGGTCCTGGATATACTTTTGATGATGAATTTCATCCCGATCTAAGACATGATGAACCCGGAATATTGTCAATGGCAAATTCAGGTCCAAACACTAACGGCTCACAGTATTTTATAACTGTTGTTCCCACTGACTGGTTGGATGATGTTCATTCCGTTTTTGGTAAAATCATTGATGGTATGGATGTGGTTTTTGCAATTAGTGAAGTAGATACAGATGCTAACGATAAGCCAATAATTGATGTTGTTATTGATAGTATTAGGGTTGTAACTGGAGATCCAATGATAACATTAACTGCTCCACTTGCTGCATCAAAGTGGAATGGATTTAGTGCCAACGAAATAACCTGGGATAGTGAATTTATTACTGACGTTAAAATAGAATTCTCTTCTGACAATGGACAAACATGGGAAGATATTGTTGAATCTACATCAGCAAATACAAGGTCATATACATGGGCGCCAACAAATATTTTATCGAGTGAGTGTTTAATGAAGATTAGCGATGTTTCAAATCCGGATATATTTAGTATTACCGAAACACCATTTACCTTATGTAGATTGGATTTATTAAGTCCGAATGGAGGAAACCTATATCATGCGGGATCACCTGTTGAAGTTACATGGGATAGTGAAATGGTTGGTGATTTAACACTTTCATATAAGGCCTGCTTAGATTGCGACTGGGTAGTTGTTGAAGAAAATATTCCTGTTGATAGTAATAATTACCAATGGGTCCCTGAAATACCAACTATGTGGTGCAAGGTTCAGTTAAGTGAAACCCAATATCCTACTGTAACCGATGAATCTTACAATATGTTCTTCGTTTATCAACTTGATTTGATATCACCACAAGGAGGTGAAAATATTTCAGGAGGAAGTGTTTTTAATATAGAATGGGAAAGTGAGATTATTACAGATGTAAAGATTGAGAGTTCAACTGATGGAGGATTAAACTGGACTACTGAAGCTACTGTACCTGCAACTGACAGTATATACCAATGGAGTGTGCCAAATATTGATTCTGACGGCGGGTATATAAAACTTACTTACCCTGGTCTTCCTGATTATTATTCAATTAATGATGTTCCATTTTCAATTTACCATTCGGTTGGGATTGATGATATATTGGATAATAATTCTAAACTTAAATTATTTCCTAATCCGGTGACTACTGAATTAAATGTATCATTTATAGCCAATGAAGATAGTGATGACTTTTACAAAGTTGAAGTTTTTGATATAAGTGGGAAAAAACTTGTAAGTCTCAATAATGAAATTGTTAGTAACGGACTTCAGTCCGTTGAGATCGGTTTAAGTGATATTCCTTTAGGTTTATATGTGATTAAACTATTGTATAATAAAAAAAGTATTTCACGGAAGTTTATTAAGAAATAGAAATACCGTTTAACATGTAATTGAAATTGAACTGTTTTGCATGGTGTTAACATCAATAGATTATGTACATGAAAAAGTATTCTTTAATATTAATTCTTCTATATTTCGTTTCATCAATAAATGCTCAATGGTTTATTCAGAACCCTGGAATGAATTTTGGACAAATACGAGATACACATTTTATTGACGAAAATACAGGTTGGCTACTAGTTGATTATAATAAAATCTATAACACAATAAATGGTGGTGAAAATTGGGTTTGTATTGACACTTTGACAAACTTCATCGATGCTTTCTTTTTTATTGATTCTATACATGGATGGGGTACCGGCAACAACAAAATAATTCATACACAAAATGGAGGAAACTCTTGGTCTTTACAATTTGAAAGTAATGATCCTTTTTTTGGTCAACAATATCGAGACATCTTTTTTATAGATGAAAACCATGGGTGGGTAGTTGGTTATGATACAGTATTAATAACTTCAAATGGAGGTGGCTTATGGCAAGCCGTGGATATTGATTTATGGTTACCAAGGTCAGTATTTTTTATCAATCATAATGTAGGTTGGATTGCAGGTGGAGAAGGAAAAATAATTAAAACTACTGATGGTGGTTTTACATGGGCACTTAAGCCAACCAGTTCAGATGGAGAGCTGAAGGATATCATTTTTACCGATCAGAATAATGGTTGGGCAGCAGGAAGAGAATTTGTTGGCGGTGGGGGACAAAGTATTATACTTAGAAGTTTGGATGGTGGTGAAAATTGGGACCTCACTCAATTACCTGGTGGTCAAACCTTATACTCAATATCGTTTCCAGATTCAGTAAATGGATGGGTTTGTGGTTCATATGGTACAATTTGGCATACAAACGATGCTGGTAATAGTTGGGAGTTGCAGTCTACGCCTACAAATAATTATTTATATACAATTGATTTTGTTAATCAAAATACAGGATGGGCAACTGGATTATACAGTACAATAATTAGCACCGAAAATGGTGGTATTGTTGGTATTGATCTAAATACAACAAGCAATATAAATGAAATTAAGATTTTCCCGAATCCCACAACAGACATAATTCACATTGAAACCGAAGAAAAAACAAAATGTATTCAGTTATTCAATATGTTTGGTGAATGTGTTATAAATGAAAGTTTACAATCTAAGATAGATATAAATATTAGCAACTTAACAGACGGTTTATACATTATCAGAGTACACTTTGAAAACCACACCTACAGTGAAAAGATAGTAATACAATAAAACTTTTCTTCACTTTGTTAGAAATACGAATATTTACCTGAATTACAAGGGTTTACTTATCAATGAATATTGAAGAAATTGGCATACTAAGATTCTGAATAAAAAATATTCACGATTAAGACCTGGGTTATGGTACATCAAATACAGTTTCTATTACTGCAACACACGATCTTTCTGAATTAATATGAATTGATGACATTGCCTTAACTCTATATGTTCCAGTAGTATCATATTCATGACTAACAAAAAATCCTTGTGTTACCTCATTTTTCCCATCTCCAAAGTCCCACATAACTTCGCCAATATATTCACCGTTATCATCATCATATAAAAACTCAATATTAACTAACTTTAAATTTGTTGAGTCGGGAGTACTATGTTCAAGCTTCACTCCTCTTAGACCATTATCACAGGTCAATATGTCTTCTACTTCTTTGCAGGAGTAGTAACTAAAAGTAACTATTGAGAATACGAATAAGAATATTAGTTTCTTCATGATAAGTAATTAGGTTTAGTTTTAAATAGTAAAAATACAAAAAAATATCCTTTAAGGTGGCAAGAGGAATTTTGAATATATATTAAAATGTTACTATCTTTTTTAACCAATATAAACTCTTACTTCTGTCCCTGTTTTCTCAATACTTCCAGTTGTTAGATCCAGTATATCATACCTGACAAATCTGTTATTAAGATTGTTGTAACCATCTATAATACTAGCTATTATTTCTAAGCCTTTTCCCGTCCCACCAGTTCCAATTACCTTGGATTTTTGTCTACCAATACCATTATCGCATATGGTAATTATAGTTTCTGTGCCTGATTTATATGCTTTTATTATGAGAGTTTTTCTTCCTAATTTAGGCCTTAGTCCATGTTTAACAGCATTTTCAACAAAGGTGTAAACCAATGAATGAGGTATGAAAATTTTATCTAAATTCAGGCTTTCTTCTGACTCAATGGAGAAACTAAAATCGCCATCAAATCGTTTTTTCTGAAGAATAAGGTAATCTCTAACAAATTCAAATTCTTCATACAAACTCATTTCCACTTGATCAGCATATTTCAATCCACGATGAATTAGGGATGCAAATCTCCCAAAATAATATTGAGCATCTTCTTTGTTCTCTTTCGAAAACATATGGCCAATATTATTTAAAGTATTCAACATAAAATGAGGTTCAAGTTGGCGTTTTGAAAGAGCCATTTTTTGTTTCATTAAAAACTTCTCTGCTTCAAATTTTCGTTGAGCAAGTTTATTTTGTGCTTTTTGTAATAATACAAAGAACAGAAGTAATATTAAATATACTGCAATGTAGGTGGGGTACTTATAAAAATAGTAGCCTGAATTGACATATTTTACATAGTATACAATATTGTCTGCTTGTAACATAAGAATAGGTGAAACGGAAGTTCCATCTTTAACTAAACAAAAATGATAATCACTAACATGTTTGGAATAAGGCAAAACGACTGATGATGATGCTTCTAGATTTTGCCTAAATATAAGCAAAATATTTTCAGCTTTTTTATTACCTCCTAAAAACAACAATTCATCTTCACCATCACCATCGGCATCTAAAATACTATATTTGAGCACCTCTACGAACAAGTCATCAATTTGCGAACCATAAACTCTGGTCAATCTAAGAGATGTATCAGCTTTGTAAATATTGGCATTATTGTCAATCAGAAAAAAGTTTTCTACATCTTCTAGATTTGGATTGATAAATGAGATTTTCTTTGCAAAGCGTTTACTAACTATATTTTCACATAACAGTTTCCCATTTTCATTGAATAGATTTAACTGAATATCGTCAATACCAAATTTAGCTGAATTACGATAAAAAGTAGTTGCAATGTACTTTTTCTTATTGATGCTATAAAACTCAGGATTTACGTAAGATCCAATTCCTCCATCGAATCGTATAGGTGGAAATTGAAAATCCATGGTTGAAGGATCCATCACCATTAACCATGAACTACTATCAGTATAGGGCAGAGGATAGTGAATGTTTTCAGGCGATCCAACGTGTCCTGTTATTTCTTCAATACCATCTCCGTTTATATCCATAAATTGAATGTGTTGATTTATTCCGGAAGCGCTCAGTTGTGAATTGACTAATGAGTCTTTGTTAATGTAATAAGCAAATGTGCTTCGTGGAAATTTAGAAAATCCGCTATGGATAAAAAAAACAAACTCTAAAAGACTATCGCCGTTTATATCCATTAATTTACCTCCCCAATCTACAATATCGGTTATTCCATTAAGATAAGTACCTGCTTTACAAACAAAACGGTCTCTTATTATTAGCCCACTGTCGAGCATGGGTTCAATTATGCTCATAAAAATTGAATCTCCATTAATTGTAAGGCAGAATATTTCAGAAAACCCATTGTTGTTATAATCACCAAACATAGGTTTGTAATAAATCAGCCATTTCCCTTTGGGTGTCCATTGGTTATATACCTGATTATTCAAATTATAGAGCTGAATCCTGATATCATTATTGCCATTATTGTATCCAGTTGAAACTTTTTCACTTACACCATCATCATTTAGATCATGATAAAAAGTTTTGCTATAGTCCTTTAAATGCTCATTATTTATTATTTCAGCTTTATACTTCTGGAAATAATTTGGAGTAAAATATAATATCCCCACCCACAAGTAAAAAGCCAGCATTATTGGATGAAGCAAAAAATACAGTAAACCTGTTTTTAGAACTTTAGGATTGGGCATATATTAAAATAACTGTGTAATGAAATACAGTCGTAAAACTACAAAATTCAATCATATTATTTTCAAACCTCATTAATTAATATCTTTACCACGTAAATAATATTTTCTGTCATATCAACCATGGTCTATCATTAGGAAATGTGGAGAAATCACGAATAGCGAGTTCAATGAGATCTCTACAATTATTTCCTTTGCCAGGATTCGGTAGAAATGACGATCACTTAACGTATAATCGTGAATTACAATAATCCTAATCTCATTTTCAACGATATCCCATCCGGTAAAATTGGATGGAGTAGTCCCTCCAATATTGCATTGATTAAATATTGGGGTAAGAAAGATCTCCAAATTCCTACCAATGCCTCATTAAGTTTTACCCTCAATAATTGCCAAACAGAAACGATAATAGAGTTTTCGCCAACCTATAATGATGGGTGTAGTATCGAGTTTTTTCTTGAAGGAATTCCAAATAAAAGATTTGCAGAAAAAACATGCTTGTTTTTTAATAGAATTGCTTCAATTTTCCCATTTATTAAACAGCTTGACTTTAAAATATACTCAAAAAATACATTTCCACATTCAGCCGGAATTGCTTCATCAGCATCAGGAATGAGTGCCATTGCATTAATATTATGTGATATCGAAAACCAGTATTTCAACACTTTTTCAAACGAAGAAGAATTTTACAAAAAAGCTTCTTACATAGCTAGGTTGGGATCAGGAAGCGCTTGCAGATCAATTTACGGTGGACTAGTTAGCTGGGGTGAAATAAATAAAGGTTCAAATTTATACGGAAGCCCTGTAATTGATGGTGTTAGTGATGTTTTTAAAAATTATCACGATTCAATTCTAATTGTAGATTCAGAAGAGAAAAAAGTCTCAAGCACAGTTGGGCATGGATTGATGAATAGTAACCCATTTAAAAATGGCAGATACAATCAAGCTTCTGCAAATATTAGTAAACTTATTGATATAATTGGAAAGGGCGATTTAAATAACTTCATAAATATTGTGGAATCAGAGGCACTTACTCTTCATGCCATGATGATGACATCGCTGCCATATTATCTTCTAATGAAACCCAATACCATATCAATTATTGAGAGAATCTGGCAGTTCCGAAATGAAAAAGAAATACCTGTTTGTTTTACTCTTGATGCCGGACCAAATATCCATCTACTTTATCCTCACAGTTATGATGATAAGGTTAAGATTTTTATTAAAAATGAACTACTGCAATTTACATCCAACAATACTGTAATTCATGATAGAGTAGGTAATGGACCACAAAAACTAAACCTATAATGATTACTAAAGATCGTAAATTCAACTCTAAAATTCTTCTTTTTGGAGAATATAGTTTAATGAAAGGATCTATGGCCTTGAGTATTCCGTTTGAAAAGTTTTTTGGACAACTGTTATTCGACCCATCATCACCAGGCAAACAAAGCAATCACTATTCTACTGTATACCTTAAAGAGTATCTAAACTATTTGGACCACAATGGGTTTTCAAATGAGATTGATACAATATTGTTCAAAAAAGATATTGAAAATGGGCTAATATTTGAGTGCAATATACCCATCAGTTATGGACTTGGTAGCTCGGGAGCAATTGTTGCTTCAGTTTACAATTCATATGCTAAACAAAAATCCAATGATCTATATGCTCTCCAAAACTTATTCTCAAGGATGGAATCGCACTACCATGGGAATAGTTCAGGGATTGACCCCCTTGTTTCATATATCAATAAACCCATTTTAATAAAAGACACAGGAGAGTTAGTAACAACAGAAGTTCCAAAAGTTGGAGAAGACAAGAGAAGTGGAATCTTTTTAATCGACACTAAAACAACCGGAGAAACTCAGCCACTCGTAAGCTGGTTTTTTAATGAGTATAAAAAAAAGAGTTTTAAAGACAAGTTTCAAAATCATACTATACCTTCAACAAATAAGTGTATTAAACACCTTTTAAATAATGATACTGCAAATCTACTTACTGAAATAAAAAGACTATCAACTCTTACTTATGAAGTATTAAAACCAATGATTCCGAATAATATTAGAAATGAATGGGAAACTGGTTTAAAGACAAATGAATATTATTTAAAACTTTGTGGTTCAGGAGGTGGTGGAATGATGTTAGGGTTTACTAATGATCTGAAAAAATCAATAAGAACATTTGATAATTTCGCAACACATATTATAAACAATTAAAATATAATGGGTAAATGGTTTACTATTTCTATTCCTACTGGATATACTCTTGCCTGTAAGGCCATTATCTCAACACCATTTCTAATGGCTCTTCTTAATGAATCAGAATAATCCGGATCAATATCTGAAGCTAAACCAAAACTACTAACATCCATACGTTGAATAACATAAACCATAACCGCTCTTAAGCCTTGTTCTTTTACTTTAATCAATGTTTCCAAATGTTTTCTACCTCTTTCGGTTACAGCATCAGGGAATAATGCTGAATTACCAACTTTCATAGTAACATTTTTCACTTCAATGAAACACTTTTCAATATCATTCTCACAGTATATATCGAATCTACTATCACCAAATTTCACCTCTCTTTTGATGATATCATATCCCAATAAGCTATCCAAAGTATTATTGGAAATAGCATCGTAGACTAAACGGTTAGGCATCAAAGTATTTACACCAACCCAGCCATTATTTATATAAATCATTTCCCAAGTGAAACGAGTTTTTCTTTTGGGGTCTTCGGCTACTGATAATAATACTGGCGCGCCTTCCTTAATACAAGATTTCATTGATCCAGAATTGGTACAATGGGCAACTACAACTGTACCATCTTCCAATTCAATATCAGCCAGAAACCTCTTATAACGTCGGAGTAGTTTACCAGAAACTAATCTTGATGCAAATTTCATAATGGCAAAAATATAGAATAAAAGGTTGTGTAGGAGGTGGAGGTATCGTTGTTGTCGGTGTTGTTGTTATCAGGTTACAAATAAACCCAGCCTACTAACAACAATAACATCTTACATCTCCCCTCTTTTTTCCTATTTTTGTGCAAATTAAAATACTAAACCATGAGCAAAAGAGATTGGAAATCAATTCACAGTTTTGAGGAAATCAAACTAGAAAAGTGGAATCATATTGCCAAACTTACTATCAATAGACCCAGATATTACAATGCATTTACACCTACTACTACTACTGAAATGGCAGTAGCTATGGAAATGCTTAGAGAAGATCAGGACATATATACAATACTAATAACAGGCCAAGGCGAAAAAGCATTTTGTAGCGGAGGTGACCAAAACGTAAAAGGAAAAGGCGGCTATATTGGAAAGGATGGTGTGCCAAGGCTAAACGTACTTGATGTTCAGCGCAAAATACGATCAATGCCAAAACCGGTGGTTGCAATGGTAAATGGTTTTGCAATTGGAGGAGGACATGTACTGCATGTTGTATGTGATATGACTATTGCTAGTGATAATGCAATATTTGGACAAACCGGCCCAAAAGTTGGGAGTTTTGACGCAGGCTTAGGTTCATCATATTTAGCAGCAATTGTTGGACAAAAGAAAGCTCGTGAAATATGGTTTTTAAATAAACAGTACTCTGCAAAAGAGGCCATGGAAATGGGTATGGTAAACAAAGTTGTTCCTTTATCCGATCTAGAAGATGAAGCTGTTGACTGGTGCTTAACGATGCATAAAAGAAGTCCAATGGCCCTGAGGATGATCAAATTAGGCATGAATGCTGAGCTTGATGGACAGATTGGTTTGCAAGAGTTTGCCGGTAACGCAACATTACTATATTATCTAACAGATGAAGCCCAAGAAGGAAAACACGCCTTTCTTGAAAAAAGAGATCCTGATTTTCATAAGTATCCTAAATTTCCCTAAACTGGTTATTGGTCACTAGTTATAGGTCATTGGTTTTTTAAACTAAATATCTGGGGCTAAATAATTTGTTTCTTAAGAAGTAAAGTAATGGAACTGGAAGAACTTAAAGTCTATGAACTATCAATGAAACTTGGAGAGGATGTTTGGCAAATTATTGATGGATGGAGTTTCTTTCAAAAAGATACCGTTGGCAAACAACTTGTCAGAGCTGTTGATTCAGTTGCTGCTAACTTGAGTGAAGGATTTGGTCGTTATCATTTCAAAAAAACTAAAAATTTTGGGTATTATTCCAGGGGTTCATTATATGAAACAAAAACATGGTTGGGAAAAGCAAATAAACGAAAACTAATAAGTGACGACAAATACTCAGAACTAATAATATCCATTGACACTATCGGTAAAATGCTTAACAAATATATAAAATCAATCGGCAATAAATAATTATCTAATGTCCAATATCTAATTACCAATTATTCCTATGACCAAAATACACTCATGGATTGAAGCATTCCGTTTAAGGACTCTCCCATTAGCAATAGCAAGCATATTAATGGGTAGTTTTTTAGCTATTTATTATGGGGTATATAGTTGGATGACAATTATTTTAGCAATTACCACCACATTATTCCTTCAAATACTATCAAACTTGGCTAATGACTATGGTGATGGAATTAAGGGTACCGACAATGTAAATCGTTTAGGTCCAAAACGCGCAATCCAAAGTGGAATAATCTCTCCTGTAGAAATGAAATTTGGGATAGTAATATTTGTAATCCTATCATTAATAAGTGGAATATGGCTAATCGTTGAATCGTTAGGCAATAATTGGATTACTAGTTTAATATTTCTTGGCATAGGAATTCTTGCAATTGCAGCTGCAATTAAATATACAATTGGTAAGAAGGCATATGGTTATTCTGCCTTAGGAGATATTATGGTATTCCTGTTTTTCGGACCTATTGCCGTAATGGGAGTATACTTCTTATTAACAGGAAATTTATCACTTGTTTATTTTTTACCAGCTTTTTCATTGGGATTTCTTAGTACAGGTGTGCTCAACCTAAACAATATTAGAGACATGAAAAATGATGCAGAATCAGGAAAGCAGACAATGGCACTGGTTTTTGGATTCAAGAAAGCACTTATATATCATTATGCATTAGTTATTTTAGCATTACTATTTGCTGTTATTTTCACCACTCTTATTTATCAATATCCTTGGCAATTCGTTTATTTAATTACCTATCCTGTTTTCTTTATAGACCTAATCTCCATAAGCAAAATCAAAAATAACCAAGCTCTGGATCCTTATTTGAAGAAACTTGCTATTACAACCTTATTATTTACATTATTATTTGGTTTTGGATTGATTTTAGGATAAGCCAATTTTTAATCATTCTACATCATTAATTAACAGCAACATTGAATATGTTTGCTACTTTTGCTGCCGCTTATGAACGAAGTAAATTTTAAAGAGAAGTTAATAACAAATCTGCACAAACTTCCTAAAAATCAGATTATGATTACCCTTAGTATCATAATAGGATTTGTTGTAGGGGTAATAGCTGTTTTAATGAAGAATATTGTATTCTACATTAGGGAACTACTTACCGGTGACTTTTCTGTTAGATATTCCAATTATCAATATGTAATTTACCCAGCTATTGGGATTCTGGCAACGGTGCTTTTCGTAAAGTTTATTCTCCGAAAACCTGTTAGAGATGGTATTCCTAATGTACTGTATGCCATATCAAAAGAAAGAGGGATATTAAAAAAACACAATACGTTTTCTTCAATAATAACAAGTGCTCTTACAGTTGGTTTTGGAGGTTCTGTTGGACTTGAAGGACCTACTGTTGTAACTGGCTCAGCATGGGGGTCAATGATTGCCAATGCACTGCGACTTAATTACAAACAAACACTTGCCGTTTTGGGTTTTGCAGCAGCGGCTGCCATGTCAGCGATTTTTAAAGCTCCCATAGCCGCGATTGTATTTGCTTTGGAAATTATATTGTTTGATATGACAATGACGGCGTTGGTACCATTGCTAGTTGCATCAATTACAGCAGCTCTAACCTCATATGTTTTTCTTGGACAGGACATTCTTTACCCTTTTGTAATTGATCATAAATTTGAACTTAACCAAACTCCCTACTATATTGCTTTGGGATTATTCACTTCATTAATCTCGGTGTATTTCATTAAAACATATGTAGTATCAGGTAGAGTCTTTAATAAAATAAAAAACAGTTTTACTAGGTTTATAATTGGGGCCGGTGCACTTGGTGGATTGATTTTTTTACTTCCATCGTTATATGGCGAAGGCTTTGAAGTTATTAACGAAGGTTTATCAGGTAATTTGGAATTTATATTTGACAATAGTGTTTTCTATAACTACAGCGACAATATTCCAATCACACTAATTTTATTACTTGCAATTGTATTATTTAAAGTTGTAGCTACTTCGCTAACCTTTAGAGCAGGCGGAATTGGAGGTATTTTTGCCCCTACCCTCTTTATTGGAACCATGACTGGCCTTTTATTTGCAAGCGTAGTTAATTACCTGGGCATTGCCGAATTACCAGTTGCAAATTTTGCTCTAGTTGGCATGGCTGGATTGCTAGCAGGAGTTGTTCATGCTCCATTGACTGCAATATTTTTAATCGGTGAGATCACAGGAGGTTATGACATGTTTCTCCCAATTATGCTAGTAGCAACTATTTCCTATGCAATGGCCAAATTAATTGTTCCAAAATCAATATATACAATTCAACTTAAAAACCGGGGTGAAGTTATAACGCATCATAAGGACAGGGCATTATTGACTATGATGAACATTAATAATCTATTAGAAAAAGATTTCAGTTTTATCGATCATAAAGCAACTCTAGGTGAACTTGTAAAGGTTATTACAAACTCTACACGTAATATTTATCCTGTTATTGATAAAGATTTCAATTTTTACGGAATTATTTTCCTTGATCAAATAAGAGACATAATGTTTAAGCCCGAAATGTATGATGATACTGCTGTGCATAACCTGATGTTTATGCCATCAAATATTGTAGATATGAAGGATGATATGGAAACCATAGCAGGAAAGTTTCAGCATTCTGGTAAATATAACCTTGTTGTTTTGAAAGATGGAAAGTATGTAGGATTTCTTTCACGTGCTAATGTTTTCTCACATTACAGAGAAATTCTAAAGGATATGTCAGAAGATTAGTATAGGTAACTATTATTATTCCCCTAAAATCAATAACTTTGCTTTATTGGATTAACAAAATTTTGTATTGAAATCTATTCTTAAAAATCTTAATTTTATAAAGTACAACGCAAATCCGCAACGATTGAAGCGATTAGTGTTAGTTTTGAGTTTAGTTATTGGGATAGTTAGTGGACTTTCAGCAGTAGTTTTGAAAAACCTTGTTTTTTTTACACATGATTTAATAACCCATGGTTTTGTATTTGATGATTCAAACTATTTATACCTCGCATTTCCATTTGTTGGAATCCTATTAACAGTAATTTTTGCAAAATATATTATCCGTGACAATATTGGCCATGGTGTTAGTAGAATATTATATGCCATATCCAGAAAACATGGTAGAATTAAACCACACAATATGTATTCATCAATGCTTGGTAGTACACTAACTGTGGGGTTTGGGGGTTCGGTTGGTCTTGAAGCACCAATTGTACTAACGGGGAGTAGTTTTGGTTCCTATTTAGGTCAGCTATTCCGACTAAATCATAAAACAATCATGATACTGGTTGGTGCTGGTGCAACAGGTGCCATTGCTGGTATTTTCAAGGCCCCGGTGGCTGCAGTAATATTTTCACTCGAAGTTTTAATGATCGACCTTACCATGGGAGCCTTGATTCCTTTGCTCATTGCTTCTGCAGCAGGAGCTTCAATATCGTATTTATTTATGGGTAGTGGAGTGTTATTCTCATTTGATCTTGTGGATGGTTTTTACATTAAACATTTGCCTTATTACATTGGACTTGGCTTAGCAACTGGTTTTGTTTCCCTGTACTTTACTCAGATGACTCTTGCGATTGAGAAGTTAATCAGTAGGGTAAAAATGCAATTTATCCGAGTTATAATTGGAGGAGCCATTTTGGGTTTATTAATATTCATGCTTCCATCACTGTACGGAGAGGGTTATGAATTCCTGGAATTATTGGTTAACAATAAAGTTGATGGATTAGTTAATCAAGACATTCTTGACTTTTCTTCCTCTTCATTATATATCTTAATATTTTTAGGGCTGATAGTAATTTTTAAGGTAGTTGCCATGTCGGTAACAAATGGTGCAGGTGGAGTTGGTGGAATCTTTGCTCCTTCATTATTTGTTGGAGGTGTGTTTGGAGTTTTCTATGGTAGATTTATAAACTTACTACCCGGAACGAATATACCTGTAAAAAATATGGCTCTTGTGGGTATGGCTGGTGTTATGGCAGGTGTTATGCATGCTCCTTTAACAGGGATATTTCTAATTGCTGAAATAACTGGTGGTTACGAACTTTTTACTCCGTTGATTATTACTGCAACTATTTCATATCTTACTATAATGTATTTCGAACCCCACTCGATTTACACAAAAAAACTAGCAGAAAGAGGCGAATTATTTACACATCATAAAGACCGATCTGTACTCCAAATGATGAATGTTAGAAGTCATCTGGAAACTAATTTTAAAACAATTGATAAAGAATGTAATCTTGGCGAACTAGTAAAAGTAATAGCAAATTCTGAACGAAACGTTATTCCTGTAGTTGATAATGAAGATAATTTTTATGGTGTTGTTTTTGTAAACGACATCAGAAATATAATGTTTAACCATGATCTTTACGATAGTGTGCTGGTATCAAATATAATGTATATGCCTGATACTGTAATTAATCCCACTGAATCGATGGAAGAAGTAGCTCATAAATTTCAAGAATCGGGACATTACAATATTCCGGTAATTGATAACGGAATATACCTAGGCTTTGTATCCAGAGCACGAATATTTTCAACTTATCAAAAATTGCTACGCGAATTCTCGGAAGAGTAATGCTACCAACGTGCTCTATATCCACGAGTGTCAACGTGTATGAAATATGTATGGGCTGAATTTTTCTTATAACTTCCAATACCACCAATAAGGTGCTCATTTTCAGGATCTTTTTCAAGATTACTTAGTAAGGAATGTAATACATGAGCATCCTTCATTTCTGACTTCCCATTTTCATCTAGGTCGTCTATAACACCATCTAAATTTTCGTCAACATATACATCTGCAGCATCTCCATATATATGTCTACTATATTTCACATTTCCAATTGCTTTATTATAATATGGTGTTCGATATCCACTCATTATAAACAAAGTAACTACATCATGGCCACTCTCATTCAATGCTTCAACTAAAAACTCAAGTTTGATTAAAAGTCTTGGGTTTAAAAGCAAATACTTGGGCCACTCTGATTTCTGTTTACATAAAAATTGCTTTAGCTGAAAATGAGGAGTAATAAATAAATTCTTATTGGACTCTGTAACTTCAATAAATCCTTCCGGCTTTGTGTAGTTTTTATTGCCTTTGTAATTATCATCGGGATAATTACCAATACGATAATTATTTAAATATTCACCTTCTTGATCAGCTGACGGGGTTAGTACAAATATTATCAAAGTAATGGATTTGTCGGTTGTAATATCGTTAATAACAACATTATAATTACCAGGCTTTTCTGGGGCAAAATACTTCCACTTTCGTTCACCTTTGTAAACAAGTCTGCCATGATCGCTTGTAATATTAATTTTACTTTGATCATGTGCAATAACATTAATAATAACATTACCACCAGGCATAACTGTTTCAAAAACTCGCGACAAACTTTGTGCCTTGTCATCGTTTACTTTAATTTTCAGCCATTCATCATCAACGCCAGCCAACACATTAATATGTATCAACAAAAAAGCTATAACTAAAATCCTTATCATATGTATCTTAATATAATTGGTTAGCTGGAACGCATATTATTCTAAAATATTGCTGTTTATTATGATGCTTTGAGAAATTTATAGGGCTTATCAAGTTGTTTTAATACTTCAGAATCGCGGTCATAAACATCTTTATTAAAAAACAATTGATCCTGTTTGTCTGCGCCAGCAGTCCAATATAATAGCAATATTTGGATTGGGTTATTTAGCTTTACAACAGTTGTTTTCTCGGATTTTACTACTTCTTCAATTCTTTCCATATTCCATTTTTCTCCCATTAGATTAAGAAAAAGACCCCATTTGTCATCTAGTCTTATGCATCCATGACTAAATGCCCGGTCTTCGCGTGCAAACAAACTTCTTGCAGGAGTATCGTGCAAGTAAACTGCATACTTATTTGGAAACATGAATTTTACTTCACCCAAAGCATTATGAGGCCCTGCTTTTTGTCGAAGGGTATATGGGAAATTTCGTCGAGATAAGCTATCAAAGTCAATTGTTGATGGATCAAGCTCTTTTCCACTTCGATCCATTATGATCATATTTTTCTTTGCTAGGTAATCAGGGTTCTTCTTGAGCTTAGGTAAGGTTTCTTTTGTGGCAATTGAATAAGGCAATGTCCAAGTTGGGTTTAATTCAATATAGGTCATTTTTCCATCAAATATTGGTGACTCATGATAATGACGACCAACTATGACACGCGAATAAAAAACCGTTGAATCTTCAATAATCCTTCTCACATTAAAGCCAGCAATGTTTACAACCAAAAAGTCTTTTGGTAAGTGATGTATTACCCATCGAGCACGTTCCAAGTTTATTCTTATCTCTTCAATTCTTTTCTCAACAGGAATATTAATTAAAGCGAGAGTTCCTTTTCCAACAATTCCATCCTGATTAAGGTTATGTCTGTACTGAAAACTTTTTACAGCTTCCTCAACAACTATGTCATAAATACTATCATTCTCACTTTGAATTTCGGGTTGTAAATCACCCGTAATTAATAGGTAATCCCGAAGAGTTAAAACACGTGAGTCAACAACTCCCAACTTAAGCACCTGTCCTTTTGGAACTTCAGGCCATCCTTCATTTTCAGAAATATTTCTATATGTAGCTAATCCATTTCTTAGATGTGTATACATAAAATAATCCGGTTTTATTTCATCAAATGAATTAGATAGGGTTTTATTAACCAGTGCATTTTCAAGTAATGATTCTGAATCAATGGGTAGTTTGTTAGAAGGGACATTCCATCCAATTCTAATTTTAGATTGATCAACTTTACCCAATATAAGGTGTGAAGCATATAACAAAGCCGCATCAGTCATCAACAAATCAAGATCAGCCAATTTTTGTAAATCATTATTATTTTTAACTTCATCACTTAACCTACTAATTTTTTTAAGGTGATAATCAGTGGGCATAAGACCTTCATTATATGAATCATTTAGATTAAACAATAGGTCGTCGATATTTTTTTGTTCAGTCCATGCGGCATTATATCCAATCTCTCCATAAAAATTAGATAATACCCCCTGGGAGTAAAGTATTACACCATCCGCAGAAATCGATTTTGTTTCTACCCCAGTATCAATCTTGTTTTTTATAATATCACTTATATTGCCCATTTGAGCATCTGCTGAAGCTGATAACAAGAGAATAGTAAATACAGAATACAAAATCGACTTCATGTTTTTAAGTTTTATGGTCATAACTCAAAAATACTAAATATTTATAAAGGCTTCCTGAACAAGAAAATGACGAAACTCAAAATAAATAGGAGCAAAAAAAACCACCCTTCGTTTGAAGGATGGTTTAGTATTATGATTTTGCATATTTTCTACATCATGCCTGGCATTCCACCGCCCATTGGAGGCATTGCTGGCATTGGAGCTGCATTTTCATCTTTAATTTCAGAAAGTACGCATTCAGTAGTTAATAACATTCCTGAAATTGAAGCTGCATTTTCCAAAGCAACACGTGTTACTTTTGTAGGATCAACAACACCTGCCTTAATAAGCTTCTCGTAAACTTCAGTTCTGGCATTAAATCCATAATCACCTTTACCTTCTTTTACTTTGTTAACAATAACTGAACCCTCAAGTCCTGCATTTTCAACAATCTGACGAAGTGGCTCTTCAACTGCTCTCTTCACAATCGCAACTCCTGTAGCTTCATCATCGCTTTCTGCTGATACTGTATCAAGTGAAGGAATGGTACGAATTAATGCAACACCGCCACCGGGAACAATTCCTTCTTCGATTGCAGCACGAGTAGCGGCAAGAGCATCGTCAAAACGATCTTTTTTCTCTTTCATTTCTACTTCACTAGCAGCACCAACATATATAACAGCAACACCACCTGCTAATTTAGCAAGTCTTTCCTGTAGTTTCTCTTTGTCATAGTCAGAACCGGTAGTTTCAATTTGTGTTCTAATTTGATTTACTCTTGCATCGATATTAGCCTTGTCTCCTTTACCGCTTACAATTGTTGTATTTTCTTTATCAATTGTAATTTTCTCTGCTTCACCTAACATTTCAAGAGTAGTATCCTCAAGTTTATAACCTTTTTCTTCTGAGATTACTGTTCCACCTGTAAGTATTGCGATGTCTTCTAACATTTCTTTTCTTCTATCGCCAAATCCAGGAGATTTTACAGCGGCAACTTTTAATGAACCACGTAAACGGTTTACAACTAGAGTTGCAAGTGCTTCGCTTTCCACATCTTCGGCAATAATAATAAGTGCTTTACCTGTTTGTGCTGCCTTTTCAAGAATAGGAAGTAAATCTTTCATAACACTTACCTTCTTATCGTAAATAAGAATTAATGGACTCTCATAAACAGTTTCCATTTTTTCAGTGTCTGTTACAAAATATGGTGAAATATAACCACGGTCAAATTGCATACCTTCAACAACATCAACATAAGTATCTATTCCTTTGGCTTCTTCAACAGTAATAACACCTTCTTTTTTCACTCTACTCATAGCTTCTGCAATCAATTTTCCAATTACAGCATCATTGTTTGCAGATATTGAGGCGATTTGTTCAATTTTTTTATTGCTGTCACCAACCATCTCTGTTTGCTCATTTAATGAAGCAACAACAGCTTTAACCGCTTTATCAATTCCACGTTTAAGATCCATTGGATTTGCACCGGCAGTTACATTTTTAAGACCAGTTGCATAAATGCTTTGTGCAAGAATAGTTGCAGTTGTTGTACCATCACCTGCAATATCATTGGTTTTGGAAGCAACTTCCTTAACCATTTGTGCACCCATGTTTTCAACAGTATCAGCCAATTCAATTTCCTTGGCTACTGTTACACCATCTTTAGTCACCTGAGGAGCACCAAACGATTTATCGATAAGCACGTTTCTTCCCTTTGGTCCCAAAGTAACTTTTACAGCATCAGTTAAAGCATCAACGCCTTTTTTAATACCATCTCTGGCTTCATTACTGAATAATATATCCTTTGCCATTTTTCTAAATTTTTATTTATTTATAATTTTTTTATTCTCCGATTAAATAATTGCAAGTATATCAGTCTCACTCATTATTAAATAATTACCTCCATCAATTTCGATTTCAGTACCAGCATATTTGCCATAAAGAATAGTATCACCCACCTTTACAGTCATTACTGTTTCTTTGTTACCTTCAGAAACTGCAACAACAGTTCCATGATTTGGTTTTTCCTTAGCTGTATCTGGTATAATTATCCCAGATGCTGTTTTCTCTTCTGCTTTTGTAGGTTCTACAACTACTCTGTCGCCAAGCGGCCTGATATTTAATTTTTTCATCTTTATTATTAATTTTATAAACTAGAATTTGATGGTGTCATATTCTATGCCAAACTATAAGGCAAAAAAAAATGTCAGAATGAATCGACCTTATCAATATAAGGTCTGACATTCTGACATTTTTTCAAATACCTTTTTTCGACTATTCGTCTCCAACTTCTTCTTGAGGAGGTGGGGTTTGGAAATCAATAGGGGCAGCTCCACTCATATCCTCAACTTTATCAATAATCTCAGATTTTTGAGCACCAACTACTTCGTAATCACGTGGAATTATCATAGTTGCGGTTAAGCTAAGAATTAATAATGCAATTGCTAAACCCCAAGATGCTTTTTCAAGAAAATCGGCAGTTTGCCTAACTCCCATAAATTGAGAACCAGCTCCTGTTAAATTTGCAGCAAGTCCACCACCTTTTGGATTTTGCACTAATACGATTAATCCCAACAACACGCTTACAGCTAATATTAGTATGGAAACAAATATATACATCGTTCTTTTTTTTAAGATTCAAGTTCTTTTTCAGCCTTTTTAATAAGGGCTGCAAAGTAACTACTTTTTTCTGGAAATTTCAAACTTAATTTCTTATAAATTTTTATGGCCTTTAAGGTGTGCCCTTGATCATAAAAAATATTCGCAAGTGTTTCACTAACAATATTTTCATGATCCACAATGCTTTCTTTAGCTTTATGAACAGGATCATAAAACTCTGCTTTTGGACGACTTATGGAAGGCTCATTCTTAATGAAATCATCTATCAATTCTGTTTTTGGCTTAACATCTGCAAGCTCTGATTCTACTTCCGATTCAAGTGCTTTTCTTTTTCTGCTTTCTTCTTCCAGTTCAAACAAATGTCGCTCAATAATATTTTTAACCTCTGCAATTGCCTCATCTTCCAACTCAAGATCCTCATTTGGTTCCTCCTTATGGATACTTTCCTTTACTTCCGATGGTTTTTCATTTTGTTGCGAATCAACTTTCTTGATGGGTTCTTCAACCTCTTCATCAGGCAAAACTACTTTTGTGTCTGCATTGGCAACTCTATCAAGGTGCTTTTTCAATACTCCCCTATTACAAACATATACTGCTGTTGTTCTGAGTTCAGAATCGTATCTGATGTTTCTTTCTTTAAAAAGATTAATGGTTAGAAGCATTCGGGCTGTTTGGCAATATGGAAACTCCGCCACCACATCAACAAGATCGGTTGTAGACTCTGCACTTAGATTGTCTGGGTTTTGTAAAAAACCAATAAAATCATTTTTATTCATAAGTATCTTACCAATTTATTACTGCTTTATCAAAAACATCTTGTGCCAAATTTGCACAAAGTTCATCAATTAATGGCCCCTTGATAGTATTTAAATCATCTGTTGAAGCATAATCATAAAACTGAGTAAACTTAGTTTCGAAATCCTTATCAGGCTCATATCTATTCGTAAACCTTGCATTAATAACAATTGTTAATCTATTTTGAGCTGCGGTTTGGTCCGACTGGATTGCAACGGGCGTGATATTATAATCAACTATCTCTCCTTCAATTGCTAAATCACCATTACGCTCAATCATTTCAAGGTTTGTTTGTCCAGTAAACTGATCCCTCAATATATTTGTAAATATCGGACTTAGTGTTGGTTCAACCAATAGTGCACGGTTTGGGAAATATTGTACCGAAACTGTTTTCGCTTCCGGCGGAATTGATGCACCTGTAAATGAGTATACTCCACATGAAGAAAATAATAGTAACACAGTAGTTATTGATACCAGAGTTAGAATTAATTTATCAATGTGTAACTTTTTCATTCAATTCAAATTTTTACTATTTGATATTATACTCCTTTATTTTTCGATAAAGAGTTCGTTCAGAAATTCCCAATTCGTTTGCAGCATTCTTACGTTTACCCCTGTGTTTCTCAAGGGCCATTTTTATCATTTCCCTCTCCTTATCCTGCAGAGATAATGACTCTTCAATTACTTCCGAATGATCAAAATCTTCAATGTCCTGCCCCTCACGTATTTGCACATCTTCATTTGGTGATGTTATTTTAACAGAGTGGCTTTCTTTTGGTTCAGGAACAATGAGATCAGCACCAAAATCCTTAACTAATAGTGCTTTGGTTTGTTCAATATCATCCTGATCATCACTTTTTTCAAGAATATCAAGAACAATCTTTTTAAGATCAGTCATATCCTTCTTCATATCAAAAAGCACCTTATAAAGTAATTCTCTTTCTGATATGCTATCTTCTTTCTTATTATAAAGTACCGGTAAATCAGATGTTGTACCAGATGGCAAATACTTCCGCAGAGTCGGTGCATCCAACAACTTATCTTTTTCAATAATAGAAATTTGCTCCGTTACATTTTTAAGCTGTCGTATATTACCGGGCCAATAAAAATTCTTCAAAACACTAATGGCATCCTCTGTTAATCGCAATGGTGGCATGCGATATTTTTCAGCAAAATCAGTTGTGAATTTTCTGAATATTAAATGTATATCGTCTTTTCTATCACGTAAAGGAGGCACAAATATTGGAATGGTATTTAATCGATAATAAAGGTCCTGTCTAAATTTCCCGTCTTCAATCGATTTGGGTAGGTTTACATTACTTGCGGCTACAACTCTAACATTTGTTTTAACAACTTTTGAAGAACCTACCTTTAGAAACTCACCTGTTTCTAATACCCTAAGTAGTCTAACTTGTGTTGAAAGGGGCAATTCGGCAACTTCATCCAAAAAAATTGTGCCGCCATCTGCTACTTCAAAATAACCTTTCCTGGCTTCATGTGCTCCAGTAAAAGATCCTTTTTCATGACCAAATAATTCAGAATCTATTGTTCCTTCTGGTATTGCTCCACAGTTAACTGCTATATAATGACCATGTTTCCTAGAGCCTGACTGATGTATTATTTTCGGAAATACTTCTTTACCTGTACCACTTTCACCTGTAATCAGAACAGTTAAATCGGTTGGAGCAACTTGAATTGCTACATCTATGGCACGATTTAGTAAAGGGGAGTTGCCAATTATTCCAAATCTTTGTTTAATCGATTGTAATTCCATCAGTAAAATAGAAAATATAATGTATAAAATTAATCAATTTCTTCCAAACAATAGTGCTAACGCAATTGAGCATTAAATTGTTGCTCAAATGCATGCAGTATCCGTTTCATTGTTTTATCTATTACCTTATCGGTTAGAGTTTTATTTTCATCTTGAAGAATAAACGATAATGCATATGATTTTTTACTATCTCCGAGTTTACTACCTTCATAGATATCAAATAAATTCACATCCTTAAGTAGTTTACGCTCAGTTTTCATGGCAGCTTCCTTAAGTTCGTTGTAGTTTACCTTTTTGTCTAAGACAAGTGAAAGATCTCGTTTTACGCTTGGAAATTTAGGAACCGGAACATATACTGTATCACTAAATTTAGAATACTTCATAAGTTTTGTCCAGTTAATATTGGCACAAAAAACATCCTGGTTAATATCAAAGTCATTTAGTAATTTATTGCTCACTGGAAATACATCTGCAATTACATTGTCATGTACTTTATATTGAAGCAAATACTTCGATGAGTCGGATTCAGCTTCTGACATTGAAAGACCTTTGTCAATCCCCAATTTTGTTAGTATGCTGTTCACCAAGGCCGTAACTGTGTAAATATCAGTATTTTCATTTTGTGATTTCCATGAGTTAGTTGAAATATTACCCGAAGCCAAAATCATCAAATGTTTTTCCTCCAAATAATTCTTAATACCATCTGATTTTTCTGACTTTTTTAAGTTTCTATAACTCTTACCAAACTCAAATAGTTGTAAGTTGGCAGATTTACGATTTATATTATATGCTGCAGTCTCCAAACCACCAAAAAGTAACGACTGTCGCAATATATTTAGTTCATTACTAAGCGGATTTAATAAATCTACATTTTGATCAGATGTAAAATCATCATTATTCTCAACATAACTTGCCTTTGTTAAAGAATTGTTCATTATTTCGGATAGTCCCTGACCAACCAAATAATCAGCTATGGTGTTTTGAATTTTTTCCAAATCAGGCTTAGGCCTTGAACTTAGCGAAGAGTTTAGCTTACCAGATATTTCTATGTTATTATATCCATATATACGTAATATTTCTTCTATTATATCCACTTCACGTGTTACGTCAACCTTAAAAGTAGGAACTAGTAACCGCATAGCTTCATCAGTAGAATCCATTACTTTAACTTCCAAATCCTCAAGTATTCTTTTACTGATACTTTGATCAATTTTTTTACCGATTAATCTATCTACATTATTAAAATCAACATCAATGGTCCAAGGAACAATAGGATTGGGATATACATCTTTTATTTCTGATGAGATTACTCCTCCAGCCAATTCCTTAATCAAATTGGCGGCTCTTTTCAAGGCATAAACTGTAATATTAGGATCGGCACCTCTTTCAAATCTAAATGATGCATCGGTTTGTAATCCATGCCTTTTGGATGTTTTACGAATATGTTTAGAATCGAAATATGCACTTTCCAGAAAGATGTTTACGGTATCATTTTCAACACCTGAGTTAATACCACCAAAAACACCTGCCATGCACATGCCATTTTCCTGATTACAAATCATAAGATCATTTGCATCTAGATTTCTTTCAATATCATCTAATGTTGTAAAGGTTGAACCCATGTCCATCTTGCGTACAACTACCTTATTTCCAGTTATTTCTTTAGCATCGAATGCGTGCAAGGGTTGACCTGTTTCATGTAGAACATAGTTGGTAATATCAACAATATTATTAATTGGTCGTACTCCAATGGAATTCAACTTAGTTTTTAGCCAATCCGGAGATTCACAAACTTCTATACCACTTATACTTAAACCTGAGTACCTTGGGCATGCTTCGTTATCATCAACAATTACATCAATATCCAAGCTTGTATTATCAACTTTAAACTCATCAACACTTGGGAGTGATAATGAATATTTTCTGGTATCATATAAATGATTTAATCCGGCAACTAAATCACGTGCTGTCCCAATATGAGAAGTAGCATCGCTACGGTTAGGTGTTAATCCTATTTCAAAAATAACGTCTTCCTCAATATTAAAATACTGAGATGCCTTCATACCTACCTCGACATCCGCCGGTAGAACCATTATACCATCATGTGATGTTCCTAAACCAAGTTCATCTTCAGCACAAATCATCCCTTGTGATACCTCACCTCTTATCTTTGCTTTCTTAATCTTAAATGAATCGTCACCATCATATAATGTTGTACCAACCGTTGCAACAACTACCTTTTGACCAGCAGAAACATTTGGAGCCCCACAAACAATAGGAAGTAGATCGTCACCTCCAATATTAACCGTAGTAACACTTAATTTATCTGCATTGGAATGTTGTGTGCATGTAACCACTTCTCCAATTACAATACCTTCTAATCCACCTTTAACCGACTGGAATTTTTCCATCCCCTCAACCTCCAAACCAATATCGGTAAGGATAGGAGATAGTTTTTCAGGTTCAATATCAAGATTTATATATTGTTTGAGCCAATTATACGAAATTTTCATTCTAATTCATTTTTGTAATAACCTGCAAAAGTAATGATATTTACGAAAGGTATAGATATTAAAAACATTGAATCCGCATAGTGAATTACATGGTTCTAATACATAACCCGGATTGAAAAAATCAACCACAATTGTTTGATTCTTTGAGTGACCAATCTTATAACACCAATAGGCTCTATCAAATAAGTTTAACTTTTCTGAGATTATGAAATCCTACCCCAGTTCTGCTTACCCTTCTTTATTTGTTCGAGCTGTTTACGAAGTAATGCATTTTTGGTTAATGAAAGAGTTGGATCGGTTAATAGTATTTCTTCTGCCATGGTGCGTGTTGCTGTGATTATCTCTGTATCATTTACCAAACTGGCAATTTTAAGGTCAAGCACACCTGACTGCTGTGTTCCTTGCAGATCTCCTGGTCCTCTTAGTTTAAGATCAGCTTCTGCAATTTTAAAGCCATCTGTGGTCTCTACCATTATCTCAAGCCGTTTTCTCCCTTCGGAAGACAGTTTGTATCCTGACATTAATATACAATATGATTGATCAGCTCCCCGACCAACACGGCCTCGTAATTGATGAAGTTGTGAAAGTCCAAAACGCTCTGAGTTCTCAATTATCATTACTGAAGCATTTGGCACATCTACACCAACTTCTATAACAGTTGTTGATACCATTATATCCGTCTTACCCTCAACAAATCTCTGCATCTCAAAATCCTTATCCTCTGGTTTCATACGACCGTGCAGCACGCTAACTTGATAAGTAGGCATCGGAAAATCATGTAACATATTTGCATATCCATCCATCAGATTTTTCAAATCAACTTTCTCCGACTCCCGAATTAGGGGATATACTATATATATCTGCCTGCCTTGTTTTATCTGATCCTTCATAAAACCAAGAACTCTTAGCCTACTTTTTTCAAACAAATGAGAAGTGGTAACAGGCTTTCGACCTGGAGGCAACTCATCAATTACTGATATATCAAGGTTTCCATAAACTGTCATTGCCAGGGTTCGAGGAATGGGAGTTGCTGTCATAACCAGTACATGGGGAGGTATCTTATTTTTTCTCCATAGCCTAGCCCTTTGAGCAACTCCAAATCTATGCTGCTCATCAATCACAACAAACCCAAGGTTGTTAAACTGAACAGTATCCTCAATTACCGCATGAGTACCTATTAGTAAATTAAGGCTTCCATCAACAAGGCTATTGTGAATCTCTGTTCTCTTTTTCTTTTTGGTAGATCCAGTAAGTAACTCCATTTTGATATCCATTGCCGACAGCATTTTTTTTATGCTGTTGTAGTGCTGTGTAGCTAGTATTTCGGTTGGTGCCATTATGCACGACTGAAAACCATTGTCCAAAGCTAATAACATACACATTAGAGCAACCAAAGTTTTTCCGCTCCCAACATCGCCCTGAAGCAGTCTGTTCATTTGAAAGCCACCGCGCATATCAGCTCTAATTTCTTTGATTACCCTTTTTTGGGCACCAGTAAGACTAAATGGTAATTGATTATTAAAAAACTCGTTAAATGATTCACCAACCAATTTAAATACCTGACCAACAATTTTGCGGTTTAATGAATTCCTCTGACCAAGTATTTGCAACTGAACCAATAATAGCTCCTCAAATTTTAAGCGATCACTTGCTCTTTTAATTATGTTTGAATCAGACGGAAAATGGATGTTTACCAATGCTTGTTGCTTACCCAGAAGATTATATTTAGAAATAATATAGTTGGGAAGGGTTTCAGAAAACCGGTTATTGCATTGTGACAATAATTCGTTTACCAGCTTACTAATACCACGTGCACCAAGTCCAATATTTTTTAATTTCTCAGTTGAACTATAAATACCTTCAAGGCGCTGTCCGGTAATTTTAAAAGTCTCTTCATCATAGTCTTCGATTTCGGGATGAACAAAATTGAATTTGTTTTTAAAAACAGATGGTTTTCCAAAAACCACATACCTTTTCCCCGGAATAAACCTGTTTAATACCCATTGCACTCCTCGGAACCAAACCATATCAATACTACCGGTTTCATCAGTTAGGGTTGCTATTATATATCTTGTTCTTTTATCACCTACTTTTTCAAGGTTTGTTATTTTCCCAATTAGCTGAAAGTAAGTATTACCGGATACAATATCGCTGACATTATAAATACGGCTCTTATCTACATATCGAAAAGGAAAATAATTCAGTAGGTCATCAAAAACTATTACCCCAAGCTCTTTTTTCAGAACTGCAGCCTTTTTGGGTCCAACGCCCTTGAGATAGGTTATGTTAGTTTCTAGTAAGCTTTGCACAACACAAAACTACATCAACTTTATACAACAAACAAAATGGTCAGAAATAAAAAAACCTCCCATTTCTGAGAGGTTTTGTTCTTATGGAGAATGACATTAATATTGCCATAAATCTTCTTCAAATCTAAACATTTCTGTTTTTATCCTTTCTGATTCTAACAATGCATCAACTCCCGTTGCATAGGCATTAATTCTCCTATCGTATACATTTTGTTCTTTATAGATATAACTATCAAAAAGTCTCTTCCAAAATAACTCATCGTATGTAAGGCGTGCAGCAGAGTTAAACTCATTAAATACAAGAGCTTGGGCAAATACATCTCGAGCTTCGGCATACGATATCCAGAAAAGTGGTGAAGGTTGTTCCTGTCCATCACGTTCAACCATTAGTATCGGACACAGTGCTATAATACGCACCATCATTTGACTTCGTTGCTTATCGAAATACCAATCTTCTTTTATACGCAACCTCATCACTTTTGTTGGATCAAACTCAGTGATAATCAACGTGTCATACTCTTCATAAGGAGGGTATGGACGTCTACCAACAGTTGGTAATGTATCAGTTTGTCTACCTACAATTTCGTTATATGTAATAGGAACCAGAAGCTCATCAGTATTACTAATATCATAGGCTGTCATTTGCCCACCTTCTTTTAAAGCATCAAGAACAATCATAATAAACGATTTCCAGTTTGCCTGAGAATCAATCGGGTAATAAAATTTTTGATTAAACTTTTGCTTAAAATCAATCTCACGCCATATCCTTTTCGACCACATTAAATCGGCTTTACGAATTGGTGGATATGGTATAGGCTTTTTATTTACACTCCAGCTCTCTTCAGGAAACAATCCATCTAATGGTGCTTCATTTATTATTTGAGATACTGCACTTAAAGATAGCAGCATTGAAAATGTAATTAAGCCAACTAATAATTTTTTCATCCTACAATATTTTTAATATTACTTAAGCTCTAAGTTAACTGGATTTAACCTTCTATTGGTTCCATCTGGTCCTTTCGCCTGGATATTCTCAAAGAAAAACTTTTGTTTTCTTTTTCCATTGCGAATGATGTTTTTTACTTCCTCTGTAAATACGTTTCCTTTAACATTTTTCTGAACCCAGTCGCCATTAATAATTGCACCAAAAGTGTAAGAATTAACAACAAAATACAAGTCAAATTCAAAATCCTTCATGTTAGGAATAATCGCGCTTGCTGCCAAAAGAACATTTTTGTCAATCTGACCATCAGCCATTCCACCAATCTCAGCAGTTGGATCAGGTACACGCTTCACTCTAAATTCAGCTTTCCCAAGTGGTAATGTTTTGTCATCAATTTTAGCACTTGCACTAATTGTGGCAATACTTTTACCGGTAGGTCTTTTATTAATTCTAACCGACCATTCACCATCTTTCTTTGTTAATTTACCAAGACTAATTACAGGATTTATTTGATCTTTTGACAATCCAGCAGCAGATATTGAAACAGGGTTATCAACACCAATGTAAAATACATTCATCTTAAGTGGAGCAACTGTTAAAGATGGAGGAGCAACATAATATTCTCCCTCATAAGGATATGTAACAATATCATTGGTAACAGGGTCTCTCATTTCAATTATACCAGCATACTTCTGTAATCCCTCTGCACCAGTCGCAAATTCTAACTTAATCGTACCTTCTTCGCCTTCAACGGTTTTTGCTCTATCCATGTATGATTCTTTCCAAGTTTCAGCACCTTGTAAATATTTACTGTTTAACTGTGTTTTCGAATCATAAGCAGCGACTAGTACTTCTGCTTCATACTTCTGTCCTTTAAATACATATGTACTCTTGGGAATTATTTTTGCTGCAACATTATCAAATTTAAAATCTTTTTCACTTACAGATGCATACAAAAAGTTCAATGAATTGAACTCAGCAGATCTAACTTCTGCAATAATCTTATTTAAGATCGTTATATCAGCTGCTAATATGGTGTGATAAAAGTTGTGTTGCTCCCAATCTTGAGGTTGTCCACTAGCATCCTTGTATATATAATCGCCACTAGGTGGATTTGTATACAAACCAACTTTATCAGAGTTTGCCGGCAAACCCATAACATTAAGAACCGTATCTCTATATACCTGCATTTTTTGCGACAGTGTATATGCCTCTCCGCTCTTATTCTCACGCATCATATAAAAAGTTGTTGCGTCATATTTATCCTTTGTTGGGACAGATCTTAAATCAAGTACTTTTTTGCTAACACCATTAATTACGGTATCAACATAATAAAGACTCATTATTTCAGTCGAATCTTTACGTTCGCTAACCTCAACTAATTTATACTTAATATAATCGAGATATTTAATAAGTTTCTCTGCTTCTTGTTCTACATTTTTTGCACGTTCCCAATAAGGACCAACCTTTTTTGGGTTCATATCGTTTTGCTTCTTAAATTCAGCATACTTTTCGTGAATTTTTGCAGTAAGACTCTCATTAGTACTCTCCATTGATTTATTAACCACAAGGAAAGCATCAAGAATCTCTTTAGAAACATTTAGTGCAAGGAGTGCTGTGAGTACCAAGTACATCATAGCAATCATTTTTTGCCGTGGGGTTTCTTTATATCCAGCCATTTTTTATTGTGTTAGTTTATGGATTTGTTAATTGCAATATGCTATACATTAGCATTCATGGCTGATAGCATATTACCATAAACTTTATTTAGAGATCCCATACGTTGTGTCAGAGATTCCATTTGTCCTGAAAATTCTGCAGTTGAAGCAGTTGATGTTTCAAGTTTAGCAAGGAATTCATTCATAGTCACTTGTAACTGTTCTGATGATTCAACAGCTTTATTAGTACCTTGTAGCTGAATTTCATAAATTGCATTTAATGCACTTAGGTTTTCACCAATCTTACGTAATTGCTCATTATAGGCATCACCTTCAACAGCTGTAAAGTCTAATGCAGAAACGGATTTAGAAAGAATTTCAGCAGATTTTTCATAACTATCTGCTAAACTCTGGGCAGACTCAGTTGCAGCTTTAACAGAACCAGTGAATACTTCAGTTGTGTTTACATCAGCTTTTAGAGCATCCGCTACCTGATCATATGCACTTGAAAGATTTCCAACTCCTTCGTTAACTTTAACCATGTTTTCAGAATACTGATTTGTAGCTTCAACTTCTTTACCAAAAGCATAACTCAAATCCTGAGCTGATCCTGAAGCAGTTTTCATATTTTTATAAAACTCTTCACTTACAACAGCAGCATCAGCAACACTATTCATCTTCAGTGCATTCTCGCTCAATCTCCCCATTCCATCACCTAAGCGACCAATGGTTTCTTCATCGATTTGTGCTTTTGCAAGCATCTCATCAAGTCTTTCGGTTGGTGACTGTCTCTTTTTAAGCTCTTTGCCTTTAACTCCACCATACATACCAGCTAATTCAGGGTGTACTAAACTCCAGTCGGGTTCAACATGAGGTGGTTCAAATGCTGAAAAGAAGAAAATTAATGCTTCAGTTCCAAGCCCAACGATAAGCATAATATCGGCATATGGATAGTGATTAATTTTAAATAATGCACCAATAAGTACTACTGCTGCACCTAGACCATATACTTTGGCCATGAAATTACGGTAACCCCGTGTTTTTGTAAAACTGAATAAGCCCATGATTAAATTTTGTTAAGTATTTTGATTTGGTTTGATAATTCGTTAATTATAAATTCTAGACGCTTTATTTGGATTATCTCCTTTGTTACGACCCAAATATGGCTGAACACATCTAAAACCAATATATGATTTTGCGGTATCCTGATATTCGTAAGACCTAGTTGTAACTTGTAAGAAATAAGCTATATCTTTCCATGAACCTCCACGGATAACTTTTCTTTTCATAACCGGAGGATCATCTTCTTTAGCATTATAAGTATAGTTAGGGTTCATATCCCAAGTAAAGTTATAGGTAGCTGGATCAAAAGCACTATTTGTCCATTCAGCAACATTACCAGACATATCGTAAAGTCCCCAATCATTTGGAGGATAGTGTGCAGCGATAACAGTACGAATACCACCATCGGCTATATAGTTACCACGAAGTGGTTTAAAGTTTGCTAAGAAACATCCTTTTTCATTTCTGGTATAGGGACCTCCCCATGGATATGGGTTTAAGGTGTATCCACCTCTTGCAGCCCATTCCCATTCAGCTTCTGTAGGAAGGCGAAACTCTGCCAAATCAACTCCACCTTTTTTACTTCTTAGATGTGCATTTAAAAATTCTGTTCTCCAAACACAAAAAGCGCGTGCTTGTTTCCAGTTAACACCTACTACAGGATAGTTGTCGTATGCTGGATGCCAAAAATATTTCTGAGTTAATGGATCATTAAAAGAATAAGTATAATCATGAATCCATGCTAAGGTATCGGGATAAACGCCTATGGTTTCTTTACGAACATAAACTGAACGATCGCGTAGTCCTTGTGGACGGTTAGCCAATCCTGCATTTCTATAATCAGCATCTTCCGAGAAATCTTTTTTAGCAGCTGCATGAAGATCTACCCAATAGTACTCATACATTAATTTTCTTGTATCAATCTCTTTACGGCGGAAAAATCTTTCGTGTTCTGGAAGATACATCTCTTCAAGAGCATCTCTAACATCCTGATCTTCGCTATTCCAATCGATGTCATTTTTCCAATTTAGGTATGGAGGATCATAAACCTCACCTGTTTTGGCATTTTCCTCAATCAGATATTCTTCTGGATTAACATCGCCAAGAATTGTACGGGCAATTGAATCACGCACCCAATTTACAAACATCCTGTATTTATCATTGGTGATTTCTGTTTCATCCATAAAAAAAGCACTAACCGAAATAGTCTTCGGTTGAATCAAATGGCTATTTGTTAGATCTTCATCACCAGCACCCATTGTATAACTACCCATTGGTACGAAAACCATACCGTATGGATCAGGCTGATAAAATGGCTTTGATTTTTTTCTTGTGCCTACCAATTCCCCGTTTCCGGAGTTGCTACAGCTTGCAAGAAACATAACAACCAGTGTGTATATAAGCAATCTCTTCATCATAAAAATTTTGTTTATTGCGATATTAATCCCTTCTCCTATTTTAATAGAGCGCCCAAAAGTAACAAAATATATATTTAATATGCACATGCTTATTAAATTTTCAATATAAAATACTACAAGTATCTTGTATTCTTATAACTTGTTTTAGAACGATCTGTCTTAATCTTAAAACAATAACCCAAACTGACCTCATGGCTTCCCGGAACACCTAACCTCTTAGTATTGATGTCGTAAGCATAACCCAGTCTAAAATCTTTGAATCTCAAACCGACAATTGCACCAACCGATTCCTGAAAGCGATAATTCAATCCTCCCCAGAATCTGGTATTGTAATTAACGGTTGTTGAGATATTATATTGTGTTGAAATAAAATCACTTTGAATTAAAATAGAAGGTTCTATTTCAAATCTTGGATCACTGGGAAAAACGTAATTGTATCCCCCTGTAATATATAGAGTCCTATCTGTTGAAATAATTCCTTCTCCAGAAGGGTCAAGTTTTACAAATGTTGACTTAAGTAAGTTAGTAAACGAAACCCCTATGTAGTAATTATTAATTGATCTAAAGAAAACTCCCAAATTGGCATCAAAACGCATATCTCCTTGTGCAGTTTTCAATAATATGTCATCACCAGGATCGACCATCCTAAATTTAGTTCCGTCTATATTTCTATTTTTCAATACTGCTCCAATACCAATTCCCAATGTTCCGATGGAAAGCTCAGTATGAAATGAATATGATAGAAGTAAGCTTATATCATTCCAATAATATGTAGCTTTATCTTGTATTATTGCTGCACCTAGTCCACCATGCAGTAATTTTATGGGTGAATCTATGGTGATCAAATAATCCTCCGGTGATGCCTTATCACCCGTATAATAATCCTTAAAGCCTGCCCATTGCTGTCTCATTAACCCATTAACGCATATACCTTCACGCATACCAGCATATGCCGGGTTCGAAAACATCTGAGTTTCTTTATACTGTGTAAAAACCGGGGCTTGCTGTCCCAATACCTTGTTAAAAGGAACAAGAATCAACAATATAGATATGTAATAAAATAGTTGTTTCAATCTTATAAATATGTGCTGGCTAAATTAAAAAAAACCTTACTTATAACTCATTTCATATTATAATTGTTGCCCACAAAAAATATTTTTACGCATACACCTACCAGTCACGTAGTTAGCGTACTTCAATGTCTACTTCAATTTATATCTATTAACAACATTATATGTTGGTCCTTTTGATGAAAGTATACTTTCAAATAAAATTAACTCTTTGATTTCAGATTTCTGATAATAATCATATTTAACTTTGCTTATTTCATAGTTAAACAACTTTTTATCTTCAATCTTGGTTATCCTTCCAATGCTAATATGTGGAACAAAATTTTGTCTTGTGTTCTTAAAACCTTCAACATCCAAGTTGTTTACCAGCTCATTTGCTAAGCATGACAACTTTTCATTTTCGGTTATACCGAACCAAATTACACGAGGATTATACCTGCTTCCAAAAATTCCAGTATTCTTAATTTCAATATCAAAAGAACTAAACTCATTTATTGTATCAATAATAACCTTATTGACAACAGAAATACTGTCTTCGTATGTATCACCAAAAAATTTTACTGTAAGATGAAAGTTGCTGGGATTTACCCACCTTATTTTGTTGTACGATAAAGATTTCTTAATTGAATTATATGTACGCAACATATTCTCATTTGGATATATCTTTATTGCAAGAAAAAGGCGTTTCATTTAATAATGGTATCATTTACCACTACACTTTCATAAGCCTCATGCGACCAACCTTCGGTATCAATTACCTTTAACCCAACTCGATAAACTCCGGGTTGAGAATATTTATAATCAATTGTTATACTTGATGTTGGCTCGGTCCATTGTTGTTGACCTTCAAAATCCCATCTAAAGGTTAGTTCACTTTGTGAATCCTCAGCATCAGAACATCCAACAGCACTAAAAGAAACTATTGTTGATATATCAATTGTGGATGGTGAAAATGTAAGCACTGCTTGTGGTGCTGTATTGGGATTTAAGTCTGTTGCACTTTTGCAACCAATTATTGAAACAGTAATAAAAGCAACAATGAATAATGGTAAAAGTTTAAGCATTTTCATGGCAGTGGTGTGGTGGTTATTAATTAAAATTGAATTAGGGTTTTATAACGATGGCTAATTTACATTTTTTTTCAAATCGAATAATGTTTGCTGATAAATAATTATCTTTGCATGCAATTTTTCAGGAAAACAGTACTGGATAATAATTTTTTAACGGGGGATTAGCTCAGTTGGCTAGAGCGTTTGACTGGCAGTCAAAAGGTCAGCGGTTCGATTCCGCTATTCTCCACTTGATAATTAAGCAGTTACAAGGTTTATTTTGCAGCTGCTTTCTTTATGTACTAACAAATGTACTAGCAAAGTGAGATTTTAAGCTATGTTTTGTTGTTATTTACTTTTTCTTATTATGGCTGTCATAAAAGTCCAACAAACTCTCAACCATTTTTAAATAGTCTTTATAACTCATTATTTTACCTGTGAGTTTATATTCTTTGTGTATTTTAATAAGTCTTGCTAATTCTACCCAGTCAGTCATTAGGATTAGGATTATTATTATTGCATTAATGGTTTTTTACCACTCATCATTCTCAATCTCAGAGTTTTGTTGACTTGTTGCTTTTTCCAAAGACGCAAAAATATTGTTGGCAAATTGCCAGCTTTTAAGTTTAACATTCTTCCATGCATCATTATTGTACTTCTTCATCCATCCCTTCTTAATCGTATGCAATGAATCACTTGTAATTAAACCTAATGAAGACACTCCCTCATGGTTTACACTTGTAATAATAACCTTATATCTATTATCTTTTACATAAACCTTTAATGTGTATGCTAGATTTCCATTATAAGAATTGTTAGTTCGTTTTTCACCATAATAGTAGTCGATTAATCCCTTGACAATAATAGCTCCTTTTTCTTTGTCTGACAATTGAATTACATCTTGAGCAGAATTATACTTTGTTGCAATCCAATCATTAATCATAAAAAATAAATCAGACTTGTTTACTCCATCAGCCTTTATAACCTTTTCATAAGATATGGGTTCTTGACCATAAATTTGAATAGTTAAAACCAGAAACAATAACATGATTGACTTTTTCATAATAAATGTATTTATTGGTTAATTTTATTGGTTATGCCAAATGTAGTCATTTTACCTACAACTAGATTGGTAAAGTGTATTTAGGCATTTTCAATAAGTTTAGGGTCGTCCATTGCTTCCAAATCTCTATCAGTTGGAAATATCGCCTTTAGATCAGCCTTTGTAGTCCCAAAATCAGTATTTAATTGGGTATTTTGCATTTTCGGTTTGAAGTAATTAAGTAATTTTCCGTATTGGTCTAAAAAATCTTTGTCACTTAAATTTTCTAATACTTTCATTGCCCTATTTGCCCCCTCATCTGTTAAGAAGTCGCCTAATGCTTCCCATTGTTTAGTTTTGGCACTTTTAGTGCCCTTTGGTTTCCCTTTAGGATTATTTGTATTTCCTTTTCCTGGTCCTCGTGCCATTTGATTTGATTTAATTTGATTTATTCAAAACCTTTTGCCGGTAATCATTTACTTTTACTATTCATTAAGAATTTATGATTAAGATCATTTCAATATTATATTTTCCTTGTTGATTGTTAGTTGTATTGGAGGTGAAGTAGTGTTTTCGGTTCTACAGTCAATTGTTTGCCTTGGTTTGCCTATAACGTTTTCCAATATCTCTTTTACTTTTGAGTAGTCGCCTTTTTCAAATGCCAATATAAATTGGTTGGCAATAATTCTAACTATTAAGGGGGTTTTTTTGTTACTGTGAACGGTTTGCAGCTCCTTAAAAGTGTACCAACCTAATTCACCAAATGCAGTTCTTATGTCATCTTTACTGTAACCCTGCTCAGATAATATGGTGTATATCTTTTTTGGTCTACCTGACTTGCTAATATTTTCAGGCATTTGACTAAATCCAGCAATATTATTTCTGTTCTTGAAATTGTCTAATTTATCCATTGTAGAGTTGTTTTTGAGTTGTTTTTATTTTTTCAATATGAAATGAAGGTATTACTCCAAAATTATTTAGAAATACATTTTTGATTACTGATAGAGCTTTATGATAGTTTTCAGTTTCAATAATTACCGAATCATGTAATGTTAACGGTATAATGCCAGCTTCTACGAGTCTTTTAGCTATGCAGTCAATAAAGATGTAACTTTCTAGTTTTTGTAAGTAGATAGCCAACCTTCTGTGATCTTTTGATTTTAATACCTCGACTGATTTATAAACTGAGGGAAAAACATTTGCAAAAACTTCCTTTTCTTTTTTAAAAGGAATAAATCGGATATTATTCTTATAAACTACATTTCTTGAAAACAAAACTTTGAACATGATATTTTTTACCTGTTTACGTGTGATATTTTCAGGATATTTTTTAATAAAGTCATCATACAATTTACCTTTTAAAACAGACTTTTCAAACAATCTTAAATTAACCAAATCGCTGTTTTTACCTTTTTGGTTAATTAAAGAAACAGAATGTAACGTACGAATACCAAAGGTTACATACTCATCAAGAAACCTATTTCTATAACATAAGGTACTATGTGTAATATTTATGATGTTGTTTAATAATTGTGATAAAAAAAATGGCTGTGAATTTTTT
>JAERTF010000160.1 GCA_016845105.1 Bacteroidota bacterium | reverse complement strand
ATAATAAGGACTAAGATGGCCAGAATAGCGAGAGTAGTACTACCTGGGGTCGTACATCATATAACCCAACGAGGTGTACGATCAATGGATATATTTTACCATGATAAGGATCGCATGGAATATTTATATCTGCTAAATCGTCAGGCTGAACGCGTTGGATTGCAATTTGTCGCTTATTGTTTAATGACGAATCATATTCACTTATTGGTAGTACCTTCAAATGAAGATAGCCTACGCTCAGGTATTGGAGAAGCCCATCGACTGTATACGCGCTATATCAATTTCAGGGAAAAAACACGAGGGCATTTATTTCAGGAACGTTTTTTTTCGTGTCCATTGGATGATCCTCATTTTATTTCAGCTGCTCGTTATGTAGAGCGAAATCCAGTTCGGGGGAAAATCTGTAAAAGAGCAGAAGAATATCAATGGTCAAGTGCACAGTACCATTTAGGTATTCTAAAAAAAGACCCATTAATAAAGCTTAAGTACAAAGGAATCGCATCCCAAAAAGAATGGAAGAATTTTTTAAAAACAGAACCATATGGAGTTAAAAAGATGAAGCTCCATTTTAGAACCGGGAGACCATTAGGATCAGAACGATTTGTTGATCAAGCAGAACTATTAACAGGCCGAGAACTTAAAAAGAAGAAACCTGGACCAAAATAGCTAACTATACTGTCCCTAGATCTCCCGCTAATAGTGCAAATTTTAGCAAATTGTGTTTTATTGTGAATTGAAATCGGAGAGGAATCTTTGGTAAGCAACTGAAGTACAGATTACCTGATCCCATATTATAAACTTTTTGATATTGATTGCTGCAGTATTCGGTTATTTCCTGCTTTAGAAGATTCTTTTTTAAAAAGACCGGTTGAAATGGGTATTGATAGGAGGAAAATAATAAGGTACCTTTTTCTCAAATTTCTAAGATATCTCCATACTGTTTGTTTTCAATTTTAAAGAGAATAAAACATGCCTCAGATGCATTTCCCCATTTTCCCCTCTGGTGTCAGGAGTATTACATCGAGTATTTCTTTTAAGAAGGAGGATGGCAAAATTGTATATTTCGACTGGCAAATGCCTATATTTACGCATGACGAAGACGATATAAAAACGTTTCGAATGTTCACCAGTCAGTTATGTGTTAATGGTAACGCCAAACAAGTTGACATTATCAGAGCGTTTGGCGTCACTAAGAATAGTGTTTTGCGCAGTGTTAAGCTCTTTAGAGATAAAGGCCCCGCAGGCTTTTATGCCAAGAGAAAGGGCAGGGGAACTTCTGTTTTAACGAAAGATGTTAAAGAGCAAGCGCAGCGATTGTTCTCAGAAGGCGCGAGTAAATCCGATGTTGCCCAAAAATTGGGTATTAAACCCAATACATTATCTAAAGCTTTACGTGATGGTCGGATACACGAAGTAAAAAAAAAGAGTTTTTGAATCCTCAAGTTCAAGTATCTACTAAAAGCGAAAGGAGTATCGCGGATGATAAAGCGTTAATGGGGGTAGGTACTACAAATATAGCTGATCGAATCGCTGCAAGCCTGGGTGGCCTTGAAGCAGTCAGCATTAATTTTGAAAGTGCCTTGGACATGCGTTTTGGAGGCGTTTTATTGGCGATACCTGCCTTATTGAGTATTGGACTGTTACGTTATTCAGATCGGCATTTTCAATTGCCAAAAGGCTTTTATAGCTTGGAAAGTATTTTTCTTCTGCTGGCGTTTATGGCTTTGGGTAGAGTAAAAACCATTGAATCTCTGAGAACCCAAGCCCCTGGGGAATGGGGGAAATTACTTGGTTTAGATCGTATTCCCGAGGTAAAGACATTAAGAGAAAAGATAAATCTTCTTTCGACTGGTGATACCGTTGTTGTCTGGATGTCCGACCTTTCTTCCGACTGGATGAATTCGGACCCGGAAAGCGCTGGTATTTTATTAATAGATGGGCATGTCCGAGTATACAATGGGAGCCAGACGAAACTTCCTCGTCAATATGTCGCACGCAACAAATTATGTTTGCGAGCAACGATAGATTACTGGGTAAACGCCTTAGATGGCCAACCCTTTTTTAAGGTTAGCAAGGCAATCAATTCCGGTCTAATCAAGGTTTTGGAAAACGAAATCGTCCCCAAACTTGAAGAGATGATTCCCCATCAACCGACTGAAATAGAGCTTTTAGCCGATATTTACCTGCATCGTTTTCTCATTATTTTTGATCGGGAAGGATATAGTCCGGCTTTCTTTAAAACAATGAAAGAGAAAAGAATCGCTTGCACAACCTATCACAAATATCCCGGCGAGGATTGGCCGGAAGAGGAATTTAGGTTTCAAAAAATAAAACTCAACGGTGTTCACACGGTAGAGATGAATTTAGCGGAGCGCGGCACAAAGCTTTCCAATGGCTTGTGGGTAAGAGAAGTACGAAAACTATCTCGAACCCTGCATCAAACATCGGTAATATCGACAGATTTTAAATCCGATTTAATGTTGATTTCCGTTGCGATGTTCTCCAGGTGGTCCCAGGAAAATTATTTTCGTTATATGCGACAAGAATATAATTTGGATGCTTTGATAGACTATAAGGTGGAAGAAATAGATGGTACCATAAAGGTAATAAATCCTAAATATAGAAAGATCGATAGTCAGGTTCGAAGTAAGGTCGGCATTTTAAATAGACGATTGGTAGAATTTGCCACCAGGAGTTTTAAAAAA
>JAERTF010000159.1 GCA_016845105.1 Bacteroidota bacterium | reverse complement strand
TTGGTGATTGGTGATTGGTGATTGGTGAATACAAAAAAATTACATAACTATACATAAAAAAAAAATCGATGCAAACAACTGGATTACACAAACTTATAAATATAACAAACCTTACTGAATCAACATATATCCTTAGTATTGAAAAAAATAATTTAGTATTTGAGGCAGGTCAGCATATACTATTGGGAAAAGAAAATGACACAGATCAACGAGAATACTCCATATACAGTGGCGTTAATGATGAATATTTAGAAGTCCTAATTAAAGAAGTTACTGATGGTTCTGTTTCTAAACACCTCAAAAGTCTTGTTCCTGGTGAAATGCTAAATGTTGAGGGACCTCTCGGATTTTTTGGTTTAAGTAAGGACAAAATCGATTCTGGCAATTTTTTATTTATTGCCAGTGGAACAGGTATTGCACCTTTCCATAGCATGGTAAAAACTCATCCAAAATTAAATTATAAAATACTTCATGGCATAAGAACCTGTGATGAAGCATATGGTAAAGAGTCCTATCAACCTGATAGATATGTAAGATGTGCCTCACGAGATACGGAATGTGACTATAACGGTAGGGTTACCGATTATATCAAAGAAAACAAATTTGACAAAGACACTAACTGTTATTTCTGTGGTAATTTCAAAATGATAAAAGAGGCTATGGATCTACTTGAGAAAAAGGGTATTCCTGCTGGCCAACTTCATGCAGAAGTTTATTTTTAATACACGACTAAACTTTACCTAATGAAATATCATATCGTACAACTTGGTTGTCAAATGAATATCAGTGATGGAGAACGAGTTCAAAAAGTTCTTGAAGATATTGGGTTTGTGCATACCGAAATACCAGAAGAAGCCAACTTAATTGGAGTTATTGCATGTTCAGTACGTCAAAAAGGTATTGATAAGGTATATAATATGGTGAATAAGTGGAACAAGTGGAAGAACAAAAAGAGTCTACTTACATTTGTTTCAGGATGTGTACTACCGGCAGACAAAGAGAAATTTCTCAAATTATTTGATATGGTTTTTACAATGAGTCAACTTCCCGAATTACCTGAAATGATAGGTCAATATGGGATTGTTACTCCAGCTGGGATATCAAGTAATTTTTCTGATTTAGACCAACACGAAGTAGTCAAGGAAGCATCTCCAAACCTCTCCGAATTCAAAATAAATCCAGCTCAAATAATCTCGAATAAAAAAACCATAGTAAAAAAGCCAGAAGTAGGAATAGAGGATTTTTGGCATATCGAACCAAAATATAGCTCAGGTGTAGAAGCATATATTCCGATTCAAAATGGATGCGACAAGTTTTGTACCTATTGTGCTGTACCATATACAAGAGGGCGTGAAGTATCCAGACCTTCTTCGGAAATATTAAAAGAACTAAGAAACCTTGTGGCAAAAGGTGTAAAATCAATTACCATACTAGGTCAGAATGTTAATTCATATGGACTGGATAAAAAAGGTAAGGAAATTAGTTTTGCAGAGCTACTAAAGGAAATTGGAGAATATGGCAAAGAATCGGGAAAAGATTTTTGGGTATATTTTACTTCTCCCCACCCTCGTGATATGTCGGATGAGGTAATTGAAATGGTTGCAAAATATGATTGTTTGGCAAAGCAAATTCACTTACCTGTTCAGTCGGGCGATGATAAGGTACTTATCCGTATGAATAGAAATCACTCGATGATAAAATACCGTGAAATAGTTAGTACAATTAGAAAACTGATTCCACAAGCAACTCTTTTTACTGACATTATTGTTGGTTTTACTGGTGAAACAAATGAAGAATTTGAAAATACACGCCAGATTATGGAAGAGTTTAAATATAACATGGCCTATATAGCACAGTATTCACCTCGTCCTGGGGCAACTAGTTCGAGGTGGGCTGATGATATATCAAAAGAAGAAAAAAAGGAAAGGTATCATACCCTTACTGCAGAAATGACAAAATATACCGCAGAGTATAATCAAGGATTAATTGGCAAAACTTTAAAGGTACTTGTTAGGGGCAACGACAGAAAAAAAGGATTTTTGTCAGCCTATACTGAGGGGCGAATTGTTGCAAGGTTTAAATCTGATGATTATAATCTTATTGGTAGTTACGCTCATATTAAGGTTACTTCATCTGCATCTTTATCCATTGAAGGAAAGCTTATCAACACTAAAAATATTGAAGGTTCATGACAAAAAAAATAGCATTCAAAACACTTGGTTGTCGATTAAACCTTTTTGAAACAGATTCACTTGCTTCTGAATTCTCAAAAAAAGACTATCAAATAGTTGATTTTGCGGAAAAAGCCGATGTATATGTGATAAATACCTGTACTGTTACGAGCATGAGTGACCAAAAATCACGACGTGTTATTAATCAAGCAGGTAGAAAAAAAGATGATGGTATTACGATTGTAACGGGATGCATGGCAACCAACTATAAAGAGCAGCTTGAAAAAAACGAAAACATTGATTATGTAGTTGATAATGACCATAAAACATCCGTACTATCAATAGCAGAAGCTCATTTTAATGGTGAAATAGTTAATGATGAAAGCTACCAAAAGGATTTGTTCAATTATGAACCTGCAGAAGAAACTTTTCATACACGCAGTTTTATAAAAATACAAGATGGATGTGATAATTTTTGTACATTTTGTATAATTCCAAAGGTTAGAGGAAGAGCAACCAGCAGACCAGTTGAAGATGTATTAAACAACATTAGGAAAGTTGTTGAGTTTGGCTATAAAGAGATCATTATTACTGGTGTGAATATCGGCCGATATAAACATGGAGATACTGATTTTGAATCATTGGTTGAGCAAATGCTTGAAATACCTGGCGATTTTAGAATAAGAATCTCGTCAATAGAGCCAGATGGTTATACCGATAGCTTTTTTAGATTATTTAAACATCCAAAACTTGCACCTCATATGCACATCTGCCTGCAAAGCGGATCAGAAGAAATATTGCTGAAAATGAGGCGTATGTATACAGCTAAGCTTTTTAAAAAGATGGCTGACAAACTTGAGGAGTTATACCCTGGTTTTAGTTTAACAACAGACATTATAGTTGGTTTTCCGGGAGAAACAAATGAGATGTTTCAGGAAACTGTTGATATGGCAAAGTCAATAGGTTTTGGACATATTCATACTTTTAAATATTCTGTTCGCAAAGGAACACGAGCCGAAAGACTACCTGATCATATAGATGAAAAAGAAAAAAATCGAAGAGGAGAAATTATAAGAAATATTTCTGAAGAAACCAGATTAAATCACAGAAAGAAATTTATTGGCAAACAACAAAGAGTACTGGTTCAAAAGATACTTGAAAATGGTTATGCACGCGGTTTTGGTGAGCATTATTTACCTGTAATTATACAAGCTACCGGACTTAGCACAAATACTTTTTATGATACCCACATTACAGAAATTATTGAAAATGATGAGCCAACATTGCTTGGCCAACTAATTAATTAACAAAAAAAAGACAATTGTTTTTTTATATTAAATATTTATCTATTTTTGCAGCCCGAAAATAATAATGTAAACGCAATAGAAATATGGCTAATCATCAATCAGCACTCAAGAGAATCAGACAAACTGAAGTTAAAACTTTACGTAACCGCTACTATGCTAAAACAATGCGTAATGCTGTTAGAAAATTTAGGCTACTTACTGACAAAAAAGAAGCTACTGATTCTTTACCAAAATTATACGAAATGATTGACAGGCTTTCGAAAAAGGGAATTATCCACAAGAACAAAGCCGGTAATATCAAATCGAGAATTACAAAGTATGCCAACGGACTAGCCTAAGGTATTACTAAAAATAAATATTTAGCCCTGATACTAACGTATCGGGGCTTTTTTGTTTATTTTTATCTCTTAAAACCCTATCCACATGCACGATAAACTACCTATTAGTCAATGGGCTGAAGATGACAGACCTCGTGAGAAACTACTTATAAAAGGCAAAGGCCAACTTAGCAAAGCCGAATTAATAGCAATCCTAATCGGAATGGGGAACAGAGAAGAATCAGCTGTTGAGCTTTCGAAACGTATACTTGGATCGGTAAATAATAACCTTGCTGAATTATCAAAACTTGGAGTTAAAGAGCTTTGTCAATTCAAAGGAATTGGCACTGCAAAAGCCATATCAATAATTGCGGCACTTGAAATTGGCAGAAGAAGGCGCGCTGATGATGTTATACAAAAGGCAAAAAAAATAAAATCGAGTAAGGATGTATACGATGTGCTATATGCCGATCTTAGTGATAAAAACCACGAAGAGTTTTGGATAATACTACTCGATCGGGCAAACCAAATAATAAGGAAAATAAATATTAGTGAAGGTGGAATATCAGGAACAATAGCAGACCCAAAAAAAATATTCAAACTGGCCCTGGAAAACAACAGTTCATCCATAATTCTTGCTCATAATCATCCATCTAACAATCTGGCTCCCAGCGACAATGATATTAAGCTCACAAAAACGATTGTAAAAGCCGGTAGTACTTTGGAGATAAATGTATTGGATCATATTATTGTGGGTAGTGATAATTATTTTAGTTTCGCAGACGAATCGATGATTTAAGAAAAGAGTCAAGATACAAGATACAAGACACAAGACACAAGACACAAGATACAAGACACAAGATTAAAGGCTAAAGACCGAAGACCAAATGACTAATGACCAATGACTAATGACTAATGACTAAAGACTAATAAATGATAAAAATAGTAACAATAATAGGGGCTCGTCCCCAAATAATAAAAGCAGCAGCATTAAGTAGAGCAATAAAAAATCACTTTTCGAATAAGATACAAGAATTAATAGTACACACCGGGCAACACTATGATGAAAATATGTCGCAGGTTTTTATTGATGAGCTTGGAATCCCGCAGCCAAATTATAATTTAAATGTTGGCAGTGGTGGACATGCAAAGCAAACTGCAGAAATGATAATTGGGATTGAAAATATCCTTGCAAAAGAAAAACCTGATTATATTGTTCTATATGGTGATACTAACTCAACTTTAGCCGGCGCAATAGCTGCTTCAAAAATTCATATTCCAATTGTTCATATCGAAGCAGGTTTACGCTCTTTCAACAAATCGATGCCCGAAGAAATTAATCGCATTATGTGCGATCATTCGTCAACACTATTATTTTCACCAACTACTACTGGGTTAAATAATTTAATTTCAGAAGGATTTAACCCTAATACCAAACGTCCATATACTCCTGATAAACCGGGAATTTTTCATTGTGGGGATGTTATGTACGATAACAGCCTGTATTTCAAAAATATTTCGGATAATTCCAGCACGATTATCGAAGACAATTATCTTGAGAAAGGTAATTTTATACTAAGCACCATTCATAGAGATAATAATACTGATGACCCTCGTAGATTGAATTCAATTTTTAGTTCATTGAATGAAATAGCAACAAATAACCAGACAGATATAGTTATTCCACTTCATCCACGTACCAGCAAACTTCTGGAAGTTAACCTTGATAAACAGCTTCTTCTTGAAATAAAAGCAAATTCACACATAAAACTAATACCTCCCGTTTCCTTTTTAGATATGATAGCTTTGGAAAGCAATTGTTCACTTGTGATGACGGATTCAGGTGGAGTTCAAAAAGAAGCCTATTACTTTAACAAACCATGCATAATACTTCGCTCGGAAACCGAATGGGTAGAAATAGTTGAGATGGGAGCTGCAATAATTGCAAACGCAGACAGAAACCTGATAACCAGCTCTTACAACAAGCTAAAAACAAAATCAAATCAAACATTCCCAAGTATTTTTGGGGATGGCAAAGCTGCAGAATTTATTTGCAGTACAATGCTAGATATGTAAAGCCAAAAACTTTAAAAGCAATTCAACATCAGCAAGTTTAACATATTTTTTAGGTAAATAAACAAGGTATAATTT
>JAERTF010000158.1 GCA_016845105.1 Bacteroidota bacterium | reverse complement strand
GTTTGTAATACTCTGCAATATTAACTCCCAATTTCATCACTTAAAAAGAACACAATATTACCTCCGTTTGCAATATCTTTATGCTTTATTATATTACCAGATATTTTTTTACCATTTATTTCTACTCTTTGTACATAAACATTATTAAGGCCTTGATTCACAGTGCTTATTGATAGTGTTTTTCCATTTTCCAGATTTATTATTGCAGATTTCACTGATGGACTTCCAATTGCATATTCGTCTGATCCCGGTGTAACAGGATAAAATCCAAGTGAACTAAAAATGTACCATGCACTCATCTGTCCTGCATCATCATTTCCGCATAATCCATCTTCCGAATTACCATACATGGTTTCCATAATCATCCTTACTCGTTCTTGGGTTTTCCATGGGTGGTTTGTCCAGTTATACAAATAGGGAATATGATGCCCTGGTTCATTTCCATGTACATAGTTTCCAATTATTCCATCACGGGTTATGTCTTCATTTTTTGCTATTTGGCTATCCTTAATCTCAGTATTAAATATCATATCTAAGTGTTCTGAAAAATTATCCTTTCCACCCATTATAATTATCATACTATCGATTTCGTGAGGTACGTATAAACCATAATTCCATGCATTTCCTTCAATAAAACCTTGTCCATGAGTGTCAACCGGATCAAATTCTTTCCGCCAACTACCATTTGACAACCTGGGTCGCATATATCCAATTATTGAATCATAAACATTGTTGTAGCTTTTTGACCGCTTAATGTATTCATCATATACATTTGTATTTCCATTTATAGAGGCAATTTGAGCAATACACCAATCGTCGTAGGCATATTCGAGTGTTTTCGAAACAGACGATGAACTTTTGTCTTCGGGAACATAGCCATATTCAATATATTCCCCAATGCCATCGTAATAGGGTAGGGTTGAGGTATTAATACAGGCTTGAAGAGCCTTGTTAGTATTAATATCTGTGGTGTTTTTAACAATTGCATCTGCTATAACACTAACCGAATGGTAGCCTACCATGCACCAATTCTCGTTTGCATAATGACTCCATACCGGGAGCATATTATGTACACTTTGGTCGTAATGAGCTACCATTGATTTAATCATGTCATTATTTCGTTTTGGTTGGATAATATTAAACAATGGATGTAAGGCTCGGTAAGTGTCCCACAGTGAGAATATTGTATAATTAGTATGTCCCTCAGTGATATGAATGTTTTGATCCAACCCACGATATCTACCATCAACATCTTGGTAAATAATAGGTGATAACATCGTGTGATACAATGCAGTATAAAATATTTCTTTTTGTTCGGGTGTTTGTGTTTCAACAATTATTTTCGAAAGCTCACTATTCCAGCTTTCCTGAGTTTCTTTTTTTGTTTTATCAAAATCCCAATGTGGAATCTCATGAACTAGATTCTTCATTGCACCTTTTGTGCTAACAGATGAAAGGGCAAATTTTATTTTTAGCTTCTCATTTTCTAACATGGTAAAATCAAAATATGCTCGAATATTTTTGCCGGCCATTTCAGGGAAATTGTTCTCTTCATCAAATTTTCGATAAAATCCATTGTATACTACATCATCGTATTTCTTATGACCATAATTATGAAATGGTTTTGAAAATGACATTGCGAAAAAAACCTTCTTTGTTCTGGCCCAACCTGCAGTTTGTCGATATCCGGTGACTAAAGTGTCATTTTCCACTCTAACAAAAGTCCATACATTCTTATCATCGTAATTGTAAATATTTGATATTAAGTCTAGTATTACATGGGCACTATCAGTTTTAGGAAAAGTATATTGATGGAATCCAACTCTTTCGGATGCTGTTAGTTCAACATCTATATCATAATCATCAAGTAGTACGCTATAATATCCTGGTTCTGCATGTTCATTTTCATGAGAAAATTTAGAATAGAACCCGCTGTTTTCAATTTTTGAATTGCCCGGATCTAATTTCAATTTTCCGGCAGTTGGCATAATTAGAAAATCGCCTAAATCTGAATGACCTGTTCCGCTAAAATGAGTATGGCTAAATCCAAAAATAGTTGAATCACCATACTGATATCCTGAACAATATCTATATGTATCAGGATTATATATACCATCAATGAACATAGGTTGCTGATTAGTTTCAGGACTTAATTGTACCATTCCAAATGGTGCCGTAGCACCTGGATATGTATGCCCCATGTTTTTTGTACCTATGGTTGGGACAACATATGTTGTAAGGTTTTGAGTTTCATGTAGGTTTGGTGAATTATATTCAGTATTGCAAGAACATACTAGCAATAGAACTAAAACTAGTTGAAATATTTTCATGATGAGAGATTTAAAGTTCAAAATTAATATTAACAAATAAATATTAACTCTACTTATTCTTTCCAATATTCTTCTTTGTCCATAGCTTTACAACACTGTACTTTTCCTGAGTATGTGTTTATGGCATCAATTGTTAACTCCTGTACCATCCATGCATCTCTAACTTCATCAGGAATGGGATATGTTGCTTGAAATCCATACTTTGATGCATTATTGATAAACCCATATTTGGGATAATAACTAATATGACCAAGAACAAAAACTAGATCAACTTTCATTTTCTTCAGCTTCTTCAACCCTTCTATAATTAGTTTGCCACCTATTCCTTTTTTCTGATACTCCGGAATAACAGCTAATGGTGCAAGAATATACAATATTGGATTTGACCTACTATTGCTTAATCTCGCCAATGTGAAAAGGATATGGCCAATGGCTTTATTTTTATCAAATGCAAGCAGTGAAACTATGGGTTCTGCACTTGAATCAGATAATAATTGTTTTGTTAATTCAGCTTCTTCTTCTTCCCCAAATGCAGAGCGCTCAACATCCATTATCTGATCGAAATTAGAGTTATTGCTTTCTATTATTTTTATTTCGTTCATTTACGTAACTATTGTGATTTTTACAATCTAAACACTGAAATCATAATCCCGCTCAACTTTCGCAATGCGTACACTAAAGTTATGATACCAACTATCTTTACCAAGCTGAATAGCTGTTTTATGTACGGAGTTGTTTTTCCATTTCTTTATTGATTCCAAATCGCGCCAATACGAAACAGTGATTCCTAATTCTTCTCTTGCCGAATCAATTCCTAGAAACCCATCTTGTTCATATGCCAATTCGATTAATTTGTTGGCCATATCACTGTATCCAAGTTTATTGTCAGACATTGTTGATGTGAATATCACAGCATAATATGGAGGGGATGGTGTGGTTGCTAACATGCTTATTATTGTTTCTATAGTTTCTTATGCATTACAACTGCAGATTTAGGGCAAATATCATTAAATTCTGAAGTTTTCATTATTATTTCAGGGACTCTTGTTCTTTCAATTTCTTCAAATCGGAATTTCTCGAAATACATTCGGGCTGTTTCTGTGAGTAAATACACATCCTTGATGTTGTTTAACTTACTATATTTAAATAGCTGGTTTATAAGAGTTTTGCCAATTTCTAATTTTGTGTAACTGCTTTCAACAACCAGTGATCGTAACAGTCCTTTTGATTCATATTTCTCAATTCCAATTACCCCAACCAATTGTTTTTGGTATTCGCCGATGAAGAAATTAACTTGGGAAATGCCTATATCAATTGTAGGAAGTCCGTTATCATGCAATAGTTTAATGATTTTTTTAATGTCAGAATTAGTAGCTGGTCGGATGTTTATATTGTTGTCCATATGTAATTATTCAGTAGGTAGAGGAATTTTGTGAGCTCTTAAAAAGGATAGTTTATCCCAATAGCCTCTTTGAAATTTAATTTTTCCATCAACGATATTAAAAAAACCACAACCTCTTAGTCCCAATGGATCCTTCCATTCTAATATTACCCAATCTCCATCTTCAAAAATATTCTCAATAATGCAATGCATATCAGCAGAAGCAAATTCAGACTGGAACATTTTTTTAATCATTGCTTTGCCATTAACAGGCTCAGTTGCAACCTGATGATTTATTGCATATTCGTGATACATATTGGAGATGCCATCCGAATTACCTTCATTAAAAAGTGCAACCCATTTTTTTATTATATCCTTGTTATTCATATCTGCAACATACTAAAAAATTGCGAATTCAGGCTTGATTTAAATAATGTTAATTGTTTATTTAGGATTGAGTAACCAGTTGGATTGACATATAGCTGTTGCAGGTCAAATAATGGATCAATCTGTATTTCTGGGGAGACAATAAAAAATATGTTGATTTTCAGAAAGTTTAATTCTTGGGTATATTTCATACGGCCTTATAAAAATTGCTTGCATTTTTGAAGTAAAGCATTAGTAAGACCTGTAAGCTGAGAACTTGTTCGAAGATCAACAGGCCGTACTTATGTTTTATTAAAAAAAGTGAGTTATTTTTATGAAGCCTTGATTTCGTGTTTACTTCGGATCAAGCTTAAATGTTAGGGGATTTGATAAATATCTTCGTTTAATACAAAGTTAATTGGAATCTCAAATATGCAAATAGTAAAATATTTACTTTGTGTTACCTTTGTGAAAACCTTTGTGCACCTTTGTGTTTAATCTTTTTTTACCACAAAGACACACTAAGCATATCACTAAGGCACACTAAGGAATTAATTTATTTGCTAAAATTTAATGAATAATGTGAAATTTCCCCAGAAACTCAGCTTGATCCGAAGTAATTCCAGAAGTACTGGTTAATAATCCATTTTTCCTATAAAGACAATAAAAAAATGAGAATCAACTATGAAATCCCACAACTTTTAGGATTGATCAAAGGTTATCTTATTTATATTAATATCGTAATCGGGACAAAAGATCTTTGGCAGAACCAATCTTTTTAATGAAGAAAAAAATGCCGTATTGTTAAGTGTAAAACAAACTAAATGTCCAAAGCATTATATTAGGATACTGGCAAATACTATATTGTAACAGCTATACTGTGCTTACTTATTGTTTACTGGTTTTCCATTTTTATATTCACCAAGAACATTTACTTCCTTGGTTTTACCATAATGCACTGCGGCTTGTTTCATTTCCTCAAGTGTATCAGATCTGAGTTTAATACCAGTTTTACTTCCTTTTGTTCTTACTTCAATATAGAAACCGTCTCTCAATCTTCCCGGTCTTGTTGGAGGTCTTCCCATTTTATTATTTAGTTTTCTTTAATCAAATTGTAAAATAATTTTGCAGATTATTTATTTTGCGCTAAAAGCTGCTATTAGCAAAAAAATAAACCTTATGGATATTGTCAATCTTTCAAAAGTCAATACAATTGGGT
>JAERTF010000157.1 GCA_016845105.1 Bacteroidota bacterium | reverse complement strand
TTGAAATTATTATCAAGGTACTGATAAGCAGGTAAGTGTCTTTGTATTTGATTAAATGTCGTTTCATACTTTGTAATATTAATCTTTGATACATCTAACAGAACAACCCTCATTCTTAAATGGAGCAGTTGAATTAAACTTAGTACTAAAATTATTTAAGTTCCTTCCACTTGCAAGACTTTGGTTTAATTGTGATGACGACCAAAAATTCAAGGCATTACCAATATTAAAAAACAATCCCTGTTGATGTTCTCTACCACCACTGGGAATAGCTGTAAAATGATATAAATCTGTAGCTCCAGTGTTCGGACTATTCCAATGTGTCAATCCTACTTCTTTCAATTTACCACCTGCTACATCATCACCCCCAAGAAAATCTGAAAACACAACAAATTCTTCGGAAGTAGGTAAATGCCAGCCATCTGGACATATACCTTGTGTTTCTGAAGATGCTGTGTATTGCATAATTTCATCCCATTGATAAAGGCCTCCATAGGTGTTGCAATTATTTTCATCATCATTGTAACAATATTTCTCAATTTGGTTATTATCAGTTTGGTCTTGTATACCGTCAATTCGCAAACCTATATTTAGATTCTCAGCCATCCAACATTGTTCACCTATTTCAACAACACTGTACATTTGTCCTTCATATTCAAAATTTACTAGACCATCACATGGCCCAATTGATATAACAAAAGAAGCTATGTTGCCATACGAGATTCCTTTTTCATTAGTAGCGTATGCTGCAACATAATAAGTGGTTTGTTCATTTAGTGGTATTAAACTGCTACTAAACTCACCGGTTCCATTACCGTCTGATGTTAGTCCAATATTTGATTCAAGCGTTGGATTACCATTAATATCCCAACATACTCCACGTGTTGTGACTGTACCATTGCCATCACTACTTACAATACCTCCGCAAAGTGCAGAGTTCATAGTTATGGCAGTTACAATAGAAGTACTAACAATAGGTAGGGTTATCTCAACAGATGTAAACTGTAGTACTTCACCATAGCTAGTGCCTTTTTCGTTGGTTGCATATGCTGTTAAATAATAAGTAGTATTATCAGTTAAACTACTAATAGTGCTTGTGAAACTACCAGTGCCGCTACCATCAACAGTATAGCCAATATTGTCCAATAGGGAAGGATTTGCTGATAAACTCCAACATAAACCTCTTGCTGTTACAGAACCATTGCCTTCATCAGTAACTTCTCCTCCTGATTCAGCGGAGTTAGCAGTTATATTTGTTGGACTGGATGTATTAACTGCAGGCAGATTAATGGCTACCGTTGAGAACTGTATAATTTCACCATAGCTTGTTCCTTTTTCATTTGTGGCGTATGCCTTAACATTGTAAACAATACCTTCCTGAAGGTTTGTAATTTCGCTTTGGAACGTACCTAAACTATCCCCATCATTTGTAAGACCTAGATTATTTTCAATAGAAAATACTGCTGCTGTATCCCAACATACACCTTTTGTTAGTACTGATAATCCGCTATCAGCAAGAGCTACTCCACCGCATTGAGCTGAGTATAGGGTAACATTTGTAACTACATTAGTGTTAACGACAGGTTTACCTGATTTAAGTGTCGTTATGCTTTGTTCAGTGCCATAAACAGTACCGTTGGTATAGGTTAGGTATGATCGGATATAGTAAGTTGTGTTATCAAGAAGTCCTGTGATTTCACTTTTGTATGTTGTGGGTTGGGTTAGTTCACCAAGTATCGATTTTGAGTCTTGAATAGTAGGTTCATTTTCTGCACTCCAGCAATGGCCGTGTTGGATAATTGAATTTCCTCCCAAGGTATTAACTCTGGTACTTGCTTCAACTGAAGCATAGGATAAATTATCTGTAGTTGTTTGTCCTATTTCAATCTTGTTGCTCCCGGTGACCTCAGGATTTTTTTTGCATGAGAAAATTACTGAAATAAGAATCAATAAAGTTGAAATGATAAATTTTGTTTTCATTAGTTTCAATTTGTTTAATCTTTAAGGCATCGGACGCTCATCCCTCTTGCTTTATCATCTGGTCCATTAAATGCTCCATCTTGCATATAGCTCAACCAATATTGTAATGCCTTGGTTGAAGTGAACGCGTCAGAAGACCACCATACTCCGTTTCTGTACATACTCAAGAAGCTTCCATTTGATTCCCTTAGACCACCTGGAAAAGCCGTAAATCCATAAATATCAACACCGTTTCCACCATCTTGCCATCCTGATTGGCTTTTCAGGTTTTTTCCAGCATCAAAACCTCTCCAGCCTGTTGAGTACCACTCTGGATCTCCAACACCATATTGACTATCAACCGTTCCCTCTAAAACTTTCCATTCCTCATCTGAAGGTATGTGCCAACCTGTTGGACATATTCCTTGAGTCCCTTGAGATGTTGAATACTGCATCATTTCATCCCACTGGTATAATGCTCCGTATGTGTCACAATTATTATCAGTATCATCATAACAATATTTCTCAATTTGATTGTTGTCTATCTGTCCCTGTGACCCATTAATCCTTGTTCCAATATTTAGATTTTCTTTCATCCAGCACTGTTCACCAATTTTGACAGTATGGTAAGTTTGACCACCATATGAAATTGTTAAATCACCACACAGAGCTTCAGTTTCAAATTGAATTGTTTCACCATAAGAAGTACCTATCTCATTTGTGGCGTATGATGTAAGAAAGTATATTGTGCTAGAATTTAGATTATTCACAATACTCGTAAAATTGCCTACAGATGTTCCATTTACAGTATAGCCAATATTGTTTTGTAATGATGGATTACTATCCGTATTCCAACACACACCTATTGAAGTTAACGTTCCATTACCATTACTAATCACTTCTCCTCCACTTGTAGCAGAATTAGTTGTAATATTATATGGTTCAGTTGTTATTACAATAGGTAGGCTAATTGTCAAAGTAGAAAAAGCTATTGTATTACCGTATGCTGTACCTTTTTCGTTTGTAGCATACGCAGATAAATAATATGTTGTCCCTTCAGATAAGGAAGTTAAATAACTTATGTAATTGCCTGTGCCGCTTCCATTAACAGTAAAGTTATCACAATTTTCCAAGGTAGGGCTACCAGTTGTGTTCCAGCAAACTCCGCGACTAGTAATACTCCCATTACCATTATTAGTAATATTTCCGCCACTGGTTGCAGATATGGCAGTAATATCAGAAGGTGTTATTGATTCAACTGTTGGAATTGAAAGTGTTAATGTTGTAAACTGCGTAACTGTACCATACCCAGTACCTTTTGCATTAGTTCCATAGGCAGTAATGTAGTACATAGTATTATCAATTAATCCTGTACAACTACTTGTAAACTCACCTAATCCGCTATCATTAACAGTAAAACCAAGATTGTTTTGAAGTGTAGGGGTTCCATCTGTATTCCAGCATATCCCTCGTGAAGTTACAGTTCCATGACCATCACTGACAACAATACCGCCACTAGTAGCGTTTGTTGCAAAAATATTTGAAGGTGTTGTTGTTGTTACTTCAGGTAGTGTTATCGCTATTGTAGAAAACTCTACTGCTTCTCCATAACTTGTTCCTTTTTCGTTTGTGGCATAAGCTTTAGCATAATATATTCTACCTTCATGTAATCCAGTCAAATAACTAATGAAAGTACCTAAGCTATCTCCATCTGAAGTGTAGCCAATGCTATTGGCAACACTTACATTTATTGCTGTATCCCAGCAAATTCCTCTATTTGTTACAAATAGTCCGCTATCAGAAATTACATCACCTCCGCATATTGAGGAAGTTAATGTAATATCAGATACTTGAGAAGTCATTATATGAGGTTTTCCCGTTTTTAATGTTGTTACAAATATTTGATTACCATATATGACACTATTGCCGTTATCTAGATAAGACCTTATATAATATTTAGTATTTGATTCAAGGTATTCTATATTAGTTAAGAATAAACCAGGACTTTCAATTTTTCCTAGGCTAGAGTGATTATCTCCAATGGTAGGCTTTTCATTAGTACTCCAGCAATGTCCATGTTGTGCAATTGAGTTTCCTCCTAGATCGCTTATAACCGTACTAATTTGAGCATTAAAATAGCTTGAGCTATCTATAGTTGTTTGACCTATTGTAATCCTGTTGTTTCCAGGAATTTCGGGTTGCTTTTTGCAAGCGTAGGAGACTACAAACAGAAGGATTATTGATGAAAGAAATAGCTTTAGTTTCATTCCTCGAGATTGATTTGAGTTTATGCTTTTTGGTATAAGTACGTCAAAGGTAGTAAATGTGACAGAATACCGAAAAAAAATGATTAGTAGGGTTGTGCATGTTAGATGTTTCGTCGCAATCCGCCTTCGGATATTTGATTAAGATTTATTTATTGTCAAAGGCGGAAAGCTTCCCTCAACATAACAACCGGTTTCTATTTTTTTTGCTCAATACTAACCTTAATCCTTATATCCTGAAATTTTTCAGACACAGACCTGTTTCTTGCAAGCCATTGTTGAAATTTACTATTTGTAAGTTGCTTAGGGATTATTCTGCCTTTCTGCATACTGATGTCATCCAACATCGGTTTTACAAATTCATCTTCTGAAAACACAATGTAAATGAAGTTGTATTCTACATCTTCTTTTAAGGATAGAAGGAGTTGTTCGTCAACAGGGTTGCCTGGATATGAGTTATCGTTGGTGGAAAAGAATACATAATCGGTATCTCTTTTTACGGGCACTCCGCTTTGGAATTCATCTCGCATATTAACATATGGCAATAGGCGGTATACTGCATCGTCATCCTCAAGGAAGATTGATGCATAGCCATTTACAGGGCTTTTAAAGTAAACATAAAGCTGTTCTTCATGATAAAAACTGCGAGTTCGTGAATAAAGGCTGGGTTGGTTAAGTATTTCATATTCTATGTTAGCTTTTGGGCGGCTTTTCCTTGCCTTACCACTAACTTCACATGTTATGTATTTAATATTAACGATGCCATTGTCGGTTTTTTCTTTCTTAAAGTTTTCTTTAAAATTAATATCTGTTGTCTCAATCCAGTCGCCCTTAACCTTTGTGGTTCCAATAATATTGAAGGATGTCATTCCATCTTTAATGGTCATGTCGGTTTGCTGCTCAGTATATGTGCCAAATGCATTTTCAATGGCATTTATTATGGCTTGCTGCTCAGCAAGTTCACGGGTATCATCTTCTGTCATATTTCGCTCCATTCTCACTTGGGCTTCACCTGATGTGCTTACAATCTTTTGAGCAATAACAATAGAGTTAATATAAATTAGAATAATTATAAGAATACTTATGTTTATTATGTAACTACGTTTCAGCATTATCTTTAGGTTATTCTGTCAAAGATATTAAAATTCAATGATCTCGGGTTTAGCATTTTCAAATTCTGGCATAATCATACCAAGTTTTGCACCTATGTATGTTGGGTCGGCGTTATAGTATCGTTTCTTTTTAAATTCAACATACGCGCCATCAATATGATGCTCAAGGCTAATGCCCAAAGAAACATGACCCGGGTATATTATTGCAATTGTTTTTAACCCAATAAACTCCTTGATTAGTTGGGATAAGAGTACTGTACGATCCTCACAATCTGCATATGGATAACATATGGTTTCTTCTGCAAAGAAATAATTCTCAAAACCAAATTGCTTTTCATCAGTTTCATATTCAATTGCATGCTGAACAAAGTCGAGAAGAGTATTTATTTTTTCAATATTGGTACCATTTGCTATTAAGGGGTCAAGTAGGTTTCTTATACTCAATATGCAGGCATCTGATAGTGGGGGAGGAAAGTAAATTGATAATTCACATTCAGGATAGGTTTGGTAATAGTTAGCTAGATTAATATCATATGATAGATCAGCCTTTTGGCCATTGTAAGTTATTTGTTTGGTTTTTATTTTCGATTTAAATCTAGGTAGCTCACTAAAATAAAGATTAAGTTGACCTACCTCACCAGGGTAGTCATTTTCGTATGTAATTAATGAGTTTTCCTCAGGTTGTTGGCCTTCAAATAACACAACGTAATACTTCTTGTTGTTAGATTCAAAATAAGATTGATAGAATACCGGGACATCCATTGACACCAATAGGTATATATCTTTATCGCTGTAACCTACTTTTGCATCATAGCCTGAGTTAAGAAGAGCTAACCATGAGAATAGCACCTGAGTATTAACATCATTATAAAGTGTGGTTGAGGCAGCTTTAAGGAGTTCTATGTAACCCCATCCACCTAGCTTGCTACTTAATTCTTTATCCTTTAAATAATCGATGGTAAGTAGTATGTGTTCGTTGGTACTTGCACCTTTAAAGTAATTGGCAATATATTTATTTGAGATATTTGCTTCGTCCTCATGGTTAGTAACCGGTATAGGGATTTCGATTTGTGAGCCGTAAAAATCAAACTCTATTGTGGGCTCCGTTGTTTCTTTAAATACTTCAATACTTTGATAGTTTGCTGGCCTGCCATTAAGTATCAACTGTCTGTCTGTATCCTGAAGCATTGTAGGCCGTTTTCTGAGCGGTGTGATCTCGATTGTTCTTATTGAGCTAGTATCTGTTACAGGCTGTATTATTGGCTTAGGAAATGAAGATCGCTCGTTCTTAAAAAGTTTGTATTCTCTCCATGATTCTAGTAGGAAGCTGTAGAATATGGAGTCGTTTTTTGATTTGAATGATGAAAAATCGGCAACTATGCTCTTGTTAAACTCATCAAAAACTTTCTGGTATTCATTTTTGGGATTATCTTCTTGGGCATTGCCAATGGAAGGAAGTATAACAAACAATCCAAGTGCACTCAATACAATACTTATATAGTGTCTTTTGCACATCATCTTAATTCATTTCGGTTATGTTGAATTTACCATATTGATCCATATTATGGATGTACCAATAATAATCACCATCAATAAATTGCGGATACTGGATACTGATAACCGTATCGCTTAAAGAAATGGCTAGTTTAAGTATGTTGTCTTCTGTATTTGCATTGACGATATACAGAGTGTCGGATTGAGATGACGGTGACTGCCATACAAATGATATGGTTTCAAATTTTTCAAAAACTTCACCATTAATCGGAGCAATTAAACTTATGTTGCGTGTAGCTGAATCGATTACACCATAACTTTTTGGTATGTCGTAACTAAGATTAATAACGTTTTCATTTGTAGTGGTAGAATCTTCAATACTTGCTATAGTATTACTCATATAATCCCTATCCGATCCATCATTATTCAATGCAAACATGTATACACCAATTAGGATAATAATAGATGCTGCTGCTGAGAGATAGTAGAAATTTTTGGTACGATAGAATCCAGGCTTTTTTTTCTGGATCATCAAACCAATTTGAGATTTTGTTTTTTGGTAATCATCTGCTTCTACCCATAATTTTTCCAAATTTATGCGAGATTTGTATTCATCTGCAAGTTCTTTGTCGGCTTTAAGCCTCTGCTCAAATGAGATACGGGCATCTCCCTGTAATTTACCATCTATATAATCCTCTATTAGGTTTAAGTCGTTTTTGTTCATGATTTACTCCATTAGTTGGTTAAATAAAGGGTCTTGTTTAACTAGTTTCTTCAATTTCGACATACACCTTCCAAACCTTTGTCGTGCATTATCATAGCTAATATTAAGTTTCTCTGCTATGTTTTCAAATTTTCGTGAGTCTTTGTCTTCATCCTCATTACCAATTCCAAATCTCAGATCAATTATTGAATTACATATACCATCGAGTTTGTCTTTGTGTTTCAACAATAACTGAATTGCCTCAAAACTGTCCTCTTCAACTTCCTCTTTTATATCATGCACTACTGTTGTTTGCAACTGCTTCCCTCTATTATACTCCTTTAGGCAGAGGTTCCTGCATATGCCGTACAGGTAGGTTGAGAATGTGCTATCACCTTTAAATGAACCCTTTCTAACATTAATAACAGCCCTGGTCAACCCTTCCTGGAAAACATCCTCTGGCTCAAGTGCAATATTTTTAAAATTTATAACCATAGATTTAATCTTACCAAATTGCTCATGATATATCATCTTAATAGTTGAAGGATCGTTATTAACAATCCCGGTTATGATATTTTCATCAACTCTTTTT
>JAERTF010000156.1 GCA_016845105.1 Bacteroidota bacterium | reverse complement strand
AACTAGTATATTGTGAATTTGATTTAAGCTGTAGTTCATTGTTCAATTTTGAGAAGGCTGTTCATTTATTTGGGCAGCCTTTTTCTATTATAATATTAATCAAATATAGCTTCTTGAAACCGATAGGCAAAGATCTGATTAACTAATTGATTAAGATTTAGAAAGTTACCTTGACCAATAAAAATGGTACGTATATCATAGCAAATCAACACATAATCACCATAATGGTGAGCATTATCTTGATAAATTGATGCTCATTTAAATCATCCTTTTCTTTGCTTTTTTGAATGGGATAAAAAAAACTATCCCACCATAAAATCTCTACTCTATGGTGGTTTGCTTTATGATGCTAATGTGAAAAGTGGAGAATATGGGATTATTTCATGATCCCAAATTTGGAATCCAGTACAAACATAGAAACCTAAATCTTCTTTCGAAGATTTTACGGATTTTATTTTCTATTTCAAACATCAAACAAGTTTGAGTTTTCATATAAAACAAAACCCACAATCGATAAATCGATTGCAGGTTTCCTTTTGCGGAGAGTAAGGGATTCGAACCCTTGGACCACCATAGGCGGTCAACGGTTTTCGAGACCGCCCCGTTCGACCACTCCGGCAACTCTCCGGGGGCAAAATTAACAAAATGAAAGATGTACAGCCTACATTAGCGTTATTTATTATAATACTTTTGCGCAAAATTTAATTACAAGTGACCAAATTAATTGTGGCAAAATATAGTTCCGAATTATTATTGATTATAGCTTCAATTGTATGGGGATTTGCATTTGTTGCTCAAAAAGCTGGTATGGATGATTTGGGGCCAATGGCATACAACGGTCTTAGATTTATACTAGGGGCAATTACATTATTACCAATATTAGTTTTTACTAAAATTGGTGAAACTAGCCAAAACAACAAACTAAACAAAATTCCTTGGAAAGCTGGTATAATAAGTGGTTCAGTCCTGTTTTTAGCATCTTCAGCTCAACAATTTGGTATCGTATTTACTACCGCCGGTAATGCAGGGTTTATCACCAGTATATATGTTATACTAGTCCCAATTATCGGGTTGTTATTCCATCATAAGGTTAATATTCAAACATGGATTGGAGCTTCAATTGCAATAGTTGGATTATACTTATTGTCGGCTAGTGAAGGTTTACAAATAGCCAAGGGGGATTTATTGGTACTTGGAAGTGCTTTTGTATGGGCAATTCAAGTTTTGCTTGCCAGTTACTATTCAATAAGAGTTCATGTAATAAAACTTGCAATTATACAGTTCAGTTTAACTGGTATACTAAGTTTGTTAATTTCCTTCTTCACTGAAGATTTTGGTCTCATAAATATTTATGAAGCGCGATTACCAATTATATATGGAGGCATAATGTCTGTGGGTCTGGCATTTACATTACAGCTAGTTGCACAAAAGAAAGCAAATCCAACTCACGCAGCTATTATCCTAAGTACGGAATCTGTTTTTGCTGCACTTGGTGGTTGGTTAATATTGAATGAAAGATTGTCAACCATTGAAATTATGGGTGCTCTATTAATGTTGACCGGAATAATATTGTCTCAGCTAAAGAAACAATAATTGCCTAATTCCACATTTTTACACCCATATTTATATTGGCATCTTCTGGTGAAACAAAAACTCCATAAATCATTGGAGATGAACCCAGAGAAATTGAAGTTGAACCACCTTCCGAAACCGTTATCCTAATGTTAGATCCTCTAAATGTATGCTCCGAAGCAACATTAAAACTTATTGCAATAGGACTATTCTTATCCTTTGGAGGAATATATTTATAATCGCTAATTGTTCCATCTATGGTTCTGCCGCCTAACCCATTATCAGAAAGATATGTATGTGTTTGGAATTGTATTACAACTCTGTTTCCGTTAACTGCAACAAAGTTTATTCTACTGTTAAGTACATATTGCTCACCAGTTTGGGAGTTTACAACTTTATCAAATTCAGCAACAAATCTTTTATTCTCTGCAAAACTTTGTAGCAATACCCAGTCAGCAGCCTCTTTTTCTTTCTTTTCCTTTTTCTTAAGCTCTTTTTCAGCTTTCCTTTGTTGTCGAGTTAATTTCTTTTCCGACTCTTGAGAATATGCCGATGTAAACAATAAACAAAGTGTTACAATAACGAATAATTTTCCTACATTTTTCATATTCATAAATTTTAATTCTCAAAATTTGTAATAATCCAGATCAGAGGAAGCGATTAAATTAAGTTATTCCATTTCTCAGATCCAACTCAACTCTACAATAAAAAACTCAAATCAGTACCTGATTTATACTCCTCTGGTTCTTTTCCATATTTAAAGATTCTAGCATCCCTTGTTCCCAGCAGCTTCATTACATTGTCATTAACATAAAGCATACTAGCTTCTCTCAAGCCAAGAACGACTTTTTGCTGGTTCACAACCAAAAACTCCTCAATTCTTTGCTGGCGGGTCTCACCACCATGACCCTCAGGATTCGCATCCAAATAATGTGGATTTATTTGAAATGGTATAATACCCATACAATTAAAACTAGGTGGCTCAATTATGGGCATATCATTGGTTGTCATTAGGCTTGGGCATGCAACATTGGATCCAGCGCTCCAACCTATATAAGGTAAACCATTCTGACAAACACTTTTTATTGCATCCATAATGCCGGTTTTTTGCATTTCTGAAACTAAATGAAATGTATTACCACCACCAACTGCAATTGCCTTTGACTGTTTCACCATATTAACAGGATCATCAGTAGTATGTACTGATTCTATTTCAAAACCAAGCTCTTTAAAAACATCACTAACTTTTTGTGTATATACATCATAGGAAGCATTCAGGCCTTCATCAGATAAACCCACACCAGCATAAGGAACAAAAGTTACTTTCTTTACACCTTCAGAATCTAAGAAATCCTTAATGTATTTTTTAGGCCAGTCTAAATAGGCTTCTCCAGCCATGGTTGAATTACTAATAAGTAATAATTTTCTATTCATTGCTAATTCTTTTTTTTATTATGCTAAATTAATTGATTTTCGTTTATCGTAATTATTTAATTACCCTATTTTTTAAATACGCAACTCTAAAAGTACCAAACCAACTATTATTATATTCGTATTTACCAAGGGCCTCATTAATTGGAATTCCAATTGCATCGTCTTTTTTTGCAAGTTTTTTCGCCACAATTAATAGCAGCTTTTTACTCTTCTTAGGATCACCACCCTGATCATCAAATATTTTTAAGTATAATAAACTTAATTCTGGATTAACACCTTCCAAATAATAGGTAGCCGTTTCGAAAGTTAAATCTTGTAGTTTTTGCTTTAAAATGAAATTTTCAAGACTAATAAAAGTTATGTTATATTGTACTAGATCTTTTGATGTGTAATAATTCATTAATTCGATATATAGTTTAATCGCTTCTTTATATCCCTTTTCATACAGTTTCTCTCCAATGAGATTATACATGCTATAGAATTGTAATATGGATTGATATTTCAATTCAAGTTTCTTTAGTTCCGAATTATCAATGTTACACTCTGGGTAAGTACTTACATACATTTTTGCTTGTTCTAGAGCTGTATTAAGTTCATCAAACTGCTCTCTGCCAATTAAAATTTCAGCTTTCTT
>JAERTF010000155.1 GCA_016845105.1 Bacteroidota bacterium | reverse complement strand
AACAATTTTATCTTTTTGCTTTAAGGTCCATAATAGTAGGTTTTCTAGCAATTCATAAGTTGTGTTTGAAGAATCCTGAAGTTTCGATAGTATTTCTTGTTGCTTATCATTGCTTAACCCACGTTCGTTTTTAACCAGTATATCTAGGAATGAATTTAAAGTACCAATAGGTCCTTTTAAATCATGGGAAATTATTGAAAATAATCTATCTTTAAAAGCATTGGCTTTTTCTAATCGGTCATTCAATAATTTAACTTCTGACACATCAATTACAGCAGAAAAAAATGCATTATTATTATCAAATACTACAATGTTTGATGATATTATTGCCCAAAACTCAACTCCAGAAGTACTTTTCATTAACACCTCTGACTCTTTAATATATCCGTGGGTAACGATCTTGTTCACAGTACTTTCTCTGTCACTGGGAAATACGTAAAGATCAATAGCGTTTTTACCAATTGCATATTCTTCATTTATTTCAAACTTTTCGCTTGCTATTTTATTCATATACAATATCTCTCCTGTAGCTTTTGTTATGAATATGGGCACTGGTACATATTTTGCTAAATTTCTATATCTTTCTTCAAGTAGCTTAAGTTGATCCTCCCTTAGCTCTTTATCAGCACTCTCTATTTTTAACTTCTTATTGAGTCTATAAAAATGAAATGCAACAAATGAAATAAGAAATAATGCCAATACCGATATCAAAATAGTAAAATATAGTGATGATAGATCTGGCTTAGGATTCCGATCATAGAAAAAGCCATCTGTTGTGAATTCGGTTGGTAACATGTTCAATTCAGAATAGATCTCACCAATTCGTTGCCATCTGTTCTGATTTATATACCCAATCTCAACAACGCTAGGCATTATTAGTCGTTTTGTTTGGTTTGCCTCGTAAAGAAGGTGCTCTTTTGTGTGTCGTTTGCTATATGTACTTAAAATTAAATCGACAATTTCCTCCTCATTTTTTAATGCATATTCCCATCCTTTTAGTGATGCATTAAGGAATTTTTTTACTCTTTCCGGATGCTTTTTACTTTCATATTCTGAAGTAAAAAGTACATCTCCATAAAAATCTATTCCGCTTGACCTTGGATTAAATACATTATAAGAGATGCCTTGATCTCCCAAAATAAACGGTTCATCTGTAATGTATGCGGAAATAGCAAATACATCTTCGCTTATTAAATCATTGGGCGAAAAAGTGTGAGGAATGAAATTTATATCATCTATATTTATACCTTCCATTGTTAAATAGGCAAGTAGTTCATCAGCATGTTTCTCTAGCATTATAGATTTTCCTGATAAATCATGAATATTATCTCCTTTGTTGTGTCGAAGTGTTAAAAATACATGTGGCGAATGTTGAAAAATATTTGCCAATAGTACAACCGGAAATCCACTATTTCTAACTAATAATAGATCCGATGTAGCGACTCCAAAATCAGCACTTCCGTTAAGAACTGCAGGAATTACCTCATCACCAGTTTTTGCTTCATATATTTTAACAAATAGTCCGGCATCTCTATAGTATCCCTTTTCAATGGCTGCATAGTAACCAGCAAATTGAAACTGATGCTTCCATTTTAATTGTAATACAACTGTGTCGAGCGTTTCAACAGGTAGTGTATAAGCAGTGGTTGTTCCACTAAAGAATAGTAGGACACTAATCACTATGGATATATTTATTATTTTTTTTCTAACCGACATATTATCACGATTCACCAATATCTTCATTCCAAACCCTTGGATTTTCATCTATATATTTTTGCATCATCACTTTACATTGATCCAAATCCAAATCAATAACTTCAACACCATGGTTTACCATAAACTCTTTTGCACCTGAAAATGTAACCGATTCACCTACTATTACTTTTGGTATTTTAAATTGCACTATTGTTCCTGCACACATATAGCAAGGCATTAAAGTGGAATAAATAACAGTATCTTTAAATGATCCTATTCTTCCAGCATTAAATAAGCAATCCATTTCACCATGTAATACTTGATTGTTTTCTTGAACTCTCTTGTTATGTCCTTTAGCTATTATTTTACCATCTCTAACTAGAACCGATCCGATGGGTATTCCTCCCTCTGTCATACTCTTTTTGGCTTGGTTTACAGCCTCTTTCATAAACTTATCCATAACTTAATGAATTGAATAAGGTAAAGATAATGATAATGTTAATTGGAATCGTAATTTAAGTCAAATTTAATTTAACGAAAATGAAAATTAATTCACTAATTAATTGGCAGTTACACCAAATTTTGTACTTTTGCAGCCAATTTTTTCGAGAGAATACAATAAAATGATCAATATAACTTTACCAGATAATACAGTTAAGCAATATAATGAGGGTGTTACCGCCCTTGATGTAGCAAAAGATATTAGCGAAGGTCTAGCTCGTAATGTACTGGCAGCCAAAGTTAATGAAGAAGTATGGGATGCCACACGCCCCATATCAACTGATGCTAACATACAGCTTCTTACATGGCGAGATACTGATGGAAAAGCAGCAATGTGGCATTCATCTGCGCATCTTATGGCCGAAGCTATTGAAATATTATATCCTGGGGTTAAGTTTGGTATAGGTCCTGATATTGAAAATGGTTTCTATTATGATGTTGATTTTATGGATTATGAAATCTCTGAAAAGGATCTTGGAAAAATAGAAAAGAAGATGCAGGAACTTGCTCGTCAAAAGCAAGTTTTTGAACGAGTGGATGTAAATAAAGAAGAAGCACTTGATTATTTCGGTAAGAAAGGCGATGAATATAAAACCGAACTTATTGAAGAGCTTGAAGATGGAACAATAACTTACTATAAGAGTGGGACATTTACAGACTTATGTCGTGGTCCTCATATTCCATCAACAGGTACTATTAAGGCAATTAAACTAACTAAAGTTGCTGGTGCATATTGGCGTGGTGATGAAAACAGAAAGCAGCTTACAAGGATATACGGTATTACTTTCCCTAAAAAGAAAGAGTTAGATGAGTATTTAATTCTTCTGGAAGAGGCAAAGAAACGCGACCACAGATTACTCGGAAAAGAACTCGAACTATTTACCTTTTCTCAAAAAGTTGGTCAGGGTCTACCACTTTGGTTACCAAAAGGAGCTGAGCTAAGGGAACGATTGGAAAGATATCTAAAAACTGTTCAGAAAAAGGCAGGCTATGAACCTGTAATTAGCCCCCATATTGGAAATGTAAATCTCTACAAAACATCAGGCCATTATCAAAAATATGGTGAAGAATCGTTTAGACCAATTACTACACCGGTAGATGGTGAAGAGTTTTTCTTAAAACCAATGAACTGCCCTCACCATTGTGAAATTTACAATTCAAAACCACATTCATACAAGGAACTTCCAATTAGATATGCTGAATTTGGAACAGTTTACAGATATGAACAAAGTGGTGAATTACATGGACTAACCCGTGTACGTGGATTTACTCAGGATGATGCACATATTTTTTGTACTCCCGATCAGATCAAAGATGAGTTTAATGGAGTTATCGATATAATTCAACAAATATTTACCGCACTTAGTTTTGATGATGTAATTATTCAGATTTCATTGAGAGACCCAGATAATAAGGAGAAATATATAGGAAGCGAAGAAAACTGGGAAAAATCGGAAAAGGCAATTATTGAAGTTGCTGAAGATAGAGGTTTAAATGCTGTTATAGAATATGGTGAAGCTGCTTTTTATGGACCTAAAATGGATTTTATTGTAAAAGATGCCATTGGTCGTAAATGGCAACTGGGAACCATTCAGGTTGATTATAACTTGCCTGAGCGATTTGATTTATCATATATTGGTGCTGACAATGAAAAACATAAACCTGTAATGATTCACCGAGCGCCTTTTGGCTCAATGGAACGATTTGTGGCCGTTCTAATTGAACATTGTGGTGGAAATTTCCCATTGTGGCTTATACCTGAACAAGCAATTATACTACCTATTAGTGAAAAATATAATGATTACGGAAAAAAAGTTTTAACTTCGCTTGACGAATTAGGAATTCGGGCTACGATTGATACCCGAAGTGAGAAGACAGGTAGGAAAATTAGAGACGCTGAATTAAAGAAAATTCCGTTCATGTTCATCGTTGGTGAAAAAGAACAAAAAGATGGAACCTTATCTGTTCGTCGTCATGGTGAAGGTGATTTAGGAACAATGAGTATAGATGAAATTTCAAATATAATTAACTCAGAAGTTGAGAGATTAATGAATTTGAAATAATTATTAACTAATATAGGAGGATACAACAATAGCACAATTTAGAGGTAGAAGAGGACCACGCAGACCTTTTGTAAAAAAGGAGGATCCTAACAAGATAAACAAGTACATTACATCACCAATTGTTAGATTGGTAGGCGATAATGTAGAAACTGGAATTTTTCAGTTGAGAGATGCGTTAGCACTGGCAGAAGAACAAGAACTTGATCTAGTGGAAATATCTCCTTCAGCAAATCCACCTGTTTGTAAGATTATGGATTACAAGAAGTTTCTTTATGAGCAAAAAAAGAAACAGAAGGAAATAAAATCTAAATCTGCTAAAGTTGTTGTAAAAGAAATAAGGCTGGGACCAAATACTGACGACCATGACTTTGATTTTAAATTAAAGCATGCAATTAAATTCTTGCAGGATGGTGCCAAGGTAAAAGTTGATGTGTTTTTTAAAGGACGATCAATAATTTATAAAGATAAAGGTGAATATATATTATTAAGATTTGCACAGGAACTTGAAGAATATGGTAAAGTTGAAAGATTACCAAAACTTGAAGGGAAGCGAATGATAATGATTGTAGCTCCCAAAAAATAAATTTTTCTAATCAATAAATAATTAAATTTTAAGTAATGCCAAAAATGAAAACTAAATCCGGCGCCAAAAAGAGATTTACTCTTACAGGAACCGGTAAAATTAAAAGAAAGCATGCTTACAAAAGTCACATTCTGACTAAAAAATCGAAAAAGCGTAAACGTAACTTAACTTACTTTGCAATTATCGATAAAGTAGACGAGAAGAATATCAGAATGATGATTCGTAGCTAAACTAATGTTTAACGTTTGTCATAGCTTAAAGACTTAATATATAAGCGCTATGATGATAAAAAAATTAAATTAAAATGCCAAGGTCAGTAAACGCAGTTGCTTCAAAAGCACGCAGAAAAAAGATCATGAAAGAGACCAAAGGTCAATTTGGTCGCAGAAAAAATGTTTGGACGGTTGCTAAAAATGCATACGAAAAAGGTCAAGTATATGCCTACCGCGACAGACGAGTTAAAAAACGTAATTTCAGAGCATTATGGATTCAAAGGATCAATGCTGCTACTAGATTATATGATATGTCTTATTCAGTATTTATGGGTAAACTCCATGCAAAGGATATTGAAATTAGTCGTAAAGTATTAGCCGATCTAGCAGTTAACAATCCTGAGGCCTTTAAAGCCATTGTTGATGCTGTAAAATAAAACAAATTTCTATTTAAAAAAAACTCCAATCTATTAGGTTGGAGTTTTTTTTTGGATTAACTATCCAGATTGTATTTTTTCATTCTTCTATCAAGGGCTTGCCATGTTATATTAAGTAAAGTAGCAGCTTTAGATTTGTTATTTCCGGTATGGATCATGGCTTTTTGAATAAGCTCTTTTTCATGTTTTTCCAAATCAAAATTTAATGGATTACCATTAACCTCATCAAGAATAGTTTCTCCCTGAACTGATTTAACAGGCATACAACCTGAAAAAGATATATGCTCAGGAAGTATTGAATCTCCATCACACAAAATAACTGCTCTTTCGATAATATTTTTGAGCTCTCTAATGTTCCCTGGAAAATTATGCTGTTCAAGAATTGATAATACTTCGTTATCCACCTTGAGTATTTGTTTTTGCATTGCTCTACTGTACTGATTTAGGTAATAGTTAGTAAGCAACGGTATATCTTCTTTACGTTCGCGCAATGGTGGAATATTTATTACAAACACACTTAATCTGTGAAATAAATCAAGTCGGAATTTGTTTTGTGTTGCGAGAGATTCGAGTTGGGTATTGGAAGCAGCAATAACTCGTACATTTACATTTTTACTGTCCCTTGATCCAACTTTACTTACTTTACGTTCTTCAAGTATCCTAAGTAATTTGGCCTGCTGTCCCATGGGCATATCACTTATTTCATCAAGAAAAAGAGTGCCATTATCTGCTATTTCAAACCAGCCAGCCTTATCTTCTACAGCTCCGGTAAAAGAACCCTTTTTATGACCAAAAAATTCGCTTTCAAATAAACTCTCGGGCACGGCTGAACAATTCACGGAGTAAAACATGTTACTACCTCTTGAGCTTAGCTGATGTATTCCTTGGGCAACCAACTCTTTACCTGTTCCGCTTTCGCCAAGAATTAATACTGACGTGTTTTCTGCCTTTGCTACCTTGCTCATCATATTGATAAGCGCTTTCATTGCTTTACTATTACCCAGTAGTTGATTTCCTATATTGTTGAGTATCTTTTTTGATAGTGTATGGACCTTCTGCTGTTCCGATTTCAATTTTGTATTCAATTCAATAATTCGTTGCGTACGCAATATGGCATTATTTATATCCATCAACTTAAATGGCTTTGCAAAATAATCCGATGCACCATTTCTCATCGCCTGTATAACAGTATCCATATCGCCATGCCCAGAGATCATTATAACTTCGATATCCGGATATTGCGATTTGATCTTCGATAATACTTGCAAACCATCCATTTCAGGTAATTTAATATCAAGGATTACAATATTTAGTAGATTGTTTTTTAATATACTGAATGCTTTTGAAGGTGCCCCTGCTTTGTGTACAATAAAATTTCTTGTCTTTAAAAACTCTTCAATTTCATCAACAACACGTGGTTCATCATCTACTATCAATACGCTTATCTTCTCTGCCATATTACACTTTTAATGGTAGTTTAATTATAATTTTTGTGAACTTACCAACTTCACTTTCAACACCAATGGTGCCATTCATTTCTGAAATTATTCCATATGAAATTGATAACCCCAGGCCCGTTCCCTTTTCCTCACTCTTTGTAGTGAAAAAAGGTTCAAATATTTTATCGAGCATGTCCTGTTCAATACCCAGTCCATTATCGGCAATACTTATTATTGCATTGGTACTAGTTTTAACCAAATCAATTGATATTCTTTTACTGTAACTTTCGGGCATTAATTGCTTTTCCTTTTCATTAACAGCAAACCTTGAATTTGATATGGTATTTAGAAGTACCTGTTCCAATCTGTATTGATTTCCAATAATCTCTACATGAAATTCTGGTAAGGTAACCACCAATTCAATATTTTTACCAAGTAATTGTTTAGTAACCAGTGATAAGGCATTTTTTATTACATCGTTTACCGAAACCAGTTCTGTGGTCGATTTTTCTTGATCTCTTGAAAAAAGCCTAACATGTTCGATTATCTTGTGGATTCTATCAATATCATTAAATAATAAACCAATTTTCTTTCTGAGGTAATCCTTATCAACACCGTCTTCAACTATATTATACAAGATATTCTCAAGACCCATGGAAATTCCACCTAAAGGTTGATTTATTTCATGTGCCAAACCAGCAGAAAGCTCACCAATTGATTCGATTTTTGATTTCTGAACCAAAAGTTGTTGCTGAATATTAACCCTTCTGACTTCTTCGTTAATTCGAAGCTCAAGATTTTTATTTAAGCTATTTAGGTCATTCTCTGCTTTTTTTCTTTTTGTTATATCTGATATAAATAGTAGATGAGCTGGTTGTTTATCCCATTCAATAGTTGTTGATTTAATCTCAATCCATCTTTTATTTAGCAACTGAGCTTGCAATTCATTACTTACCATGCTATGTTTGCCACTGAAATAATTATGAATATCGTTTCTATATTTTGGCTCAAATAATGTACAAAATTCCGATCCAATAATATCCTTTGGAAGCAATTGAATTATCTCAGAAATTTTAGGATTTATCAATGAAATTTTAGAATTAATCAGTAGTAATATTCCATCATTGGCATTTTCATAAATGTGCCTGTATTTTTCTTCACTATCCTTAAGTAAACTCTCCGCGATAGTCCGTTCGGCAACTTCTTGCTCTAATTCTTTGGTTCTATGCCACACTCGTTCTTCTAATGACGTATTCATTTTTGTCATCTCTCTCTCAACCTCGCTACGATATATTGCTCCACCGAGTATAAAAGCAAGCATATCAAGAGCATTAGTTTCTGCTTCTGTCCAGTGCCTATATTTAGTACAATCATCAAAACCAATAAACCCCCACCATTCGTTTTTTACATAAATTGGAATTGCAAGTATTGATTTAATATCTTGCTCCAATAGTATACTACTTATGGGTTCGTCGAAATCTTTAGGAAAACCTATAATATTTTCGTGTTTTAGCATTTTTTCTGACCAACTCTTGAGCTCTTCACTAAAGATTGGGATCTCTTTTAACTCTTCATTATCTATTTGTTTTTCAATACCATTATTTACCCATTCACTAATCTGACTTAAAACTTTTTCACCATTAGTTTCATGAAGACGAAAAATATATGTTCGTGATACTTCAGCAATGGGGCCAATGAGCTTCAATACATCCTGAACAGTATCTTCATTAAAACCAGAGTTGAAAAATTTAGCCATGCTTTCTAGCAATGCTCTAAGTATTTCATCTCCCTTATCTCGTTCCTTTTCAGCTGCACGCCTTTTATTCTCCTCCTCTTGTAGCCTTTTCTCCAATAGAATATCGCCTGCCTGTTCAGTTAGTACATTGACTAGATGTTGGGTGTCAACAGGTTTAATGAGGAAGCCCTTTACTCCTGACTCAATTGCTTTAATAAAATACCTTGATTCGCTATAGGCCGACATAATAATTATGCGCATTCCCTTATCATTTTGCCTTATCTTCTTTACCATATCAAGGCCGTTCATAATTGGCATCTTAATATCTGTAAGAATTAGATCGGGTTTATTATCAAGATAACTACTATATCCCTCTTCGCCATTGCCGGCAACATATAGTGTGGTAATGTATTTATTGAGTATTTGCTTGTAGATATTTCGAATTACAGTATCATCTTCCACTAAAAGTAAGGAAATATCTAGTTTATTCATTTTTGGGGTTTGTTCGTTATTTATATTTCTTCTCACCAACAGGTATTTGAGTATTCAAATGATTTTCGAAGGGGACTAATGGACATGACCATCTATCATAATATGCACAATAAGGATTGTATGCTCCATTAAAATCAACAATAACTTTATTTGTATTTGGAATTGGTATATCAATATATCTGCCTGCTTCGTATGTTGTGTTAGAGTTGGTTAAATCTTTAAAGGGAATAAATAAACTTCCGCCATAAACATCGTGGTCTTTATATTTCATGTTTTGATAAGCAGTTAATCTATAAACTGTATCATTTAATACGAAATCCAGATAACCGTAAGTTCGATACTCGGGTTTTCGATCAGTAGAGGTTTTCATTTCAAACACAGGAATTGTTGTATCAACAACAAAATCAGAAATTATACGGTAGTGAATATCAGGATCAAAATAATTAAACTTATGTAGATTTTCTATTTCCTTTGTGTTTAACCTGGAGGTTTCTGGGTTAATGAATTCTTGATATTTATCCAACCTGCTATAATAGATACTATCCATATAACTACCTAGCTTTATGCGATTAAGTGATTTCTCATAATCCGGATGAAAAAACATCATTACAAAAGAAGTAGCTACAAATTCATTACTTACATTTCTAAAACCCTTACTGCTTTTCCACCAATATTCGGGTAAAAATGTATGATCTCGTGGTGCAATTATTCCAACATTATAATCTGATCCAAATGCTTGCCTGAACATCATTCTACTTCTTCTGGCATGTACTCCAACTGAGTAGATATTAAAATTCTTAGGCCAGTTATTCTCGATGAATACTTGCTTTGCCTCAACTGCAGTGTGATATGTTCGATCTACAAATACATTACTTGGAATATATGCTAAATATATAGAATCGGTAAAACCAAAAAATCTGAGAGCTATCATTGCAGCCTCAGCAGTATTTCGATATTCCGTTACATACTCATAGTTAATAATGGGTATTCCTGTAACAATTAGGCGCTCATAATCATTTTCCTTGTAATAAGTAACAGCCTTTTGTACAATATAAGTTGGTGCCCAGCCTTCAAGAATCATTGTTTTCGATTCAACTGGATTATTGACTGCCAGAAAACCGTAAATCAATCCTATTGATATCCTAAATAGTATTACTAGTGCAACTATAATAGTTATATAACCAAGTATAGTTGGACGCCAGCACAGTTTGCGCTTAAATAGGGATAATTTCATTTGCAACAATACTAAATAATATTAGTAAATATTGTCAAAAATAAGAAATATGTTTATCAATTACTATACAATTTGATTCAGTAATGTTTTATTTAACTATGAAATCAAACTATTAAGTATTTTCTGCTTTTAGTTTCATATCCTCAACAAAGGCTTGAATTTCAGCATCATTATATCCTTTTTCCTTTGCGGCTTCTTCAAATGTACCCCAAATGGGTTCACCGCACATAATGCAGCGTATTTTCTTCTCCATTAAATACCTTACAGAAATTGGATAATCATTTACTAAGTCTTCTATTAATATGCCTTTTGTTATAACTGACTTACTCATTATTGAAATAAACTAATTGTTAATCTAATTCATGAACAACAAGACCCGATCGTAATTTGGGCTCGAACCAGGTAGTTTTTGGAGGCATTATCTTACCACTATCAGCTATATCGATAAGTTGTTTCATACTTACAGGATATAATGCAAAGGCAACTTTCATTTCTCCACTGTCAACCCTCTTTTTCAATTCACCAAGACCTCTTATTCCTCCTACAAAATCTATTCTTTTTGATCTACGTAAATCTTCAATGTCTAGTATAGGTTCCAACACTTGATTTGTCAAAATTGTAACATCCAGGACACCAATTGGGTCACTATCGTCATAAGTACTTTCCTTTGCTGTTAATGAGTACCATTTACCCTCTATATACATGGAGAAATTATGAAGTGAAATTGGTTTATAAATCTCTGTACCTTTATCTTCAATGCTAAATCCCAGCTCAAGTTTTTTAATAAATTCGTTGGTTGTATAATTATTCAGATCCTTAACAACACGATTGTAATCTATTATAGTCAATTGGTTATCAGGAAAATGTACAGCTAAGAAAAAATTATATTCCTCATCCCCTGTGTGATTAGGGTTTTGTGACTTTTTTTCGTTACCAACCAATGCGGCTGCAGCTGTACGGTGATGTCCGTCTGCTACGTATGTTGACGGAAGCTCCTTAAACAATTCAATAATTCTATTAACTTTTTCTTTATCTCTTAACACCCAAAAATGATGACCAACATTATCATCTGCAGTAAAATCGTAATCTGCTTTATTCGATTCAACATAATTAGCTACTATGCTATCAATTTCAGTCACAGCAGGATATGAGAAAAAAACAGGCTCCATATTGGCATTTGTAATGCGCACATGTTTCATTCTGTCTTCCTCTTTATCTGGGCGAGTTAACTCGTGTTTCTTAATAACATTATTCATGTAGTCATCAACGCTTGCACACCCTACGATGCCATATTGAGTTTTGCCAAACATGGTTTGAGCATATATGTATAAATAGTCAGTTTCATCAGCCAGTAGCCATCCGTTTTCCTTGAATTTATCTAGATTTTCTTTGGCTTTGTTATATACTTCATCACTATATAAACTGATATTTTCATCTAGGTCGATTTCAGGTTTAATAACATGTAACAATGAATATTTATTTCCTTCGGCCTCCATTCTGGCTTCTGTAGAATTTAAAACATCATATGGTCTTGATGCTAGTTCTCTTACAATAGATTCAGGTGGACGATATCCTTTAAATGCTTTTAGTGTAGCCATATTGAATAAGTTTTAGTATTTAATAATTGTTAATTATAGTTCTTCAAATTCCTGATTATAGGAATTCTTATCTATATCTTCGTATTTACTCTTATGTTCACTATTGGGATCATTTTTATAACGATAATTTCCGTTACTATTTCCATTATTATGGATATTACTATTATTACCGTTTGATCGCTGTAATGATGATATAAGTGCTCCTATCATCTTAGTCATTTCCATTAGCTGTTGACGAGACTCTTCCTCCTGAGTTTCACTAATATTATTTTGCTTCAAAGAAAGTGTTGTAAAAATTAAACACTCCCGGATTGAGCTTTTGGCCATTTTTAAAAAATGAATGAATTGTAGCTTATTTCTTGCAGATCCTTCTGCAATATATAATGCAATATTTCTGGCAGAATCATTAAATCGTAAGACAAATTGCGACTGATCATTATTTGGAAACAACATGGTTACATCTTGTAGCCAATTAATATAGTCCAAAGCTTTATGATAAATTCGCAGGTCTTCGAACCTAAAAAATGTACCAGTTTTTTCAGTTTTTTCCTTTTGATTATACATGAAGAGATTAGTTAAATAATAAATTAGATAATATTGTTTAACATTATGTTATTTAGCAAAATATAATAATTTTTATAGTTGTTAAAATATTAACAATTAATGAAATTAGTAGTGCGTTTTAATAATGCTTAAACTAAATGAAAGTTGAAATTAGTTTACTTTAAAAGTTGTATCTCCCTTTTCCAGAAAACCTATGATCTGGTTAGCTGCAGCTTTACCTGCATTAATATTTGCTTCTGCTGTTTGAGCACCCATTTTTTTAGGAGTGAAGAAACAACGACCTGGAAATTTTTCGGTTAGTTTCTCTTTGTTTGCCGGTGCTATGTCACTTAAATATATAAATCCCGGTTTTTCAGCAAATATTTTTAACATATCATCTTCATTGATAACCTCTTTGCGTGCTGAGTTAACAAGTACAGCATCAGGTTTCATACTAGACATTAAACTGTAGTCAATTGACTTGACTGTATGTTCATTTGCAGGAATATGAAGACTAATATAATCGCACATAGCATAAAGTCCCTCTACGGTTTCACAAACAGTAACTCCATCTGCCTCAATAATATCATTTTCAACAAATGGGTCAAAGGCAAATACTTCCATTCCAAAACCTTTGGCTATTTTAGCAACAAGTTTTCCTACATTTCCATAGGCATGAATCCCCAATTTTTTGCAGCATAACTCGGTGCCAGAAGTTCCATTGTAATGATTTCTGGCTTGAAAGACCATCATTCCAAGAACCAACTCAGCAACGGCATTTGAATTTTGACCAGGTGTATTCATAACACAAACGTCATTTTTTGTTGCAGCTTCTAGATTAACATTATCAAACCCTGCTCCTGCTCGTACTACAATTTTAAGGTTCTTAGCTGCATCAATTACTTCTGGAGTAACTTTATCACTTCTAATAATCATAGCCTCTGCATCTCCAACTGCAGATATTAATTCATCTTGTCCATTATATTTCTCAAAAAATGTACAATCATATCCTGCATCTTTAAAAATGCCTGCGATTTGCTCCACAGCAGCAGCAGCAAACGGTTTTTCGGTAGCGACTAATACTTTTGCCATACTAGTAATATTTTAGATATATGAGTTATTAAATTATCTGTTTTCTTTTTCAAATTCTTGCATTGTTGCAACTAATGCCTCAACACTTTCAACTGGAAGTGCATTGTAAGTCGATGCGCGGAATCCTCCCACTGAACGATGTCCTTTTATTCCAACCATTCCTTTTGATGTTGCATACTCAAAAAATGCTTTTTCCTTGTCTTCATTTCCTTCAGTCATTACGAAGCAAATATTCATTAATGATCTGTCTTCAGAATCTTCAACAGTAGCTTTGAAAAGAGTGTTTCTATCTATCTCATCATAAAGTAGTCCGGCTTTGTAAACGTTAGTTTTATGCATTTCTTCAACTCCACCTTTGTCAACTAACCACTTAAGTGTTTGCAAAGCTGCATAAATTGGAACTACAGGTGGTGTATTGAACATGCTTTCTTTGTCGATATGAGTTTGATAATTCATCATTGTTGGAAGGTGATGCGTTACTTTGCCAAGAATATCATTTCTAACTATTACAAAAGTTACACCAGCAGGAGCTAGATTTTTTTGAGCACCTCCATAAATAACTGCATATTTACTTACATCAATTGGGCGTGAAAAAATATCAGATGACATATCAGCAACCAAAGGTACAGGTGAGTCGATATCATGCTTAATCTCAGTACCATATATTGTATTATTTGTAGTAATATGGAAATAATCAGCGTCAGCTGGGATGGTGTATCCTTTGGGGATATATGAAAAATTCTTATCATCAGATGATCCTACAACATCAACTTCCCCAAACATCTTAGCCTCTTTGATTGCTTTTTTTGACCAGGCACCTGTATTTAAGTAGGCTGCTTTTTTAACGAATAAATTAAAAGGAATCATAGCAAATTGTGTACTTGCTCCTCCACCTAAAAATAATACTGAATAATTATCAGGAATGTTTAATAGTTCTTTAAATAGTTTAGTTGCTTCATCTACAACAGCCACAAACTCTTTACTTCTGTGACTAACTTCCATTACAGATAATCCTGTATCAGCAAAATTACGAATTGCTTCTGCGGTTTTTTCAATGGTAAATTGAGGAAGGATTGAAGGACCTGCGTAAAAATTATGTTTTTTCATGTGTTAATAATTTATAGTTATACGGTCAACTAAAACTTACTAAGTCATACATCTAGAAATGTGGAAGATGTATTTTGCCTCATAAGCTTCAATGTTATATTTTTTAATATCAGTGGCAAATATAATAACTATTAAGTGTTTTATGCGCAAAAATTACTTAGAATGGTTCTATTTATTGAGGTCTTAATAGTGTCATTATGAGCTAGATTTGGAATAAAGCATTAATCGGTATTTCACAAATTAATCAACCAAGTAATACTAAAATAGATTAATAAATTTGTTACTAGTTTTAGGAAAGTCATTTTATATTACCAAGTTCAATATTGATAAAATGCTCAAAATCTGACGGTAATGAGATTCTAGAAATGAAACGACTGAGGTCGTTTACCATTTTCAATTTCATTTTTAATCTCGTTAATTGATTTTGCAGATAAGGCTTTTTTTACATTTATTGATACATTTTTGTATTCGTCATGTATAGGGCACGGGTTATTTTTATTACATGAGTGCAAACCTAAGCCACATTTATCCAGAAACTCTAACCCTTCCAGTGAATCTACTATATTAAGTATGGTTAGGTTTAGAGTACTATCGATTAGATAAAACCCACCACCGGGGCCTTTTATGGAACCCACTAGTTGCTTCTTAACTAATAATTGTAATACTTTTCCCAGAAATGCTTCGGGAAATCTTAATTCTGAAGCCATTTCACTTACTCCAATTAGCTTACTATTATTATTAAGGGCTAGATAAATAATTGCTCTAATTGAATATTCTGTTGTTTTAGAAAACATTATTTATCTATTGATCTATAGCATTCCTTCCATCTTCTGTAATTAGCTCAGGTGACCATTCTGGCTCCCATGTAAGTTCTACATAGACATCCATATTTGGGAACATATCTGTAACCACCACTTCAATATTTCTCATTATTGTATCTCCCAAAGGACATCCTCTTGTAGATAGGGTCATTACTATATGAATTCGATTAAGTTCTTCCTGATAGTGAACTTCGTAAATCAAACCAAGGTCAACAACATTTACTGCAACCTCGGGGTCCATAACTAATTTCAGTTTTTCAAGTATTTCTTTTTCCTTGCTTGTGAGACTATCTAGGTTCATTTTCCCGAATTTTTATGAAAGATTATTTTAAAAACATTATAATTATATAATAAAGCTGTTATTATCAGCAATATAGAGCTTGTTTTAATAATTAATATATTCGCATATAGTATTCCAACTATTAATAATAATATGCCAAGTATAAAGGTGTAAAAATGATAATTAGCTATTTTATCAGAATACAATTCTACAGGTAAGGGAACTTTCACTTTACCAACCTTCGATTGATATTTTTGTAACCAAATTATAAATGGTAGAGTTTTATATGTTTGACCCAGAACCAATGAGGTTAGGAATCCAAGAATAATTAATACTCCATATGCAATTTCAATCCTTGTTTGAATTGATGCAAAAAAATCGATACTCAAAACAGAAAATATTCCGAACAAAATACTAATGGCAAGTAATACAAAACCTGTTGCACTTAGTTTCATACCAACATCAAGTTTTTTTCGAATTCTTTTACTGAATGCTATATAATTAAACCTTAAAAACATGGCAATGCCAATGATCACCATAAAAGAAGCCAATGATAAAAACCATTTTTCACTATAAAAATAGTAACCAAAAGCCAACAAAGCTAAGCCGGCATTTATTAAATAGTACGCATAGTTTAATAAGCGCCGCGGTAGTTTATGTACAATCAAAAACATTGGCATTAGTTTACTTGCCACTCCTATTACTAATAGCAAAAACCATCCAATAATACCCAGGTGAGCATGCATTTTCAATAATTGGAGATGAGATCCGGGGATAAAATGAAATGCAAAATTAAGCACCATTAAAATTCCAATACAAATTGTGAGCATTAGCCAAAAAATTGAAGTAACAATAAACGTATTTTCAATGGTTTTTCTTTCCGTTTTTGCTGCACTTAATATGGTATTAAAAGCAAATAATATCATGGAGACTAGAATCAAGTATCCTGCACTTTCCAATCCAATGCTTCTACCAAAGTTAAAGGTCCAAAATGATACTGATAGGGTAATTAATCCAATACCAAATATTATGAATGTTGACATGGCAAGTTTTTCGCTAAATAGCTTAACTTCCATAACCACTGGTATTAATTGATAAAGGGCACCAAATATTATCATGGTAATCCAACCAAGTACCAGTATATGTGTAATGGAAAGAAGTTTAGGGCTTAGGTAATGCCCAACAAAATCTGAGCTTACAAAAAACAATAATACAGTTGCCACTAAAAATGAAATGGCTCCAAAAATGTAGTGTGGGAGAACTATTTTAGGAGATGGGGCATTTTTTGTACTTAATCCGGCTTGCATTATTTATATATTATTAGTTTTATATTATTATCATCAATTTTATTATGAACATATGAATAACCTCTTTCTTCAAGCTCGGGTAATAGGTATTGAGGAAGCCTCTTATGATGAACAAATAAAGCCTTTGAGTTATCGATTTTCTCAATTTCTTCAAGAATAGTAACCATTGGTAGTGGCATCTCAAGATCCCTGACATCAACTTCATTTAATTTGCCTGAAAATTTCTTCTCTACCTGCTCAAATGTCATTGGGATAATGGTATCTTCTTGCACTAAAACATCAACCTTGGTGCTTTTTTTATTCCTTTCAATAGTTGTATGCACTACACCATTCTCTGGTCGAGTAGTGACGTATGAATAACCTTTATCTTTGAGGATATTGAGCAGTGGTATGGGTTCAAAGCTATTTATTAATTTTAAAGTTTGGTTATTCGTCATTGCGTCCAAACTCTCCATTATTTTCTCAAATGGGTCTATCCCACTCTTTAATATTGGGCGTACGTCTAATTCTATGATTTCTGATTTTACCATTATAATATTATTGTATAATAACGGCAAAAATACAAAACTTAAATAAAAGACACTAATGTCCGGTAATATATTTTATGTTTAAAACTTGCTTGGTTTGTATTTGGTAATTAATTGTTGGAAATAATATTATTATATAAACTATCGTCGTGAATAACCTCCAAAGCCTTCATAATTTCCGGGTCAAATGGATAAATTACTTCAAAGTAATCGCCAACGTCAAAAAGGTTCCGACCAATAAGAGCCTTTAGTTGAACTTTAATAAACTCAACATTCGGAGATATCTCTTCATCTGTAAATTCAACCTCCTTTTCTTTGGCAAGATCAACAAATTTCAAAAAATCATTCTCATCAACTATAAAGCCCTTATTATATGCATTGAAGTTTGAGAATTCAGAGCTTAACTTTTTTCGGTTTTTATCGAGATAATCATTAACAAATCCATTGATAACACCCTTACGAATCAAAGAAGAATATAGTTTATTATATCGAGTTGAATCAAGGGGTATAAATATATCCGACATCACACCACCTCCACCGTATACGGTTCTTCCTGAGTTGGTTTTAAACATCAAAGAATCAGGGAATTGGATACTGTCAGAATTGTATGACTCTCCATGCTCCATTCGTCTTACAAAATCCTTGTAGTATTCATCTACACCGTCTTCATAGGGCATTTGAATACATCTTCCCGAAGGTGTATAATAACGAGCAACCGTTAACCTAACTACTGAGCCATCAGGCAACTGAAAAGGTCTTTGTACCAAACCTTTACCAAATGATCTACGCCCAATTAAAACGCCCCTATCCCAATCCTGAACTGCTCCGGAAACAATTTCACTTGCAGATGCTGATCCTTCGTTTATTAGAACAACTAGTTTTCCTTCTTCGAATTCACCCTTGGAGGTAGCTATTAAATCCTGGCGATCCTGATGTATTCCATCTGTATAAACAATTAGTTTATCTTTTTCAAGCAACTCATCAACAATGCTCATTGCTGTACCCAAATACCCACCCGAATTACTTCTTAGGTCAAAAACCAAATCTTTCATACCAGATTGCTTAAGCATATGGATTGCCTCACTAAATTCTACCAAAGATTGTTTGGCAAATCGATTTAGTTTAATGTACCCTGTGGTATTATCGAGCATAAAGGCTGCATCCATGCTATTAATAGGAATTTTATCTCTTATAATTTCATAATCAATAATTTCATCAATTCCACGCCTATAAATACCAACAACCACTTTTGTACCTTTTTTTCCTCTTAGGTGATCCATTACCCATGTATTGGTTTTGTCTTTGCCAAATGCATCTTCACCATCAACGGTCACAATTTTATCACCAGCCATTATACCAACTTTATCAGAGGGTCCTCCAGGAATGGGAGATACAACTAATATGGTATCTTTAAACAGTTGAAATGTTAAACCTACACCCTCGAAGCTACCTTCTAAGGTTTCGTTGGATTTAGTTACTTCTTTTTTAGGGATATATGCTGAATGAGGATCCAGCTCTTTAAGAGTAAGAACTATAGCTTTTTCAGTTAACTCTGGTACATCAAGTGTGTCGACATAAAAATTATTTATTAAATAAAGCAAAGTTGAATATTTTTTTACTGTTTCATTTGGGTCGATGGTACTAATATTATTTTGACCAAAAGTAAAAACAGGTAATATTATTAACAAAGCAAAAAGGGCAAGTATTTTATTCATTTTTGTAGATGTAATGGTTAAAATAAGTTTGTACAAAGGTATTACAATTAAAGCTTCCCATTGAATTTATTGCCTCATTAATTGGAATATGTATGAAAAACTAATCGTAAAGATGTCTTGTTTGCTAAAAAACGAAAAACTTGGATTGGGATTATTATCTAAGGTATGTTTTAACATAATATAACATTTCTTTCCCAAATAAATGGATAGGAT
>JAERTF010000154.1 GCA_016845105.1 Bacteroidota bacterium | reverse complement strand
AATGAGGATCTTTTTAAGACTCATTACTCTATGCTTAATATTAAACAATTAAACCATTCTATTGATTCTTTGAGTAAAAAACACACTGTTGCTAAGGATAGATATCTGAATAATTTCTTAAAAAAATATTCATATATGAGCGATTCGAATGTTGTACTACCAGAGCCTAAAAAATTGCGGATCACTGATACCATTACAATGCCAGTGTTGGATAATTTCAAATTAGAAAACAAAGCTGATATTATTGAAATCGCGCAAAGGGGAGCCCGAAATGCAAAAAAGAATATAATTGACTTCAATAAGGAGCTAAAAACAAGAAAGCAAATAATTACAAAGCATGAAGTTGTTTGGCACCAAAAATTCAAATTATCAATAGCATGTTTTATTTTCTTTTTCATTGGTGCACCTTTGGGAGCAATAATAAGGAAAGGCGGTTTGGGATTACCTGTTGTGGTATCTGTATTGTTTTTTGTGGTATACCATGTTATTTCCATGACAGGAGAAAAAGCAGTAAAAACCGGAGAATGGAATGTTGAATTTGGTTTATGGCTCTCAACCCTTATCGTACTGCCGCTGGGGTTATTTTTAACTTACAAGGCAACATCGGATGCACAATTAATGGATACAGAAAGCTGGAATCATTTTTTCAAGAAATTCAAGTCCAAAAAGAAGTTAACCTAAATTGATGGCAAATAGCAAACTAAACGTATTATTTATCTGCAATAAATCACCTTGGCCTCCTCGAGAAGGTGGACCAATTGCAATGAATAATCTAATTGAAGGAGTTATAAATAAGGGCCATAAGGTTAAAGTGCTGGCTATTAATACAAATAAATACAACTTCGATCCAAAAGAAATACCCACGGAGTATAAAGACAAAACAAATATTGAGCTTGTCTATATCGATCTTGGTATTAAACCACTTGATGCATTTCTAAATCTTTTTACAGGAAAGTCTTACCATGTTGAACGATTTATCTCACATAGCTTTCGCATAAAACTTATTGATGTTCTGGAAAAACAAAACTTTGATATTGTGCAAATAGAGACATTATTTATGTCGCCATATATTGATACTATTCGCAAAAACTCAAATGCATCAATAATACTCCGTGCACATAATATAGAACACCTAATATGGAAACGAGTAGCTTCAATAACAAAAAACCCACTCAAAAAGATATACCTTAAGTATCTGGCCAAAACACTAGAACATTATGAAAAGGGTATACTAAATGAATACGATGGTATTGTACCAATTTCAATTAAAGATGCTGAATTTTTCAAAAACTTTTCAAAAACACCAGTTGTTACTATTTCATTCGGTATTAATATTAATTACATAAACCCGGTTAATATTGAAGATAGTGAGTTTGCTATATTTCATATCGGCGCCATGAATTGGATTCCAAATGAAGAAGGAATTAAGTGGTTTTTAGAAAATGTTTGGACTTCAATAAGTAATGAATTTGATAACCTAAAACTATATCTTGCCGGAAGAGAAATGCCCAAATGGCTTTTATCATGTAAGCAAAAAAATGTAATTGTAGTTGGTGAAGTGCCCAACGCTTACGACTTTATAAATTCCAAGGCAATATCAATTGCTCCGTTATTCTCGGGAAGTGGTATCAGAATCAAGATAATTGAGAGTATGGCTTTGGGAAGAACAGTAATATCAACAAAAATTGGTGCTGAGGGTATAAACTATACCGATAGAATAAATATACTAATTGCAAACGATGCTAATTCATACATTACTGCAATTAAAGGATTAGTATCAGACCGTAAAAAATATATCTCCATTGGCAAAAGTGCTCGCGAACTAATTCTGAAGGATCATAATAATGATAGTTTGGTAGATGGTTTAATTAAATTTTACAAAGATCTTGTTTTGAATCGGACATAGTACCTGAGGTAAACAAAGGTTAATAAACAATTTCGTTTCGTCACTTTGCTCTTAAAAATTCTCAATTATCTTTGCACAACATTTGGGATAAACCAACCATTGTTATGAGAATATTTGTACTTCTATCAAGAGTACCTTATCCACTGGAAAAAGGCGATAAACTGCGAGCATTCCATCAAATAAAGGAGTTATCGAAGAAAAATGAAATCATACTTTGTGCCCTAAATCCTGTTTCAAATCTCGACAAGCAAGAAGCTTTTAGTAAACTTCAACCCTATTGTTTATCAATTAATTTTCTTGATCTGCCAACACATATAAGATACTGGAATACCGGGATGGCTCTTTTTGGAACCTTGCCAATACAAACAGGTTATTTTTATAACAGAAAAGCAGCAAAAGAAATTGACCGATTAATCGAAACGTACAAACCAGATCATTTATACTGTCAATTTATTAGAACAACGGAATACCTACTACATCATAATATTAAAAAAACACTTGATTATCAAGATGTTCTTTCGCATGGTATTAAACGAAGAATAAAAAAAGTCTCTTTATTCAAATACCCATTTTTTAAAATGGAATATAGAAGGCTTAGAAAGTATGAATGTGATATATTTGATTTTTTCGATAATAAGACCATCATTTCGATACCAGATAAAAACTTAATACCTCATGAAAATAAAGATGACATTCATGTTATCCCAAATGGTGTTGATCATTCTTTCTTTAAACCCATGGACAATGAAAAAAAGTATGATGTTGTTTTTACCGGAAATATGGGGTATCCTCCCAATGTAGATGCTGCAGGATATTTAGTAAACGAGATAATGCCAAAGGTTTGGGATAAAAAACCAAAAACAAAAGTCTTACTTGCCGGGGCAAATCCTTCTAAATCGGTTGTTGCGTTAAAGTCAAACCTGGTAGAAGTTACAGGGTGGCTTGATGATATTAGAGATGCCTACTCATCAGCAAGAGTATTTATTGCACCAATGAGGATTGGTACAGGCCTTCAAAACAAGTTACTTGAAGCAATGTCAATGAAAATTCCATCAATTACTACCCCATTGGCCAATGATGCACTTCAAGCACAAAACGAACTGGAGATACTAATTGGTGAAACAGCTAGCGAATTGGCAAACAATATAATAAACCTACTGGAAAGCGAAAGTAAGTATGATGATATAGCTCAAAATGGATATGACTTTGTTCACAGTAAGCACAGTTGGGAAAATGCTACAGAAAAACTAAATATAATCATAAACAAAAGTTAAACTATGATTAAAGATCTCGTACAACAAAATAGAAGCTATCGAAAGTTCCACAATGATAAAAAGGTAACACATGCTCAACTTTTGAATCTTGTTGATTTGGCACGTATAACCCCATCATCAAAAAATCGTCAACCACTTAAGTATATTCTCATTACTGAAGATAATGATGTAGATTTTGTATTTAGTCAGTTGAAATGGGCTTGGTATTTAAAAAAATGGGATGGCCCTACTAAAAATGAACAACCGCCATCCTATATTATTATGTGCATTGATAAAGACTTAAATGACAAAGCCTTGATAGATAGCGGCATTTCTGCTCAAACTATACTATTGGGTGCTACGGAAGAAAAATTAGGTGGTTGTATACTTAGAACAGTAAACAGGTATGCTATCTCAAAACACTTTAACCTTCCCTCAAATATTGAAGTTGTTCAGGTAATCGCAATTGGGTATCCAAACCAAGAAGTTGAATTAACAAAACTAGATAAGAATGGTTCGATAGTTTATTATGAGAATAATGATGGTATTCATTATGTTCCAAAGCGCAAACTTGAAGATATTATCATACCAACCAACCAACAAATAGACTAACGCACAGTATATCAGGTAACTTCATAAGCGTATTCAGTTAAGCAATCACAGGATTTTTTTTTAATAATAGGCTCCCTATAGACTTTCATCTAGATTAAGAATTAGTACTTTTGCCGAATTAATTTTCGATGTTATAGTTTTCATACATAAATAAAACTGGAATTATTATGGCTCAAAAACCATCTATACCTAAAGGAACAAGAGATTTTTCTCCATTGGAGATGATTAGGAGAAATTATATTTTTGACACAATTAGGAATGTTTTTCTAAACTATGGTTATCAGCCGATTGAAACGCCGGCCATGGAAAATCTATCGACATTAACTGGTAAATATGGTGAAGAAGGTGACCGATTACTATTTAAAATTTTGAATTCTGGGGATTTTCTAAAGAAAACTAATCTTGATGATTTTGCAAATCCAAACATAAACAATATCACTTCTAAAATTTGTGAAAAAGGGTTACGATATGATCTAACTGTTCCGTTTGCACGCTATGTAGTTCAAAACAGAAATGATATAACCTTTCCTTTTAAGAGATATCAAATTCAGCCTGTTTGGAGAGCTGATAAACCTCAAAAAGGTAGATATCGCGAGTTTTATCAATGTGATGTAGACGTAATTGGAAGCAATTCATTGATTAATGAAGTCGAGCTAATTCTTATTATTGATGAAGTATTTGTCAAACTTGGCATAAATACAACCATTAAAATAAACAATCGTAAAATCCTAAGTGGTATTGCCGAAATTATTGGTGAAGCAGATAAAATAATAGATATTACTATTGCCATTGACAAGCTTGAGAAAATTGGTCTGGAAAAAGTAAACGAAGAACTTGAAGCCAAAGGCTTATCTCAGGATGCCATTGATAGTTTACAGCCAATCCTAAACCTTGAAGGATTGCTAAAAGATAAATTTCCTAAACTTATGGAAATTCTTGCCGATTCTGAAGTGGGTATGAAGGGTATATATGAAACCATGACTGTACTAAAACATCTTAAGGAATTAAATCTTAAGAACAAATGGTCGTTGGACCTAACACTGGCAAGGGGACTTAACTATTACACCGGTGCAATTATTGAGGTGGCAACAGATGATATGAAAATTGGAAGTATATGTGGAGGTGGGCGATATGATGATCTAACAGGAATATTTGGATTGCCAGATGTATCAGGAGTAGGAATTTCTTTTGGTGCTGATAGGATATATGATGTAATGAATGAATTGGATTTATTCCCAAAAGAAGGACTTCAAACCTCCCAGGCAATGTTGGTTAATTTTGGATCAGAAGAAGAGAAATATTGTCTTAAAATTTTGAAAGAAATAAGAGATAAAGGAATAAGTGCGGAGCTTTACCCTGACTCTGCAAAAATGAAAAAACAAATGAAATATGCTGATCAAAAGTCAATTCCATTTGTAATTTTAATAGGTGTTGAAGAAATGGAATCAGGCCTGTTTACATTAAAAAATATGAGCACTGGGGAACAACAAAAGGTAGATATGGATCAACTAATTAAAATACTTAAAAAATAATATATTATGTCGTTTCATTTACATACTATAAGTTCTGAAAAATTAACATTTAGAACACTTTTTAACATACTGACAGATAATTACAAATTAGAATTATCTGAAGAATCGATTAATAATATTAATACCTGTCGCGAATATCTTGATAATAAAACAAAAGACCATGACACTCCTATTTACGGTATAAATACTGGATTTGGGGCTCTTTACAATAAAAAAATTTCAAAGGAGGATTTGGGAAAGTTACAAGAAAACCTTGTTAAATCACATGCTTGCGGAACTGGTGATGAAGTACCAAAAGAAATAGTCAAACTTATGATGTTGCTCAAAGCACAATCATTATCATATGGGCATTCCGGAGTACAGTTAACAACAGTACAACGACTTATCGATTTTTTCAATAATGATGTAATACCTGTAGTTTATCAGTTAGGTTCGCTTGGTGCATCAGGTGACTTATCTCCTTTGGCACATATGTCGTTACCACTATTGGGACTTGGTGATGTATATTTCCGTGGAAAAAGGACAACAGCAATGCAGGCGCATGAAAAGCTTGGCTTAGAACCAGTTAAGCTTAAATCAAAAGAAGGGTTAGCCCTACTTAACGGAACTCAGTTTATGAGTGCTTATGGTGTTTATTCGCTAATTAAAGTTTTTAGATTATCAGAATTGGCTGATATTATCGGAGCGATCTCTCTTGATGCATTTGATGGCAGGATTGAACCTTTTTTTGATGAGATTCATCAAATAAGGCCTCATCTTGGACAAATTCAAACTGCTGAGAGGTTTAGGAATTTACTTGACGGTAGTAGCCTAATTAATCAATACAAAGAACATGTTCAGGATCCATACTCATTTAGGTGTATACCACAAGTTCATGGAGCCTCAAAAGATTCAATTAACTATGTTAGTACCGTTTTCTCAGCTGAAATAAATGCTGTTACAGATAATCCAACAATATTTCCAGACAAAGATTTAATTATTTCAGGAGGAAACTTCCACGGACAACCATTGGCTCTTGCACTTGATAATATGGCAATTGCTGCTGCCGAATGGGGTAATATTAGTGAACGACGTACCTATCAGCTCCTACATGGAAAAAGAGGATTACCACCATTTTTAGTGGCAAACCCAGGTCTTAACTCTGGTTTTATGATTCCACAATATACGGCTGCTTCAATTGTTAATCAAAACAAGCAACTATGTACCCCAGCTTCAGTTGACTCAATAGAATCATCTCAGGGCCAGGAAGATCACGTCAGCATGGGAGCTAATGCTGCAACAAAAGCATATAGGGTAGTTGAAAACCTTGAACGCATTTTGGCAATTGAACTATTCAATGCCGCACAAGCAATGGACTTTAGGAAGCCAAAGAAAAGTTCCAAACAATTAGAAGAATTTTTAGCTCAGTATCGAGAAAAAGTTCCATTTATTATGGAGGATAAAATTATGCATTATGAAATAGATAAAACCATTTCATTTTTAAGGGAAGTAAAATTTGAACTTCCTGATGCATTAATAGATGGAATATAGTCTAGCAAACTAGTCAAACATCATATTATATGGGCGTTGTATCGACTCTTGTAACTGCGGGATTGAAATATATTTACTCTCTCTTCTATATTCCTTTCCTTCAAAAAAGATTATCAAGGTTGGATTAGAAAAGATGTTATATAATGCAGGTATATCAGGGTGATCTGCTGAATTAACAAATACCAACTTAATTTTAGGAAAACTATCAAGAACCAATTCTTCAACCTTGGGTCGTAAACTAATACAAGGTGCACAATTGTTATTATAAAAATACACAATTACAGCACTCTCATTATCAAGCAGTTTAACAATCTCATCCTTAGATGATAGTTCAATTGGCATGGCAAAACATTTTAATTAAAATCAGTTGTTGAAATTCGTTGCAAAAGTAATAAATTACCTAATTTCGCCATTCGAAAAAAAATGTGTAGCATGTCAAAAATCAGAATTGCAATAAATGGATTTGGCCGAATAGGACGAGTAACATTCCGTAAGATTCAGGAAAATGAGAATATGGAAGTTGTGGCAATAAATGACTTAACAGATTCAGCAAATCTAGCGCATCTGCTTAAATATGATTCTGTTCAGAGGACATTTCATGGAAGTATAGAGCACAATGATAACCACATAATTGTTAATGGTAAAAAAGTAATAGTATTAAATGAGCCAAACCCTTCAAAACTACCATGGAAAAATCTAAAAATTGATATTGTTATTGAGTCAACTGGCGAGTTTGTTGATCGAAAGAGTGCGATGAAACATGTTGAGAAATCTGGTGCAAAAAAAGTAATAATTTCTGCACCAGCAAAGGGAGAAAAAGATGATGTTAATTATGTAGTATTAGGCGTTAATGATGAGATAATAAACAAAGATGACAGCATAATTTCGAACGCATCTTGTACAACAAATAACGTTGCCCCACTAATAAAGATATTAGATGAACATTGGGGCATAGAAAAAGGATTCATAACCACTGTTCATTCGTATACTAAAGATCAAAATTTGGTTGATGGTCCACACAAAGATTGGCGTAGGGGAAGAGCTGCAGCATATTCAATAGTACCAACCACAACCGGAGCTGCAAAAGCAGCCACCAAAATATTCCCACATCTCAAAAATGATCTTGGAGGTGCAGGGTTTAGAGTTCCTGTACCTGATGGATCTCTTACAGACTTAACTTGTACATTAAAAAGATCTACATCAGTTGAAGAAATAAATAAAGTTTTTAAAGAGGCTGCTACCGGTAAAATGAAAGGGATATTAGAATATACAAGCGACCCTATTGTGTCAGTTGATGTAATAGGGAATACTCATTCAGCTGTATTCGACTCAAATTTAACAGCAGTATTGGGTGATAAAAATAAGCTCGTTAAAGTTGTTGCATGGTACGACAACGAAATGGGATATTCAAGCAGACTTGTTGAACTTATTGAGAAGTTCTATTAATAAAAATCGGGAAGTTTTGTATTATCCGATTCAAAATATTTAAGGCTCATATTTCCATTCTCAAATACTGCATAAGAAAATAAAAATAACCAATCACCAAGAATGATAAGTTCTGATTTATCTCCTATTTTTTCCTGAAGGGGGATATGCCTATGTCCAAAAACAAAATAATCAACTTCTGGAAATTGAGTGATTTTACGTTTGGCATAATGCATTAGCCTTTCGTCTTGAATCTTGATCTTCTCAGGCTTCTTCATATATTTATTAATGCTTGCCAATCTACTTTTTTTTGAAAAATATAGTCCCATTCTGGAACCAATATCCGGATGTAGCCATTTGAATAAAAACTGATTAGGTTTATACTCAAATATTTTCTTCATCATCTTATAACCTGTATCTCCAGGACCTAATCCATCGCCATGTGCAAGAAAGAATTTTTTTCCATCAAATTCTTTAATAACGGGCTTTCTATACAATTCACAATTTAATTCTTTCTTAAAGTAGTCAAAGGCCCATATATCATGGTTACCTCTAAATATGTGTACAGGGATTCCACTATCAGTAATTTCGGCAATTTTTCCCAAAAGCCTCACATATCCTTTTGGTACAGCAGTATCATATTCGAACCAAAAATCAAAAATATCTCCAAGTAAAAATATATGGGTTGCATCTTTTTTTATCATATCAAGCCATCGGACAAATTTCTTTTCCCGAATTAGGCTGCTTTCATGATTTGGTATTCCAAAATGAAAATCGGATGCAAAATATATTTTTGAATTTTTCAAACTGTAGTCTCGGGTTTTTAAACTTCCTTTACAAGCTGCTTAAATAAAGTGATTAATTTAGGTGTCACTCGTGCAACAGCTGCCATTACTTCCTTATGAGAAATTTCAATAATCTTTCCATCTACACCAAGATCAGATATTACTGATACAGCAAAAATTGGTAACCCCATATGCCGTGCTACAATTACTTCAGGAACTGTAGACATACCAACTGCATCGGCACCTAGTACATGGATATACTTATACTCGGCCGGGGTTTCGTATGTTGGCCCTGTTACCGCAGCATAAACTCCTGACTGATAATATATACCATTATGTCTTGCTATCCTTTTTGCAGAATTCAACAACTTACTATCATATGCTTCACTCATGTCCAAAAACCTTGGACCATGCTCATCAATATTAGCCCCAATCAATGGGTTTGGCATAAGATTAATATGGTCGGTAATGAACATTATGTCACCCACTTCAAAATTTGGATTTACACCACCACTGGCATTTGACACAAACAAATATTGAATCCCAAGAAGTTTCATAACTCTAATTGGCATAGTTACCTCTTGCATATTATAGCCTTCATAATAATGAAATCTACCTTGCATAGCAACAATATCAACGCCGTTTAGCTTTCCAAAAATTAACTGACCATCATGGCCTTTAACAGTTGAAACCGGAAAGTTTGGGATATCAGAATATGGAATTTTCACCTCAGCTACAATTTCATTGGCAAGTTCTCCAATTCCAGATCCAAGAATTATTCCAATATGAGGACGTTTGGTTATTCGCCCATTAATGTACTCTACTGTTTCTTTTATTCTCTCTAACATATTTCTTAATTTGATTCGAGAAGTTTGATTGATCCAAACCATGCAATTTTACCTTTATTGGAATATAGTACAATGGTAATGAATCCAGCTCGCGAATATATTCAGATTTTACCAAACGCATTGCATCTTTTTCAGTAGTGATAATTATTTTATTCTGAGTAAAGGTATCATTATATGTTTGGGCTACAAGTTGGAGGTCTTTTTTACGATAAGTGTGATGATCCGGGAAATCAATAACCAATAAATCATTACATAAATCGCGCAGATATTCCTGAAACGGATAAGAATTCGCAATGCCGCAAAATAAAACAATGGTGCTTATTTTCTTTTTAATCTTAACCTCTTTAAAACCAGGAACAACTGTTAGCTCACCATAATCAATATATGAAAAATAGAGGCTTTGGTGTTCTTCAGGTTTCAATATTCCCTTAATCCTTCTTCGTGTTATTGGAGAAAGTACCTTATAAGTCTTTGTAACTATTATTATATCGGCTCGTTTTGCTTCACTAACAACATCACGTAAAGTACCTGCCGGTAGCAAGTAATCCTCCATATAAAGGTTATGAAAATCAGTTAGAAGAATGGAAATTCCCGGCAACACATACCGATGTTGGAAACAATCATCCAATAGTATAATATCAAGATTTTCATCATCCTGCATTAAATTTTTAATTCCGATTCTTCTATTTTCGCTAACTGTAACTTTTATATCATTTTTAAATTTATTGTGATATTGCATCGGTTCATCTCCAATATCCTTGTGACCGGAATATTGATTTGCTGTTAAAAAACCATTTGTATTGCGACCATACCCCCGGCTTAATACAGCTAGCTTGTATTCATCCACGAGTAAGCGTATAAGATACTCAACCATGGGAGTCTTACCTGTTCCTCCCAAACTAAGATTACCAACCCCAATAACAGGAAGTTCAAACAACTCAGATTTGAGAATATTTACGTTAAAAAGCCAATGCCTAATTCTGACAATAAGACCATACAGAAATGCAAAAGGCAATAACAAAAACTTCCAAAAACCCATAATCCAAAAAACAAAAAAATACTTTTTTTATAAAATTCAGCTAAAAATCCTTTTTCAAAATATACTTTTGTACCAGTTTATAAAAAAATCAAGCTAAAATACAATTTTTAATAACAATCTTTCAACCATAATCAAATAATTATGCTTATCAAAGATATTACAAGCTATTTAGAGGAAATTGCCCCAATTGGGTTACAAGAATCATATGATAATTCAGGTTTACTATTAGGTTCACTTGAAGATGATGTGGAAAAAGTATTGATTACACTGGATATTACAGATGAGGTACTAGATGAAGCTATATCCGAAAACTGCCAGCTAGTAGTTGCACATCATCCTCTTATATTTGGAGAAATTAAAAAACTAACCGGAGGCAGTTTAGTTGAGAGGCTTGTGGTTAAGGCTATTAAAGCAGATATTTCAATATATGCAATACATACAAATCTTGACAATGTTACCGGAGGTGTGAATAGCATATTGGCTAAGAAGTTAGGAATAAAAAATTCGAAAATATTAAAATCGGCAAATAGTAACTTTTCTAAAGTTGTTTGTTTTTGTCCAACTAAATACATGAAAAGTATTCAACAGGCAATGTTTGATTCGGGTGCTGGCAATATTGGAAATTACGATAGCTGTAGTTATTATAATTCCGGAATCGGGACTTTCAGAGCACTCGAAGGAAGTGATCCATATGTTGGAGAAAAGGATAATCTACATTTTGAAGATGAAAACAGATTGGAAGTTATAGTACCAAAACATAATGTATCAAATGTAGTTAAAGCTATGAAAATGGCTCATCCATATGAAGAGCCTGCCTATGATATTTATAAATTGGAAAACTTTAACAACACAATAGGCAGTGGCATGATAGGTGAACTTGAACACGAAACAACTGCTTATAATTTCTTAAATACCGTTAAGAATATTCTTGGCACTCAGCACATAAAGCATAGCAAACTACTTGAAAAGCCTATTAAGAAAGTAGCAATTTGTGGAGGAAGTGGTAGTTTTCTAATTGGAGAAGCAGCTCGCCAAAATGCAGATATTTTTATTACTGGTGATATTAAATATCACGACTTTTTCGATCACACCGAAAACATGGTAATAGCTGATGCCGGACACTTTGAAACAGAACAACCTGTAAAAGAATTATTATATTCATTATTAAAGAAAAAATTTCCTAATTTTGCACTCCAAATTTCGAAAATGAATGCTAACCCCATTTCTTTTCTGTAATAAACTGAAAATGACGTTAATATGACTAAAACAAAGGTTACAAAAGACGAAGATGTTAGTGTTGAGCAAAAACTGATTGCACTATATACTTTGCAGCAAATTGACTCACAAGTTGACAAAATAAAGATTATTAGAGGTGAATTACCTTTAGAAGTAGAGGATTTAGAAGATGAAATTGCTGGTTTAGATACTCGTATTAAAAACTTTCATCAGGAAGAAGAAGAGTTAAAAAACTCAATTGTTGAACAGAAAGGTGTAATTAAAGATAGTGAAGGGTTGATATCCAAATACAAGGAACAGCAAATGAATGTTAGAAATAACAGAGAGTATGATTCATTATCAAAAGAACTTGAGTTTCAGGAATTAGAAATTGAGCATGCCGAGAAAAAGATAAACGAAGTTAACTATAAAATTGAGCTTCTCAATTCGGAAGTTTTGGCTTCAACTGATAAACTCAAGGAAAAAAAGATTGATCTTGAGGAGAAAAATAAGGAGCTTGATGATATTGTAAAAGAAACCGTTATTGAAGAGCAGAAACTTATAGACAAATCAGCTGAGAATGAGAAGCTTATTGAAGACAGGCTGCTAACTGCATATAAACGAATTAGAACAAGTGCTCGCAATGGACTTGCTGTTGTTCAAATAGAAAGAGACGCATGTGGTGGATGTTTTAATAAGATACCTCCCCAGCATCAACTTGATATTAGAGTTCATAAAAAGATTATAGTTTGTGATTACTGTGGTCGAATTTTAGTAGACAATGAAGTTGCTGAAATTGTTTCTAATAACATGGAATAAACTTTCACATAATATATCAAAGGGGCGTCGTAATTAACGGAGCCCCTTTTTTTATACCTTTACAACTATCATGAAACTTCGACCCGCACTTGCACTTACACTTATATTATTGATACACAGTGTGTTTTCGCAAACCGTTAATATAAATAACAATTGTAAGTTGGCATATGAAGATATTCTATCCCTAAAATTTAAGGATGCGACTCAAAGAATAGAAATTGAAAAAGTCTCAAACCCTGATAACATTTTTATTCCATATTTAGAGAATTATATTGATTTCTTGAAAGTTACCGTTGGTGAAGATGAAGAATTATTTAAGTTAGTTGAAGACAGTATTCAATATCGGATAAATAGAATTAATAGTCTTCCTGACAATTCAAAATATAAAAAGTATTTCATAGGAAATATAAACCTGCAATGGGCAACAGCACAACTAAAATTTGGCAATTATGCCACTGGAGCCATTGGAATAAATCGCTCGTACCGACTAATAAAAAAAAACAATAACGAATATCCAAATTTCATTCCCAACTCAATTACTCTTGGAATCCTGCACATCATAATTGGGTTGGTGCCCGATTCATTCGATTGGTTTCTAAATATTATATCAATGGAGGGTGATGTACAACAAGGATATTTAGAATTAATACAAGCATACGAGGATTGTAGTAAAAATAGTAGATTTGATTTTCTTAAAAACGAAATTCTATTCTACACCGGAATGGTTGATCTCAACCTAAAACCAAATCCTGAAATTGCAAAGCTCTTATTGTCAGACAAGATTATTATGAATAAAGATAACCTATTGCTGACATATCTTTCGATAAACATCCTAATGAAAAATGGCAAAAATAACGATGCACTTGAGTTATTTAATAGCTTTGATTTTACAAACGATTATTACCCATTCTATTACTTGAATTATCTGCATGGTGATTGTTATTTGAGAAAGCTAAATACGAAAAAAGCAATCGAAGAATATCAAATATTTAAAAATAACTTTAAGGGACAAAACTATATTAAAGATGCATGGCAGAAAATTGCTTGGTGTGAACTAATTAACTCAGATACAATAGCCTACCTAAAGGCTATGGATAACGTTCTACTTAATGGGGAAACTAATATTGATGCTGATAAAAGTGCTGAACAATCTGCAAAAAACAAAGAACTCATTCCTAATGTTGAGTTGCTTAAAAGCAGATTACTTTTTGATGGTGGTTATTATGAAAGCTCAAAAGAATTATTGTTAGAAATTCCAGAACATAAACTCACAAGCAAACAATTAGTCGAGAAAAACTATAGACTAGCTAGAATTTCACATGAGGTAGCTGATTATAAAAATGCCAAAAAATATTACTCCACAACGATTGAAACAGGTAGATTATTCCCTGAATACTTGGCAGCGAATTCAGCACTCAAATTGGGTAATATTTATGAAATTGAAAAGAACACTAAAATGGCTGTTTATTACTATCAATTGTGTTTAGAAATTGATTTTGATGAATACAGAAACAGTATTAGGGGAAAAGCAAAACAAGGTTTATTAAGAGTTAACAACAAGTAGCCAGCAGGACTACATGCCTGTTTTTATGTCAATTAACCACAACCACACCCTATCTTAAAAAACAAGAAGTCTAAAAATTACCATAGTTCGAGTTATTAACAATCTGCTGAGTAGTCTAATTGTTAATAAGCCTAGATTTGTTAATAAAACTCCCCAAAAACATTAATTATATTGACATTGGAAGTGTTTCCTCAAAAACAAAAATTGTTAATAACGTAACCTTTTTTCAACAAAGTGGTAAAAGGTGGTAAATCATGTTTAATTGTGGTAAATAGTTAGTACATTTGAGCCATAATTCTTAGTTTTTAATGGTCAACATATTAGGCACATACGAATGTAAAGTGGACGCAAAGGGAAGATTTATGTTTCCGGTTCAGTACAAGGGGCAGCTAGGCGAAGCTCTTAGGCAGGGTATGGTGATCAAAAGAAGCATATTTAAAAAATGCCTTGAACTCTTTCCCCACGAAAACTGGCAGGAAGAATCAAAAATGATTAGCAAACTAAATATGTTTAAAAAAAAGAACGCAGAATTTGCAACCAAGTTTATGGCAGGCGTGAAACCTCTTGATTTGGACGGTACCGGAAGGTTACTAATTCCAAAAGACCTAATTGCATACAGTGGTATCACCAAAGAAATTGTACTCACATCAGTTGTAAACCGTATAGAGATCTGGGATAAAGCAGCCTACGAAGTTGCTGTTGACTATGATCCGGATGACTTCGGCGATTTAGCAGAAGAGGTTATGGGCGAGTTTCAAACTGAATAAAACACAATGTATCACAAACCAGTACTACTAAAGGAATGTATTTCAGGACTCAACATTATTCCCAATGGAATTTATGTTGATGTTACCTATGGAGGTGGTGGTCATTCAAATGAGATAATAAAACTACTAAAAGATGGTAGATTAATTGCATTTGATCAGGATACAGATGCTATCAATAATGCCATTGTTGATGACAGATTTTTATTGGTCAACAATAATTTTCAATTTCTAAAGAACTTTCTACGTCTTCACAATGCATCCAAAGTTAATGGGATACTTGCAGATTTAGGTGTCTCATCACATCAATTCGACATTCCTGAGCGCGGATTCTCTACCCGTTTTGAAGCCAAATTAGATATGCGGATGAACCAAAATCAATCATTGGATGCATCCGATATTATTAACACTTATTCGGAAGAAGAGTTACAGAGAATACTTAAAGAGTTTGGTGAAATAAAAAATTATAGATGCTTCTCGAAAGCAATAATCGAATCACGTTCCATTAGTTCAATAGTTACTACAAATGACTTAATTGAAAGCACCAAACAATGCTACCCACAACATAAGAAGAACAAGTTTTTAGCTCAACTTTTTCAAGCATTACGAATTGAAGTTAATGATGAGCTAAGAACTCTAAAAACAATGCTAGAACAAGCAAAAGAATCATTGGTGCCGGGTGGTAGATTAGTTGTTATCTCATACCATTCACTGGAAGACAGACTAGTAAAGAACTTCATAAAATCAGGAAACTTTAATGGTATAGTAAATAAGGACTTTTATGGGAAACCAATTGTTGATTTTAAACCAATAACAAGAAAACCAATAATGCCAAATGAAGATGAAATAGAAATAAACAATAGGGCAAGAAGTGCAAAACTTAGAATAGCTGAAAAAATATAATAATGTCACCTAAATCAAATAAAATAATTGAACCCAATGAAGAACCTGAGGTTGAACAAAAGTCAATCAAAAAGGAAAATAAAGTTGGTGGTGCAATTAAAGAAGTATTGGGTGGTGATTTGGTTTCGACAGGTACATTTAAGTTTTTCAGATACCTGCTTTATCTATCACTACTGGCATTCATATATATAGCGAATAATTATTACGCTGAGAATAATATCCGTGAAATTAACAAACTTAGAAAAGAGCTAAAGGAACTCAGGTACGAATACATTAATGTAAAAACACGGTTAATGCATATAGAAAAGCAATCACAAATCGCCAAAAAACTTGAAAAGCGAGGAATTAAAAAAAATACTGAACCTGTAAAAATACTGGAGGTAAATTGACCGATACTAAAAAAGACATATTGTGGAGAGTTTATCTGGTATACTTCGGAATACTTGTTTTTGGCTTTGCTATCATCGGCAAGATAGTTTACATCCAATTAAAGGAAGGCGAAGAACTAAAAGCTAAGGCCCAAACCCAAGAACTAAAGGTGTTCGATTTGGAAGCAAATAGGGGTAATATACTTGACAACAAGGGAAGTCTTCTGGCAACTTCAGTACCTATATTTGAGGTGCGTTTTGATATTTCCTCACCTTATATCACGGATGACCAATTTAGGCTGAAGGTAGATTCAATAGCTAATGGTTTGTCAAAAATATTAAACAAACAGAAACATCAGACCAAAAGCTCCTTAACCAAAGCTCGCAATAAGGGAAATAGGTATTTACTATTGGGACGGCGTGTAACCTACAATCAGCTTAAGCAAATAAGAGCTCTTCCCATACTACGAAAAGGTAAATATAAAGGCGGTCTCATCACAATACAAAAAACCCGCAGGGCAAAACCCTATAACGAATTGGCTTCTCGTACAATTGGCTATGTAATCGAAGATGAGAATTTATTTGTTGGGCTTGAAGGTGCCTATACCGATGTTCTTACAGGTAAAAATGGCAAAATGGTTATGCGACGAATTAACCATGGTGATTGGATACCAATACATGACGAAAGTGAGATTGAACCAAAAGATGGACTTGATATTGTTACAACAATTGACATACATATACAAGATGTTACCGAAAATGCCCTCCTGAAGCAGTTACTAACAAATAAAGCATTTCAAGGCTGTGCAATAGTAATGGAAGTTAAAACTGGGCATATCATATCAGTTGCCAATTTAAGATATGATAGCTCCGATAGCAAGTACAAAGAGATTTATAATTATGCAATTGGTGAAAGCATTGAACCTGGTTCTACTTTTAAACTGGCATCCATATTAGCAGCGCTTGAAGATGAAAAAATAAAGCTAACCGATAGCCTGTATACGGGAGAAGGATACACAAGATATTATAACCAGGAGATGAAGGATGTTCATAAAATTGGCAACGGCAGAATTACTGTTCGTGATGCATTTGAGCATTCATCAAACGTAGGAATATCAAGGGTTATAAATGAGTCCTACAAAGAAGAACCTTCTCAATTTATCGACAGGCTATACTCAATGTCGTTAAACCAACCAATCGGATTAAAAATATTGGGAGAAGGAATACCTATGATAAAGCATCCTTCTAAAAAGAAAACCTGGTACGGTACATCTCTTCCCTGGATGTCAATCGGATATGAGCTAATGATTACTCCTCTTCAAACCCTAACCTATTATAATGCAGTAGCTAATGATGGAGTAATGGTTAAGCCAATGTTTGTATCAGCAATTAAAGAAGGAGGTGCTTTAATTGAAGAATTTGAAACAGAAATCATTAACAATGAAATTGTTTCAGCTAGTACAATTGATTCAGCTCAGTCACTTCTAGAAGGTGTAGTAAAAAGAGGGACCGCAAAAAGGGTATTTAAAAATAGTCCATATCAAGCTGCAGGTAAAACAGGGACAGCACAAATAGCATCAAAAGGAAAATACAATAAGAGTAACTACAACGCTTCTTTCGTTGGTTATTTTCCAGCTAATTCACCACAATACTCAATGATTGTTGTAATAAACAATCCAACTGCCGGTAAATATTACGGTGGAAGTGTGGCAGCACCTGTTTTTAGAGAAGTTGCTGATAACCTTTACTCTACAATTATAGCAGCAGAGTTCAATAGTGGAACTTCAAACGATAGTACAACTATTCCAATTCCTAAAAAACCTGCCTGGTCACAAGATATTGAATCCATCTACTCAAGTTTAAACATTAAGGAAAGAAAAAAACTACCCGTAACAGGTGAATGGATTAAGGGGATATCTAATGATGATGAACTAGTTTTTGAGGAGGTTGCCTTTAGCGAAAACAAGGTTCCGAACGTAATTGGAATGAAGGCTAAAGATGCCATCTATTTATTGGAAAACAATGGCATTAATACAACTATTTCAGGAAGGGGAAGAGTAATAAGGCAATCAATAAGAGCTGGAAAAACTATAAACTCAAATACATCCATAAAACTTAAACTAGGAAATTATTAAAATTTGAAAACACTTCAAGACATATTATATAAAGCTGGTACAATTGAAATTGTAGGCAGTACAAATTTTGATATCACTTCCGTGGAATTTGATTCTCGAATGGTTACTACGGGCTCACTATTCGTTGCAACCAAAGGCACCCAGGTTGATGGTCATGATTTTATCGATAAGGCAATTAGTCATGGCGCCATAGCAGTTGTATGCACCACACTCCCCGATATATTAAAATCTGAGGTAACATATATTGTTGTTCAAAATAGTTCAAAAGCTTTGGGGATTATTGCATCTAACTTCTTCAATAACCCATCCAATAAGCTTAAAGTTATAGGCGTAACAGGTACAAATGGTAAAACAACAATAGTAACTCTTCTATTTAATTTGTTTATCGACTTGGGTTATAGCACTGGATTGCTATCAACAATTCAAAACAAAATCAACAATAAAACAATTGAAAGCACTCACACTACACCAGATTCAATAAATATTAATGATCTGCTAAATCAAATGGTTGATGCTGGTTGCGAATATGTTTTTATGGAGGTAAGCTCGCATGCTATTGCACAAGATCGTATTTCAGGATTACAATTTACCGGTGGTTTATTCACAAATATAACACACGATCACCTCGACTACCACGGAACATTTAAAGAGTATATAGCTGCGAAAAAGAGGTTCTTCGATAACCTGCCATCGGATGCATTTGCACTAACCAATGCTGACGACAAAAATGGATCTGTGATGCTCCAAAATACCAAGGCAAAAAAATACAGCTATGGTATTAAAAATATGGCATCATACAAGGGTAAAGTAATTGAAAATGATTTGGAAGGAATGATGATGAAGGTTGATGATAAGGATGTTTATTCCCTATTATCAGGAAGTTTCAACGCCTACAATATTCTTGCTGTATATGCCACTGCATCACTACTAAACCAGGAAAAGGATGAAGTGCTAATTGGAATAAGTAAACTTAAAGGAGCTGAGGGAAGATTTGATGTTATAAGATCAGCATCAGGGATTACTGCAATAATAGATTATGCCCACACCCCTGATGCACTTGAAAATGTTATTAGTACTATAAACTCCATAAGATCTCACAATGAAGAACTAATTACCGTAGTAGGAGCAGGAGGAAATCGTGACAAAAGTAAACGTCCATCCATGGCAAAGATTGCTTCACTACTGAGTAACAAAGTCATTCTTACTTCTGATAATCCAAGAAATGAGGACCCTTTGCAAATTCTAGAAGATATGAAAAAAGGTGTCGATCCAGCTAAAAAAAGTAGCACCATGGTTATTATCGACCGAAAAGAAGCAATAAATACTGCTTTTAATATAGCCAGGTCGGGTGACATGATACTAATTGCAGGAAAAGGTCATGAAAAATATCAGGAAATATCTGGAATTAAACATCCTTTCGATGATAAAAATATAATTACCGAATTAATGGAAATAAATAAATAATATGCTTTACTACCTATTTAAATATTTAGATACGGCTTTTAACTTTCCGGGTGCAGGTGTGTTCGAATACTTATCATTTAGAGCAGCTCTTGCAATTATTACTTCATTAATAATAAGCTTATTATTTGGTAGAAGATGGATATCATTCTTAAATCGCAAACAAGTTGGTGAAACAATACGCGACCTGGGATTAGAAGGTCAACTTGAAAAACAAGGTACCCCTACAATGGGTGGTTTGATAATCCTAACCTCAATACTTGTTCCGGTTATCCTATTTGCAAAACTTGCCAATATCTATATAATCCTAATGATCTTCACAACAGTTTGGTTAGGTGGAATTGGTTTTTTGGACGACTATATTAAAGTATTTAAAAAAGACAAAAAGGGGTTAAGCGGAAAATTCAAAGTAATAGGGCAGGTTATTCTCGGATTAATTGTTGGACTGGTAATGTATTTCAATTCCGATATTGTTGTACGTGAAAAAGCGCAATCCGAGACACAAATTTTTCAAGAACTTGATCAAACCGGACCAACATCAAAGTTTAGCATTAAAGATGCACGATCAACTAAAACTACAATTCCATTTGTAAAAAATAACGAATTCGACTATTCCCAGTTGCTTAGCTGGATGGGCGAAGGGTATCAGGCGTGGGCATTTTTAATATTTATCCCCATAGTGATTTTTATAATTGTTGCTGTATCCAATGGTGCCAACTTAACTGATGGTATGGATGGATTGGCTACAGGTACTTCAGCAATAATAGGACTAACTCTTGGATTATTAGCATGGGTATCTGGTAACATAATATTCGCTGATTATCTGAATATAATGTACTTACCAAATGCGGGAGAATTAACAATTTTCATAAGTGCATTTGTTGGGGCTATGGTAGGATTCTTATGGTATAACACCTACCCTGCTCAAGTATTTATGGGTGATACAGGCAGTTTGGCCATTGGTGGAATAATTGCTGTGTTCGCTATTATAATCCGTAAGGAATTACTCATTCCTATTCTATGTGGAATATTCTTAGCCGAAAGTTTATCAGTGATTTTACAAGTGAGTTACTTTAAACACACCAAAAAGAAATACGGGGAAGGAATTAGAATTTTTAAAATGTCTCCCCTTCATCATCATTTTCAGAAACTTGGATATCCAGAACCCAAAATAGTTCAGAGGTTTTTGATAGTTGGAATTTTTCTGGCCGTGCTAACAATAATAACCCTCAAATTAAGATAATGAAAAACATTTATGGATACTCATTATCAAATAGTTGTGCTTGGGGGAGGCGAAAGTGGTGTTGGAGCAGCCATATTGGCTAAAAAAAAGGGAAAGTCTGTTTTTGTTAGCGACAACGGCAGAATTTCACAGAAATATATTGACGTTCTTAAACATAATGAAATTGATTTTGAAGATTGTGGTCATACCAGAGGCATGGTACTATCAGCCGATGAGGTTGTAAAAAGTCCTGGAATACCTGACACAATAAGTCTTGTTCAGGAGATAATGGAAAACAAAATTCCTATAATCTCAGAAATAGAATTTGCATCGAGATACACCAATGCCAAACTAATATGTATAACAGGCAGCAATGGCAAAACTACCACAACTTTGTTGTTATATCATATCCTCAAAACAGCCGGAGTAAATGTAGGTCTAGCTGGCAACATTGGACAAAGTTTTGCTAAGCAAGTGGCAACCAGCAGCTTTGACACTTATGTAATTGAACTGAGCAGTTTTCAGCTAGATGGTATGTTTAGCGTTAGAGCAAACATTGCCATACTGTTAAATATTACTCCTGATCATCTCGACAGATACGATTACAACTTCAATAAATACGTCGACTCAAAATTCCGGATACTTCAAAATCAAACAGTAGATGATGCCCTGATTTATTGTATGGACGACAACGCAATTACAGAAAAACTGAAAACAATTGATGTAGTAGCCAGCAAATTCCCATACAGCATATTCAACAAAAACATCACTCAGGGTGCATATCTAAAAAACAATGAAATAATTATAACTGACAATAAAACACAAATAGAAATGACATTAGAACAATTAGCATTACAAGGCAAACACAACATTCATAATTCTATGGCTGCTGGTGTTGCATCAAAACTAATGGATATTAGAAGAGAAACGCTAAAACAATGCTTCTCTGATTTCCATAATGTTGCACATCGCTTGGAATATGTATCGAGTGTGCATGGAATTAGTTTTATAAATGATTCAAAAGCAACCAATGTAAATTCTGTATGGTATGCTCTGGAACATTACGACAAACCAATAATATGGATTGCTGGTGGAATCGACAAGGGCAATGACTATTCGAAGCTCAACGAGCTGGTAAAAAAGAAAGTAAAAGCTATTGTTTGTTTGGGAGTAGATAATTCACCAATTCATAAAGCCTTTGGTGATATGGTTGAGACAATTGTTGATACGCATTCAGCATTTCATGCAGTAAATGCCGCATATCAATTGGCAAAAAAGGGATATATGGTTCTACTTTCTCCTGCATGTGCAAGTATGGATTTATTCGAAAACTATGAAGATCGTGGTAATCAATTCAAAACTGCAGTTAAAGAATTATAATTAAATGGCTCTGTTTTTGAAAAAAATAAAAGGTGATAAGGTAATATGGGCTATAGTTTTTCTATTGTCAATTATGTCATTTCTAGCAGTATATAGCTCAACCGGAACCCTTGCCTATAAATATCAGGGTGGTAATACAGAGTATTATATGTTTAAGCACGGACTTATACTATTCTTAGGTCTTGTTCTTATGTATGTTGCTCATATAGTTAAGTATACTTATTACTCTCGAATCTTTCAAATCGCGCTATACATTGCTATCCCACTACTATTAATTACTTTGTTTTTTGGATTAAACCTTAATGAAGCCAAAAGAGTATTGCCACTTCCCTTTGGTTTAACATTTCAAACCTCGGACCTTGCAAAAATTACATTAATTATCTATTTGGCCAGAATGCTTACAAAAAAACAAGATGAGGTGCATGATTTCAAATCTGCATTCTTACCAATTATTGTACCAATACTTCTTGTTACCGGTTTAATATTTTGGGATAATTTTTCAACTGCAGCACTTCTATTCACAACTAGCTTAGTATTGATATTTATTGGTAGAATAAAGTTTGCATATATAGCCAGTATGCTTGGAATTGGAATTGTTGCGGCAGCTATTGCAATAGTTATACTATTTAGTTTGCCCGAAGGTCAGCAAGGGAGAGTTGGTACGTGGAAAACCAGAATATCAAATTATATTGATGGTAGCAAGGGAGATAGCTATCAAGTTGAACAAGCAAAAATTGCAATAGCTACAGGTGGAATAGTTGGTAAAATGCCTGGTAACAGCACTCAGCGAAATTTTCTGCCACACCCCTATTCTGATTTTATTTTTGCAATAATTATTGAAGAATATGGACTAATAGGGGGTATAATAATTGTTCTTCTGTACCTAATATTACTTTTCAGAGCTGTTAAAATAGTTACAAAAGCTCCAGGTACATTTGGATCATTCTTAGTGATAGGTGTAACATTTAGCCTAGTATTTCAGGCCATGATAAATATGGGAGTTGCTGTGGATTTATTACCTACAACCGGGCAGCCTTTACCTTTAGTAAGTATGGGTGGTACATCAATTTGGTTTACCAGCCTAGCCATAGGTATTATACTAAGTGTAAGTAAAGAAATCGACAAAAAAGAAAACCAGGATTCTGAATTAAATCTAGCTACTGCAAATGAATAGTAATCTAAAAATATTAATTAGTGGCGGAGGTACCGGCGGTCATATTTTTCCTGCAATAGCAATAGCTAATTCTGTTCAGGAACAAATACCCAATGCTGAAATACAATTTGTGGGAGCAAAGGGACGTATGGAAATGGAAAAAGTTCCTTTGGCAGGATTTCCAATAATCGGATTATGGATAAGTGGATTCCAGAGAAGATTCACAATCAAAAACTTACTCTTTCCTTTCAAAGTAATATCAAGTATTATTAAAGCAAACTCTATTATTGGTAAATTCAAGCCAGATGTAGTTATCGGAACAGGCGGATATGCAAGTGGACCTTTGCTTTATGTTGCTTCTAAGAAAAACATACCTACTCTAATTCATGAACAAAATGCATTTCCGGGTATCACAAATAAATTGCTTGCCAAAAGCGTAAACAAGGTATGTGTTTCATATCCTGATATGCAAAAGTATTTCCCTGGCGAAAAGATTTTTATAACAGGAAATCCTATACGCAAAGAAATACAGAATATTGTACCAAGTAAAGAAGAAAGTCTTCGCTTTTTTAATCTAAACCAAGATAAAAAGACTCTATTAATAATTGGAGGTAGTCAGGGAGCTCAAAGAATAAATATGGCTGTTGTATCTAATCTGGAAAAACTACTAGATTTGGATTTACAATTAATTTGGCAAACAGGCAGTTCAACACTTGATCTTGCTAAAGAGTCGGCAATAAACAAAAAAGATGTATCCATTTACGAGTTTATTCAAAAAATGGACATGGCATATGCAGCATCTGATTTTATAATTTCACGGGCGGGAGCAATAGCCATTGCAGAAATTATTGCTGCAAAAAAACCAGCGATATATATCCCTTTACCATCAGCAGCCGAAGATCATCAAACAAAAAATGCAATGTCACTTGTTGAGGGTAATGCAGGGTTAATAATAAAAGAAGCAGATGCTAATAAAGAGCTACCAAAGGTTATAAAGAAACTTGTGGAGGACTCAAAACTGCAACAAACTATTATCAGCAATTTGGATAAATTCAACTATCCAAACGCAGCTACCGACATTGCAAATGAAGTAATTAAATTGACTAAGAAGTAAATGATTAATCGTAATGAAATAATATATTTCCTCGGGATTGGAGGCATTGGCATGAGTGCCCTTGCCAGATGGTGCTATAGCTTGGGGGCAAAAATTTATGGTTACGATCTTCAACAAAGCAAACTCACAAGTGAACTAATAAGTGAGGGAATGATTATACACTTTGATGATGATATAATTCAAATTCCCGATAATGTTGATCTTGTGGTTTATACTCCAGCTATCCCTGATGACAATACAGAATTAGATTACTTCAAGAAAAGTGGAATTCCGTTGATGAAACGAGCTGAGCTAATTGGTCGCATTACACAAAACTATTTCACAATTGCCATAGCCGGAACACATGGCAAAACAAGCATTTCTGCATTAACAGCTCATATATTTAAAAATGCAAAACTCAATGTATCGGCATTTGTAGGTGGTGTTTGCCGTAACTATAACTCCAATTTGATACTCTCTGATTCAACCGATTATCTAATTATAGAAGCTGATGAATTCGACAGATCACTCTTGCAAATAGAACCAAATATTGCTGTTATATCATCAATGGATGCTGACCATCTGGATATTTATGATAATCATGATGATATAAAAACAACATTTGAAGAGTTTGCCGGTAAGTTAAAACCTGAGGGTGTATTGATAACCAATTCTAATTTAGGATCATTTGATCAAGTAATTAGTAAAAAGATTTCCTATGATGCAAAAAATCATGCTTCAACTTACACATCGAACATCAGCATAAAAAACGGAAAATTTGTAGTTGATATAGAAACAATCAATGGGAAAATTTCGGAAGTCGAGATCCAAGTCCCCGGAATACATAATATTGAAAATACTTTGGCAGCTGTTTCCATATCCATTGAAATTGGACTTTCACCATTTCAAATAAAAAAAGGCATAGAATCATTTAAGGGCGTTGAGCGAAGAATGGATTATAGAATACTCAATGATGATATTATATATATCGATGATTATGCGCATCATCCAGAAGAAATAAAGGCTACAGTTGCTGCTATTAAACAACTATATCCGAATAAAAAAATATTGGGAGTATTTCAGCCACATTTATATAGCAGAACACGTGATTTTGCTGATGATTTCGCAAGAGAACTAAATGAGCTTGATGATTTAATAATACTAGATATTTACCCTGCTCGTGAAAAACCCATCGATGGAATTACATCCAACACCATACTTGATAAGATTGATGACAATAAAGGACATATACTAAATAAACAAGATACATTAGATTATATATCGAAAAGTAAACCTGAGGTCCTACTTACGATGGGTGCTGGAGATATTGGATTACTTGTATCAAAAATTGAAACAGAATTAAAACAGTTTGATTAAAATAATTAAAATATCATTTTTCTCTTTAGTAGCAATTACATTAATTGTACTCACAGGATTTATAATTAAAAAAAATCAAGTATCTGTTATTGATAATGTGGAAGTTAGGATTTATCGAGATTCAGATAATGGTTTCCTTAATCGGGATATTATATTAAAAACCATAAATAATATTGATAGTATATCAAATCTTGCTGTAAAAGACATTGACCCGGTTACCATTGAAAGAAAATTGATATTAAACCCATACATTGAAGAAATTGATTGTTATTTAACACTTAATGGAACACTATTAATAAATGTTAAAGAAAAAAATCCAATCATCAGAATTTTCGGTGAGGATGATATAAGTATGTACCTCGATAACAATGGTGATTTTATACCTACAAGTAAACAATATACACCACGTGTAATTATTGCTAATGGTTATATTAATGATAAAATAGCTGGTTTTAATAATAACATTCACGATACCATCTATAATAATTCTGTCTTCCGCGAATTGTTCTATCTAACAAAGCTTATAAAACAAAATAGTTTACTCTCTTCACAAATAAATCAAATATACTATAACAGCAAAGGTGAATATGATCTAATACCAGAATTGGGTGATCATATCATTAAATTTGGGAAACTAAAAAACTCATTAGTAAAACTCAAAAAGCTGGAGGCTTTCTACAAAAGAAATCTGAAATCAAGCGAATGGAATAAATATAAAGAAATCAACCTTACATATAAAGATCAAATAGTTTGTACTAAAAAATAATCGTATGGAATCTGAAATCATTGTCGGACTAGACATAGGAACTACTAAAATAGCTTGCATAGTTGGAAGCAAAAACGAGTATGGTAAAATCGAAATACTCGGTTACGGAAAAACTGAATCAATTGGTGTTAAACGAGGTGTGGTAGCAAACATTGAAAATACAGTACAGTCGATACGTAAAGCAGTAAAACAAGCTGAAGAAAAATCAGGTGTATCAATTAAATACGTTAATGTAGGTATCGCTGGCCAGCATATTAAAAGCCATCAACATCGAGGAAATATAATTCGTGAAGATGACGACAAAGAGATAAGCATAGAAGAAATTGATAGCTTGACTCAAAACATGTATAAACTAAGCATGGCTCCTGGTGAAGAAATTATCGATGTAATTCCACAAGATTATATCATTGATAATGAAAGCGGAATTAGAGAACCTGTGGGAATGCTTGGCAATAATCTGGAGGCAAACTTCCATATTATCATTGGTCAAACTGCATCAGCTAAAAATATCTACAAATGCATTAAAAAGGCCGATCTCGAGATGGTAAATCTTATTCTCGAGCCCATTGCATCAGCAGAAGCAGTACTTGGAGAAGAAGAAAAAGAGGCTGGAGTTGTACTAGTGGATATTGGTGGAGGAACCACTGATATAGCTATCTTTCAGGATGATATAATTCGTCATTCTGCAGTTATACCTTTTGGCGGAGACATTGTTACTGAAGATGTTAAAGAAGGGTGCACAATTATTAAGAAGCATGCCGAAGAACTTAAGGTTAAATTTGGTTCAGCGCTTGCAAGTGAAAATCGGGATGATGAGGTTGTTGCAATTCCTGGACTTAGAGGAAGACCACCAAAAGAGATCACACTTAAAAACCTGGCTTCTATAATCCAGGCAAGGATGGAAGAAATTGTAGAGCAGATATACTTTGAAATTAAGAATTCAGGATTTGAGAAAAAACTAATTGCCGGTATTGTACTTACAGGTGGCGGATCACAACTTAAACACATCGACCAATTAACTGAATTTACAACCGGAATGGCAACACGAATTGGTTACCCAAACGAACATCTTGCAAATGATGTTGTAGATGAAATGGCAAGTCCAATGTATGCAACAGGAGTAGGTTTAGTTATTGAAGGTATATCAAGGTTTGCCTATGAAAAAGTAAAAGAAGATAAGTCATTAATAAAGGATGAACCAGTTATTGATCCCAATACAAAAAAGAAAAAGAAAACCAAAAAAAGAGCCAAAGATGAATCGGGAGATACCGGAACGGCAAGGTTTTTAAAATCACTAAAGGACTGGTTTGAAAGCGACACACCCGAATAAATTAAATTAACTTTTTTTTGTTAAAAACTACTAATATTTACATACAACCCAACCTATCAAATAGTTTATTTTTAATATGTCCAAAAACAACAATACTGATATGATTACATTTCAACCGAAACAACACCCTTCGATAATTAAAGTTTTAGGAGTTGGCGGCGGCGGTTCCAATGCTGTAAACCACATGTTTAAACTGGGAATAACAGGCGTAGAATTTGCTGTATGCAATACGGATTTACAGGCGCTCGAATCAAGCCCAGTACCCATAAAAATTGAGATTGGAGATAAAGGTGGACTCGGAGCTGGAGCAAATCCAGAGGTTGGAAAAGCCTCCGCTGAAGATTCAATTGAAAAGATAAAGGATCTTCTTAACGATGGAACTACTCAAATGGTTTTTATAACCGCAGGAATGGGTGGTGGAACAGGAACAGGGGCTGCTCCTGTAATTGCAAAGCTGGCACGTGAAATGAATATTCTAACTGTTGGTATTGTAACTCTACCATTTGGTTTTGAAGGACGCAGAAGAAAACAGCAAGCTGAATTGGGCATCAGCGAATTAAAAAAATATGTAGACGCATTGTTAGTAATCAGCAATGACAAACTACGCGAACAGTTTGGAAATCTTGTGTTAGGAGAAGCATTTGCACAAGCCGATAATGTATTATCCTCTGCAGCAAAAGGAATTGCAGAACTTATAACAGTTACAGGTTATGTAAATGTTGACTTCGAGGATGTTAGAACTGTAATAAAAGACAGTGGTAAGGCAATAATGGGATCGGCCAAAGCCGAAGGTGAAAATCGTGCATACAATGCAATCAACGAAGCCATGAAATCACCATTACTCAACGATAATGAAATAGCAGGAGCAACTGATATACTGCTTTATATCACCACTGGTACTGATGATATTACCATGGATGAGATTACTGAGATTACCGATTATGTTCAAGCGGAGAGCGGAAATGAAGCCGAAACCATTTGGGGAGTTGGTAAAGATGAATCCCTTGGAAATCATGTTGGTATTACGATCATTGCAACAGGTTTTGACACTGTGAAAAAAGAACCAGAAAGAGAAAATACAGTTGTTGGAGGAGTTGGAAGTGCTAGTAATGTTGTGGATTCAAAACCAGTAACAAAAACATCGCCTTCAGTAGGTTCAAATATACAAAAAGAGGAAGATGTAATTGAAATAAAGAAAGTTACGCCAGAGGTTGTGCCAACATTTAAAGTTGAGAAGAATGAACCTAAAATTATTCATTCGCTTGAAGATGTTGAAAGTGAGCCAAAAGAGGTAAATACGCCAACTATGCGTGAAGAGCCAAAATTATCCTCACTAATTAGAAAATCGGATGAACCATATTTAAGCATAGGTCATACCGTCTCATCAAAAAAAACAGAGATCATTGAAAAAGAATCTCCAAATCCTGAAACAGAAGATGATGGTATCTCGAAAAATGCAGCTGAAAGAGTTAATAAATTGAAGAGTTTAAGCATCAATTTACGTTCCCATGAAAAGCTTGCTGAATATGAGAATACCGCAGCATATGTGAGAAAAAATGTTAAACTAGACGAAACAGAATACTCAGCTGAGTCGGCTGTTTCAAGGTACACATTGGGCGAAGACTCAAAAAATCAACCGGTAATAAAATCGGAAAATACTTTTTTACACGACAATGTTGATTAAACGATAACCACTGTTTATTCTTCTAAATTCATTTCAATATTATTAGTCCTGTTCATCATTTTTTCTATGCCAATATCACTATATTTGCATGAAAAAATTTGTACTATGAGTCTTGAAATTACCATCAACAATGATATTAAGCAGGCAATGCTTGCACGTGACAAAAAGAAATTAGAAGCTTTAAGAGCAATTAAAGCAGCCCTATTATTGGAAAAAACCGGAGCTGAGGTTGGTGGTGCTGAAATACCAGAAACAGTAGAGCTAAAACTATTGCAGAAACTGGTGAAGCAGCGTAAAGAATCAGCGATACTATACAAAAATCAGAACCGTAACGACCTGGCAGAAGATGAAGACTATCAGGCCTCAATAATTGAAAATTATCTTCCTGAGCAGATGGGTGAAGAAGAAATTAAAGAGCTCATAAAACAAGTAATAGAAGAAACAGGAGCTGCATCTATGAAAGACATGGGTAAAGTTATGGGTATGGTATCTAAAAAACTTGCTGGTAAAGCCGACAATAAAACAGTTTCAGGCTTTGTTAAGCAACTACTATCAAACTAAATAACAAAGTGGAATCAGTTTTATATCACTGAAACTAAGCTACATCCACAAAGCCAATTTAAAAAATTACCATGACCAACAAACAATCAAGTTCATATAGAACAGCTTTTGCAAACCTCACATTTCTATTCTTCATGTGGGGATTTATGACAGCATTAAACGATATCCTTATACCATATTTGAGAGGTGCTTTTGATTTAACACATACAAAAGCAATGTTAATTCAGTTTGCTTTTTTCACATCGTACTTTATCGGATCATTGGTATATTTCATTATATCCGTATCCAAAGGTGATCCAATAAACAAGATTGGGTATAAAAAAGGTATTATAATTGGCTTGTTGATTTCAGGAGTAGGGGCCTTATTATTTTACCCGGCTGCCGAATTTCAAATGTATGGATTTTTTTTATCGGCCCTATTTGTTATGGGATTAGGTTTTACCTTACTACAAATAGCAGCAAATCCATATGTTGCCATATTAGGACCATCTAAATCCGCATCATCTCGATTAAATCTTGCACAAGGATTTAATTCACTAGGTACTACAATTGCTCCCGTATTGGGAGGGTTTCTCATCTTTACATTCTTTAAAGAGTCAGCAGGATCGGATGCTGTTAAAATTCCATATTTGGTTTTTGCCGGAATATTTATATTAATGGCCATTGCGATTACTTTTACTCCATTACCCAGATTCACAAACCCCGATGAAGTTAGCCCGGGATTTGGTGCCCTAAAGCATCGTAATCTTGTATTTGGGATGATCGCTATTTTTATGTATGTTGGTGGTGAAGTAAGCATCGGGAGTATGTTAATCAGCTATCTCAACCTTCCCGAAATTGGTGGGTTTACGGATGCCGAAGCCAGCATATATGTGTCAATATATTGGGGAGGTCAAATGATTGGACGATTTTTGGGTGCTGTTTCACTGAGCAATTCAAAGAAATGGGTTAAATTATTGGTAATGCCTCTAATTTCAGTAGTAGCATTTATTGTACTTGGTATTACTACAAGCTTCGATGCAGCACTTATATACTTAGTATTTCTCATAATCAACCTTGTTGGATTCCTTGTTGGAAATTCATTACCCAACAGAACACTTTATGTTTTCGCAGGAATTAACCTAGTTTTCCTTATTATTGCTTTATCCACAACTGGTAGTATTGCGTTATGGACAATTATTGCAATTGGATTGTTCAACTCAATAATGTGGTCGAATATATTCACACTTGCAATTTCAGGATTGGGGAAATATACAAGTCAAGGGTCATCATTACTGGTTATGATGATACTTGGTGGTGCAATATTGCCACTATTAATGGGAGTTGTTGCTGATAGCTATGGAGTTCACATCTCCTTTATCGTACCTGTAATAAGTTATTTATATATTGGATTTTACGGTATTTCGGGATATAAGCAAAATAAAATTTCTTAACTTGCAAAAGATTCTTTTTTATGAAATAATATCATAAAATGATTAACAGAAGAAAATTTATAGAAAAATTTGCAGCAGCAGGAGCTTTGTCCATGTTACCAAATTTTATAAGGTCTCAGGAAACAACTAACTTAAGTTCACCGGTATATAAAAATCTACCAGTAATTATCTCAACCTGGAACCACGGCATTGAAGCCAATGAAGCTGCAATACAAGTACTAAAAAATGGTGGGTCAATCGTGGACGCCGTTGAACAAGGTGTGTGGATTCCGGAAGCTGATCCAAAAAATGTCAGTGTTGGTTTAGGTGGTTATCCTGACAGAGAAGGTTATGTTACCCTTGATGCTTCAATAATGGGCCCTGATGGAAATGCAGGGTCTGTTTGTTTTTTGGAGAATATTATGCATCCCATATCGGTGGCCAGGTTGGTAATGGACAGTACGCCGCATGTTATGTTATCTGGTGAAGGCGCACTACAATTTGCCTTGGAAAATGGCTTTAAAAAGGAGAATTTGCTAACTCCATCCTCAAAAACTTTCTGGAAAAATAAAATGAAGGAGACAGGTTACGATCCTCAACCTAATTGGGAAAACGAACCCAATAGCTACCACGATACAATAGGATTACTTGGGGTTGATACATCAGGTAATATTGCAGGAGCCTGTACAACAAGCGGCTTGGGCTTTAAAATGAGAGGAAGAGTTGGTGATTCACCAATAATTGGTGCCGGACTTTTTGTTGATAATGAAGTTGGTGCAGCAACTGCAACAGGAATGGGAGAATTAGTTATGAAAACAGTTGGTTCGTTTTTAGTTGTTGAACTTATGCGAAATGGAAAAACACCACAACAAGCTGTTGAAGAAGCTGTATTAAGAATTGTAAAAAAAGTTCCTGATCACAAAAAATACCAAATCGGGTTTATTGCAGTAAATAAACAAGGTGAAACAGGTGCATATTGTTTGTTGCCCGGCTTTAACTATGCTCTTCATCAGGAAAACCAAAATATCCTAATTGATAGTAAATCTTACTATAAGTAGTCTATTTTTTTACCTTTGCCCCTAAGCAAAATCATTTTTTAATGAGTGTATCCTTAGATCACAAAAATTGGTCGAATAATTATAAAGTATGTGTTATTATCCCAACATATAATAATGCAAGTACAATTACGGATGTTATTATTGGTGTTCAAAAATATACCAGTAATATTATTGTTATTGATGATGGGTCAACAGATGAAACTCCTAATATACTAAACGATTTTGACAAACTAAAAACCATAAGGTACGAAGTAAATAAGGGAAAAGGCTATGCCATAAAACTAGGATTTAAAGAAGCCCTGGAAAATGGGTTTGATTATGCCATTACCATAGACTCTGATGGTCAACATTTCCCTGATGATATTCCTAAATTTATAGATACCCTTGTTAGTAACCCTGGCTCTCTCATTATTGGATCGAGGAACATTGAGGCTGATGGAATGCCAGCGAAAAATACCTTTGCCAATAAGTTCTCCAACTTCTGGTATTGGGCCGAAACAAATCAAAAGCTTCCCGATACCCAATCAGGCTACCGATTATATCCAATATATCTTTATAAGAAAACCAAATTCTTTACTACTAAGTTTGAGTTTGAAATTGAGGTACTAGTACGATCGGCATGGAGTGATATTAAGATTATACCAATACCTGTGAAGGTATATTACCCTCCTGAGGGTGAAAGAATAACACATTTCAGACCTATACCTGATTTTACCAGAATAAGTGTATTAAATACTTTTTTAGTACTAATAACATTTCTGTATATAATTCCAAAAAGGGCAATAATATATCTTTCAAAAAATAAATTTACAAAAGTTGTTAAAGAGCAAATAATGCTTCACAACGAAAATACTTTTAAAATTTCAGCCGCAATTGGCTTTGGTGTATTTATGGGTATTGCTCCCATTTGGGGGTTTCAAATGGTAGTTGCAGCACTTCTTGCTCATTTATTCCGACTCAATAAAATAATTGTTGTAGCTTTCTCAAATATTAGTTTACCACCATTCATACCCATAATCATATACTCTAGTTATTTGGTTGGAGGCTTGGTAATGAGTAATCCCAGGGAATTTACATCCGAAACCATAGAGTATTTAAAAGAACAGGTTCTTCATGGCGGATTTTACAATACACTTAACGAATTTGGATATAGCATTCTCCAGTATATACTTGGCAGCATTTTGTTGGGTTTACTGCTTGGAGCATCTACCACTGCGATATCATATATAATTATTAAAGCAACAAAGAAAAGTGAGTAGAGTTTTTTTAGCCATATATAGATTAATCGAAAAACACAAAGTGTTATCAACAGTTTTATTGATAATAGTGATTTTGTTAAGTGGCTTTTTCGCAAGTCAGCTCAAGCTGTCAGAAGATATTACAAAGATACTACCCAATACAACCAAGATAAACAAAATGAATTTTGTTTATGGTAATTCCAGTTTTTTAGATAAGGTAGTATTTAATATTAGTATAAAAGACAGCTCAATCAAAGACCCAGATATATTAACTGAATTTACAGATAAACTTACAGATTCAATAAAAACAAGATTTATTCCAAACCTTGTACAATCAATAGATCAGGCCCCTGGTCAAAATGAAATGATGGAGGTGTACAACAAAGTACTAAATAACCTACCAATTTTCCTAACGCAGAATGATTATCAAATACTTGACACTCTGATTAGTAACGAAAATATTGAGAAAGCAATAGATGCAAATTACACAACTCTAATGTCCCCTATTTCATTTGTAGCCAAAAAATTAATTGCCATCGACCCACTTTACTTCACTCCAATAGTAATGGAAAAGTTTAATTCGTTAAACATCGATAATAATTTCCAGATATATGGCGAATATTTTATATCAACAAATAAGAGAAATATAATATTCTTACTAACTCCCACATCTACTAATAATACTGCAAGTAATAATGTTCTATTTAATGGAATAGATGAAATCATTAATAACCTTACGAAAAACGAATATTCGGATATTAGAGTTGATTATTTTGGTAACGCTGTTGTTGCTCTTGGAAATGCAAATCAAATTAAGAAGGATATAATTATTACCATAACTCTGGCAATGATAATATTAGTTGTTGCTATTTCCGTGTTTTTTAGAAGTAAAAGAACTTTTCTAATAATCTTTCTTCCGGTTGTTTTCGGCGCTCTAGTATCACTTGCCATGCTTTTCATATTAAAAAAAGAAGTGTCAGCAATATCACTTGGTATCGGTTCTGTGTTACTGGGTATTTCTGTTGATTACGCACTACATATTTATTCTCATTTTCGGCAGCACCAATCGCACAGCCTTATTTTTAAAAATTTGTCAACTCCAGTTATACTGAGTAGTTTAACAACAGCCTCAGCATTTCTGTCATTATATTTCATTAACTCGGAAGCCCTAAATGATTTGGGGTTATTTGCTGCAATAAGCATACTAAGTGCAGCACTATTTTCTTTAATAGTTCTTCCACATCTTACAGGTAATAGTAATAACCAACCCAGCTCAAAAAAACTCAATTGGATTGATGGCATAGCGAAGTATAATTTTGCGAAAAATGGATACCTAAAGCTTGCAATTGTAATTGCAACGATCGTTCTTTACTTTTTTTCAAAGCAAGTTGGCTTTGACGCGGATATGATGAAAAACAACTACATGAGTGATGAACTTAAAGAAGTTGAAGATCGACTAAACTCGGTAACTGACCTTAGTAAAAAAACAATCTATATAGTATCTCCTGGCAATGATTTGGATGATGCCATGGAAAACAACAATGTAACTTCAAAACGAATAAAAAAGTTAATTAACGAAAATACAATACAAAATGCATCAATAATAAATAACTTGCTTCCATCAAAAAGTGAGCAGCAAAAGGCAATAGAAAATTGGAATAGGTACTGGAAAAAAAATGGAGAAAGAGTAATCTCACAGATAAACAAATCCTCAGACTTAAAAGGATTTAGAAAAGGTGCTTTTGATAAATTTAAAGAATGGATATACACAGATTATCACACGGTGTCCTTTTCCGATCTGGGAATAATAAACAAATTGTTTCTGGACAATTTTGTAATCAAAACTGATACATTATCTGCAATAATAAATGTTGTAAAAGTAGCTAGTAATGAGGATGATATTAATAAGGTTTACAATTTATTTTCGGATGATAGTAATGCATGGATCATTGATAAAAGACTTATTACCAGTGAATTTGTAACAATACTAAATAACAATTTTAACACACTAGTTATAATATCTTTAGTTCTTGTTTTTGTTATACTCCTAATTGCATATGGCCGTATCGAACTTACTATCATTACTATGATACCGATGATAATTAGCTGGATATGGACTGTTGGAATAATGGGTATCTTAGGTATTGAATTCAATATCTTCAATGTTATAATACTCACATTTATTTTTGGTTTGGGAATAGATTATAGCATATTTATTATGCGTGGATTATTGCTGGAGTATAAATTTGGCATTCACGATATAAGTTCTTATAAAGTCTCTGTTGTACTATCTGGTATTACTACTTTGCTTGGAATTGGGGTATTAATATTTGCTGCTCACCCAGCCCTAAGGTCAATTGCCACAATGTCGATAATAGGAATATTATCGGTTATTCTTATTACGTTTACTTTACTACCAGCAATATTCAGGTGGCTTGTAACATATAAAAAGGGGTTAAGAAACCGTCCAATTACATTTGTTGATTTTCTATTTTCAATGTGGGCGCTTTTTGTATTCGTAACAGGTTCAATAATTCTTTCTATCCTTTCACTGATAATGGTGATTGTCCCTATCAGAAAGAAATACAAAAAGATATTTATTCATAAACTCTTCCGATATCTTACATGGTTTATGATTTACATGAATTTTGTTTCTCCTAAAATAGTCATTAACCCTGATAACGAAGACTACAAGAAACCGTCAATAATAATTGCCAACCATCAATCGCATATTGATTTAATGCTAATGATGTTGCTGAATTATCGCGTTGTAGTGCTCACTAATCCAAGAAATTTTAGCAATCCTATCTATGGACCTGCTTTAAGATATGCTGGCTTTATTGAAGTTGATGGCGACTATGAATCGATCCTAAATCAGGTTAAAAAACAAACTGACGAGGGGTATTCTGTTGTAATTTTTCCCGAAGGACATCGATCTGAAGGAGGAAAACTAAGGAGATTTCATAAGGGTGCATTTTATCTTGCGAATGAATTAAACCTTGATATCCTGCCAATAATTATTTACGGACAAAAAGAAGCTTTAAAGAAAAGTGAGTTCTTCTTAAAGAGGGCTACAGCAGTAACCAAGTTTTTACCCAGGATAAATCTTTCAGATGGTAAATTTGGACTAACATCTCGTGAACAAGCCAAAAATGTAAAGAAATACTTCGAAACAGAATATTTTAAAGTAGCCAAGGAACTAGAAACTCCCAACTACTTTAATGATTTCTTAAAGAAAAATTATCTATACAAAGGACCAGTATTGGAATGGTATACACGGATAAAACTTAAACTTGAAAATAATTACAACATCTTCAATAATTTAATACCTAAAAGTTGTACTATAACCGACTTAGGCTGTGGCTATGGTTACCTACCCCTAATGCTAAACCTGGTATCCAAAGAAAGAATAATTAAAGGGATTGATTACGATGCTGACAAGATTGGCGTTGCCACACATTGTGCCATAAAATCAGAAAACGTTAACTTCATCACAGGGGATATAACAAAAGTAAACCTTGATTATTCTGATATATTTATAATGAATGATGTTCTTCATTATTTACCAAAAGACTTACAAATAACAGTAGTTGAATCCTGTATATCAAAGCTTAACAATGGTGGACTAATAATTATAAGAGATGCTGATAAAGATATGGGTAGGCGACATATTGGAACACAAATAACAGAACTATTTTCAACTAATCTGGGATTCAATAAAACTGCTTTTAATCTTGAATTTGTTTCCAAAGCTATGATTGAAAAAATCTCAATAAACCATAAACTTAAACTAAAGATTATTGATAATACGAAACGAACATCTAATCTAATCTACATATTATCTTTGTCTTAAACTAAACAAATAATTTGACAGAAAAATACGATAAAATAATAATTGGTAGTGGTCTTGGAGGATTGCTAAGTGGGGTGATTCTTAGTCGTAAAGGCTATAGAGTTTTGGTCCTTGAAAAAAATCATCAAATTGGAGGCTCTCTTCAATCTTTTAACAGAAAAGGTTGCACATTTAGCACAGGAATGCACTATATGGGTAGTCTGGATGAAGGCCAAACCTTAAATAAAATTTTCAAACACTTTAATCTTTTTGATGGAATCAAGTACAAACGCCTTGACGAAAATGGCTTTGATATTTTTAACATTGGAGGAAAAGAATATAACTATCCCATCGGTTATGAAAATCTCAAAAAATATTTGTATGGCTTATTCCCAGATGAAAAAATTGCCATAGATAACTATTTTTCCGAAATTATCAATACTATTGACACCCAAGATATCTATCTGCTTAAAAGCACACAAAACAGATCTGAAAAAGTAGGAAAATATTTAGAATTAAACGCATGGGATCATATCAAATCAATAACCTCTAATACTGAGTTACAACAGGTACTTAGCGCTCTTAACTTTGTTTATGCCGGAGTTAAAGAAAAGTCACCATTCTATATACATGCTCTAATAAACAATCATTTCATATCTAGTTCTTATCGAGTAGTTGGCAGTTCATCACAAATTGCTACAAAATTGGCAAACGAAATTATTGAAAATGGTGGCAACATTTGTACAAATAATGGAGTCGAAAACCTTGTTATCGAAAATGACATTGTAACTGGTGTTCGAACTACAGATGGAAGTGAATATTCCGCCGACCATATTATATCAAATATTCATCCAGCGTCTACAATGGATTTGATTAACGAGGGAGATATTAAGAAATCGTTTAAGAATAGAATGAAGAGAAAAGAGAACACTCTTTCGGCATTTGCAGTTCACATTAAATTGAAAAAAGATTCGTTTAAATACATTAATGCAAACTACAATTATTATAAAAAAAACGATGTTTGGTATGCTTCATACTATGATGAAAAGAATTGGCCAGAACATTATTTTATGCATTGTGGAACCCCAGAAAATGGCAGTGAATACACCAATTGTATAGGTTTGCTAACTCATATGAAATTCGAGGAAGTATCTCAATGGAAAGATCTCCCCATTAATAAACGAGGTAAGGATTACATCGATTTTAAGAACAAGAAGGCTGAACAGTTGATTCAATTGGTTGACAAAACATTTCCCCAAATAAAAGATAACATAGTTTGTTACAATGTATCAACACCATTAACATACAATGATTACCTGGGCACTCCCAATGGATCTATGTATGGCACTCTTCGCGATTATAAAATGCCCATTGGATCATATATATCACCTCGAACTAAAATTAAGAACTTATTTTTTACCGGTCAAAATTTAAACCTACATGGTATGTTAGGTGTAAGCTTAAGCGCTATACTCACCTGTGGAGAATTTGTTGGAACCAATAATCTACTAAAAGAAATTAATGCGATCAAATAAGAAAAATAGGTGGTGGAAATTAATTCGTAATACAGTTATTGTATTGATTGTTTTAATATTAGGAATTATAGTTACATATAATATTAAAACAGACATCAATCCTCCTAAAGTGGATAACATATCTGTATTAAGTTTGGAACGTATTAACCCATCTCCGGATTTTTATACAATAGGAAATAGCTGGCTTAGGAAAAATAGTTATGGTTTGTGGGAAATGTACCTTGAAGGTAATCCATTTGAAATAGGTGTAATAAATGGAAAACTAACCAAAGAGCTGATTAAAATACAGGAAGATGCTTTTGTCGAACAAATAAATACACTTATTCCATCAAAATCATATTTACGATTTCTAAAATATTTCATAGGCTGGTTTAATCGTGATATTGATGAGCATATTCCACAGGAGTATCTTGAGGAAATATATGGAGTGTCTTTTGGTGCATCAGATGGTTATGATTACATAGGTAACAATTATGAGCGAATGCTAAACTATCATGGGGCTCATGATATTGGTCATGCTTTACAAAGCCTTGCTCTTGTTGGTTGTACATCGTTTGCTTCAAACTTAGGCTCAAAAGATAGTTCATTGATTATTGGCCGCAACTTCGACTTCTATATAAATGAATCTTTTGCAAAAAACAAAATTGTTGCATTTGTAAATCCAGACCAGGGTCATAAGTTTATGTACGTTACATGGGCTAGCATGATTGGAGTTGTTTCGGGGATGAATGAAAAAGGGCTAACGGTTACCATTAATGCAGCCAAATCAGATATTCCTACCAAAGCAACAATGCCCATATCATTGCTGGCGCGAGAAATTCTTCAGTATGCAGGAAATATTGACGAAGCAATTAAGATTGCAGAAAAAAGAAACACCTTTGTTTCGGAGTCAATTTTCATTGGGTCGGCATTTGATAATAACATAACTATTATCGAAAAATCACCTTCAAAACTTGGATTATTTAATTCGAAAAATGCCTCATTGGTTTGTTCAAACCATTTTCAAAGTGATGTATTTAAGGATGACGAAAATAATAGTAAGTATATTACTGAATCTGCATCAAGCTATCGACAGCAAAGATGTGAGCAGCTAATCAGTCACTATGAAAACATTGATTTTAATGAAGCCGCTGAAATTCTGCGAAATTATCAGGGTTTAGATGACCTAAGCATAGGGCTTGGCAATGAAAAAGCAATGGCCCAAATGATTTCTCATCACAGTGTTATTTTTCAACCCGAAATGGATAACGTATGGGTATCAACCTCTCCATATCAATTTGGTGAATATTTAATGTATAATTTGAAGGATGTATTTAACGAAGAATTAGCAATAAACTCATCAACAATATTATATGATTCCTCTTTTACCATACCCACTTCAAACTTTATAGCCAGTGATATATTTGTTAACCTACAGAAATACCGCACGATAAGAAACAATATTCAACTTCATCTTAAAAACAACCACAAGTTAGATAATGAAGTTATGGTCATTGATAGTTTAATTGCCAGTAATCCAAACTATTATCAAGGGTATGTGCTTGCTGCAAATTACTATTATGAAAATAAGCAATTTGACAAGGCATTAAACTACTATAACAATGCACTAAAAAAAGAATTTGAGAATACCACAACTAAACAATTGGTTGTTGAAAGAATAAACGAGATTAATGAATTAAATTGAAAGTGTAGTACGAAACAATAGATTATGTTCATCCCTGAAATAGAGAAAAAGTCTCTGGAAGAAATTAAAGTATTCCAAGAAGGAAAACTAAAGGATACTTTGGAGTATTTGCAGAAAAACTCAAAGTTTTATAAAACTATGTTTAGTTCACATGATATAAACATCAATGAAATAGTTTCAATTGAAGATCTTGAAAAAATTCCTGTAACAACAAAAGATGATCTCCAGAAATATAACGACGATTTTCTTTGTGTTGATCACAATGAGATTATAGACTATGTAACAACATCTGGAACAATGGGTGAGCCTGTTACTTTTGGAATGACAGATGGTGATCTTGATCGACTTGCCTATAATGAACAAATATCATTTTCATGTGCTGACACAACTACTAAAGATAAATATCAACTATTGGTAACTCTCGACAAAAGGTTTATGGCTGGCATGGCCTATTTTTTAGGTTTACGTAAACTTGGAGCCGGTATAATAAGGACTGGACCAGGCTTACAAAAACTTCAATTTGAGTCGATAAAAAGATTCAATCCCACTGGATTTGTAACTGTTCCCTCATTTATTCCAAAACTAATTTCATATGCATCTGCAAATAATATTGATTATAATGAATCTAGCATAAATAAAGCTATATGCATAGGTGAACCTATTCGTAACCCCGACTTTTCTTTGAATCAACTTGGAAAAAAAATAGTAGATAACTGGGATATAAAACTATATTCAACCTATGCTTCTACTGAGATGGGTACTGCGTTTACAGAGTGTAAGGCTGGTAAAGGTGGACATCATCATCCAGAAATGATTATTGTTGAATTCCTAGATGAAAATAACAATCGAGTAAAGGATCATGAATCAGGTGAAGTAACAATTACAAACCTTGGAGTTGAGGGAATGCCTTTGCTAAGGTTTAAAACAGGAGACATCTGTTACCATCATATTGAGCCCTGCGAATGTGGTAGAAATACCATGAGACTAGGTCCTGTTATTGGTCGTAAACAACAGATGATTAAACTAAAAGGAACAACACTTTACCCTCCTTCCATTTATGATGTATTGAATGAGATTGAATGTATTGAAAATTACATTGTTGAAGTTTCGAGTAACGAATTGGGAATTGATGAACTACTAATTAAAGTAGGCTGCTCCCACCATTCAAAAAACTCTGAGAAAAAAATAAAGGATAATTTTAGAGCGAAACTCAGGGTTGCCCCGGAATTACAGTTTTTTGAACCTACTGATATTGTATATATGCAAACCAAGGATGGAGGACGAAAACCTATTACCTTTATAGATCATAGAAACTTATTTTAAATCATAATATATGAAATTACATGCTATTATTGCATTCTTAATTATTACTTCATTGTCGGTGAGTGGACAAAAAAGCTCCTCAATAAAAAAAGTCACTCTTGAGATAACTAACATTAAGTCTTTCGACACAAAACTATATGTTGGTATTTATAATTCTTCAAAGGACTTAAAAAAAAAGACCAATGCCGTCGATTCTGCGATTATTGTTCCCAAAAAGAAATCTCTAAGAATTATAATGAAAGTTCCAAATGGTTATTATGCTGCTGCTGGTTTTCAAGATTTAAACAATAATGGGAAACTAGATACAGGCATTTTTGGGATACCCGTAGAGCCAGTTTGTGTTTCGGATTATAATCATAAACCAAAATCTCCACCAACATATAAGAAATCTGAATTCCATGTAGTAAATGATACTACCATTGTAATGCCACTCCTATCAGGAAAAAAAGAGATTGAAAAACTTGAGAAAGAGCTTTAGATTACCACCCTAAAATTGCTCTAAAATCTAATTCGGCAGGATCTTCGATAAAATTCTTTGCTTTAGAAAAATCACCAGGTTCAACAAATTGCAATCCATCATTAAAAACCATCTGTGATTTATCACCCTGCATATCAACTAGACGTGGTTGAACTTTGCCTTGTTCATCAGCAACATCATCCAAATAAAGGGGTCTGATTTTGCCAACAGTATCTGCTGTAACCATACAACCTGTTCTTCCTTCGTCGTATAATTTTTTAACGCCAAAACCTAGCATACCACAGTACATAAGATCATAAGCGGTTGGTTGAACACATCTAAGCTCATAACCTAGTTCCACTGGACGACTTTTTACACTGATACCCAAATCTTTTAATCTATTTTGCAACAACACATTAAATATATGGGCCTTGCTAACATTGCCTAACTCAGGGTGTCCGTGATCATCATAGGTAAAGTCAATTCCTGAATTTTCTATCTCTTCATCACTCATGAAGTGAAAAACACCTTCACTAATAATAGCTACGCCATAATCAATGCCTTCAATTTTCCTCTTTACTATTGCCGAGATCACAAGGTTGACAATTCTATCGAATGTAACCTCAACTTTATCAAACATTTCCGGAATAATAATCATTGGAAAATGACACGCCGCCCCTATACCAAAAGCTAAGTGTCCGGCTTCACGCCCCATTGCTGAGAGCACAAACCAATTTCCACTGGTGCGAGCATCCTCGTATATTGTTTGTGAAATTCTAACACCCTCCTGTTTTGCAGAATGATAACCAAAAGTTGGTATTCCGGGAGGAAGTGGTAAATCGTTATCTATTGTTTTTGGCACGTGAATATTCTGAATGCTTACATCGTTTTTCCGTAAATATTTTGAAATTCGATTTGCAGTTGAAGCAGTATCGTCGCCACCAATTGTAACAAGAAGTTGAACATTATTATCTGTAAAAAATTTTGTTGAGAATTCGCTATCCTTAGGTTTATGCCTACTCATCTGAAGAGCTGAGCCACCTTGCTTATGAATATCATCAGCAAAATTAAAATCTATATCAATGGTTGTAGGATTTTGTGCAAAAAGTCCTTTATATCCTTCATGAATTCCAATTACTCTGTATCCTGATTTCAAAAAAACAAGTGACACAGAACTAATTACTGAGTTAATACCTGGTGCAGGGCCACCGCCGCAGAGTATTGCTATCGATTCTTTCATTTTCCTAGTTTATAATTTATTTAGAGTGCAAAGATAAAAAATGAAAAACAATAACTAAACTACATTTTTTTAACTTTTTAGTAAGGATTGTATGGTTGCTGCGTCTTATATTAATAATATTATCTTCGCAAACGTTATATTTGCAGACTAAACAATAATTAAACTAGCCAAATGAAAAGAATTACTAATTATCTAATATTACTTCTATTTGTATTTATATCGAGTCAAGTATTAGCCCAACTAGTTACTAATACAAAAAAACTTCTGGAAATATCCAAACAACTTGATCAAGAATGGAAAGAAAAGGAACAACGAGTTGCTGATTACGCTACAATAAACAAAACTTCAATAATATTTGAATCACCAGAAGGAGCTTATTACCAGATGGTAGATGTTATTGACGGCAAACCTATTTACTATAAAACAGATAATTATGGAGCCGCAGTAACAACAAGAGCCAATGAAATATGGGAAGGTGGAAACACTGGGTTAGAGTTGTCGGGTGTTGGATACTCACAACTTGGTGAATGGGATGCTGGTGGTGTTCGTTTATCTCACCAGGAGTTTACCGACCAAGGGGCCTCCAGAGTTACTCAAATGGATGGTGCCTCATCAACACACTATCATGCCACCCATGTTGCTGGAACAATGGTAGCAGCAGGTATTACATCAAATGCAAAAGGAATGGCATATGGTGGCAATTTAAAAGCATGGCAATGGTCGAATGATGAATCAGAAATGGCAGCCGCCGCTGCAAGTGGTCTTGAAATTTCGAACCACTCATATGGCGTTCCCCAAGGATGGGACAATAGCAACGGTAACTGGATATGGCGGGGAACCTCAAGTGTGTCTCCTGACGAAGATTACAAATTTGGTTTTTATGACTCAGGATCAAGACAGTGGGATAATATTGCTTTTAATGCACCTTATTATTTGATTGTTAAATCTGCAGGTAATGATCGTGGAGATGGCCCCTCTAATGCTGGTAATGGAGAACCTGAGATAGATGGTGGTTTAGATGGTTATGACTGTATATCTCCCAAAGGAATTGCAAAAAACTTGTTAACGGTTGGTGCAGTTAATGAAGTGTCAAATTATACTGGCCCTGAAAGTGTAACCATGAGTAGCTTTAGTTGCTGGGGACCAGCTGATGATGGTAGAATAAAGCCAGATATAGTTGGTAAAGGTGTTGATGTTTATTCAACAATGGATGGTAGTAATAATGATTATGCCTCTTTACAAGGAACTTCAATGTCAGCACCAAATGTATCAGGATCTATGGCCTTATTACAACTGCATTATCAAAATATTTTTGGTGACAGAATGAGAGCTTCAACTCTGAAAGCTCTAGTCCTACACACTGCCGATGAAGCTGGTGAACATGATGGCCCAGATTACATATTTGGTTGGGGATTAATGAACACCGAAAGAGCTGCAGAAGTAATATCTGATAACGAAGGTCAAAATGTGATTGATGAAATAGTTTTACCTAATGGTGATACTTATTCAAGAAGTATTGTGGTTCCGGAGGGCAGAGACTTAAGGGTTACCATTTGCTGGACAGACAATCCGGGTACACCAACATCACCTCAGTTAAACCCAAGCGACCCAATGTTAATCAATGATCTTGATTTACGAATAAGTGATAGTCAGGGTGCTTTCTTTCCCTATAGCCTCGACCGTGATAACCCTTCAGCTGCAGCAACAACCGATGGAAAAAATTATGTTGACAATGTTGAAATGGTATATATTGAAGATGCAGAACCTGGTACTTATACAATTACTGTTGACCATGATGGATCATTAGTAGGAGGCGGTCAGGTTTTTTCAATTATTGTTAGTGGTATTGATGAGTACACTTCATTGCCAGAATGTTCAACTGGCTTATTATCACCTGAAGATGGTGGAATTAATGCTTTCCTAAACCATAATGTAACATGGAGAAATGCCTTGTTCGCCAGCAGTTATGATGTTTATTTAGGCACGGATGGTAATGGAACAACTACTCCAACAAACGTAATTAATGGCGATAACTACATTTCAAATAATTTCTCAACAATGCTTGAGGCTAATACAACTTACTATGTACAAATTGTACCGCGTAATAGTGTTGGGGTTGCTTTAGATTGCAATGAAATATGGTCATTTACTACAATGGAGGCAATTTCTGAATTTCCTTATGTAGCTGATATCGAAGACGTATCCATCCCAGAACTACCTGACTTTTGGCAAGACAATTCATTTTCTGAAGCAAATTGGATAAGCTCTGATTTGGTAAGTAATTCGGGGAATAATGCAATGGCATGTTACAATACGACAGGATTTGTTCAAATGGATTATGATAATTGGTTTATCTCACCTCCATTTAACGTATCTGCATCCAATGAATATAACATCAGATATATGTACCGTCCATTAATTGGTGGTAGTAGCGAGTCAATGTCTTTATATTGGGGTAATACTCCTTATGTTGAGGACCTTACAAACTTATTATTCGAAGATACTGATTTTAATGGCGATTGGGAAGAAGCTAGTTCTATGCTATTCCCCGAAGAAGATGGAATAATATTCTTAGGATTCCATATGAATACTATATCGGGATATGGAGGTTTTATTGATGATATCACTTTTAACGATTGGGGAACAGTTGGTATTAATAACAATGAGGATGAAAATATTAGATTATACAGCCAGAAGGACAGAATAATCATTGAGAATTCTGATGCGATGATAGGAGCAAATGTAAGAATAACTAATATCGTTGGGCAATCTATTTATACCGGAAAATTACTATCAAACAAAAACCATATTCCAGTATATAACAATACTGGACTAACTATTGTTTCGATGATTAAAGATGGTAATATAATAACAAGAAAAGTTATTCATTAGTGATAATTAAATGAAAAAAAGCTGGAGTAGAGCAATCTACCCAGCTTTTTTTATGCTACAAATTACTATGCAATTCTTTGAATGAGTTAACTTTCCCTGATTAAAAGCTGAACAGTTACCCGGCTCTTTTGTTCAAGGTAAACTTTTTTATTTCCAACTAAGCTGGCTATAATATCATCAGTATAATTACGAACTGTAATCAATATTAACCCCTTATTATACTTAATTGCAAATTCACTTTGCAGATCAGATAGCAAACCTGGTAGTTTCACAGAATCTTCTTTGAAACAAACGGAGAAACTAACAGCAGAGTTCTGCATCATATTAATGTGTGTCTTATTTCTGCTAAATACATCAAATATTTGCTTAAGGTTCTCTTCCGCTATGAATGAAAGGTCTTTTGTACTTATTGATAGTAGAACCTGATTATCCTTGATGATAATACTTGAGGTAACCGAATCATTGCTTGAATCGTTAGTTATTGATGTTGGTAGTAAATCAGTATTATAATATGGGCGGACAAAGAGTGGAATGTTTTTTTGTTTGAGAGGTTGTATAGTTTTTGGGTGTATTACAGATGCACCATAATAAGCAAGCTCAATTGCCTCATGATAAGATAACTTATCAATTTTTACAGCATTAGAAAACCGAGCAGGATCAGCATTCATTAACCCTGGTACATTTTTCCAAATAGTAACTTCATCTGCATTCAATAAGTTTCCAATTATTGCTGCAGTAAAGTCCGAACCCTCGCGTCCAATGGTAGTAGATTTGCCAAATTTATCAGCACCAACAAATCCCTGTGTAATTACAACCTTTCCCGATTCCAATAAAGGAACAATCCGAGAATCTATAGTCTTCGAAGTATATGACCAATTTACTGATGCATTGGTAAAATTACTGTCGGTTTTAATAATACATTTCGCATTAACAAGGTTGGTTTTAATATTTATACTCTTTAGGTAATGATAAATTATACAACTTGATAATTCCTCACCAAATGATACAATACAGTCGTAAGCTTCATATTTATTTGAGTACTTCGCATTTAACGAACTCCACAACTGTTCAAACAACTGATCAAGGCAATTTCTTAGATCATCATCTACCTTTGAAAAAAGTTGAGTTACAATACTCAAATGTTTTTTCTTAATTTCAAAAAAACCATCTTCTAATGGTTCACCATTAAGATATTGTTGATACAATTTCTCCAGGGCATTTGTTGTTTTACCAAGCGCGGAAACAACCACAACCAATGGCTCACAACTAAACTCTTCAATTAGTTCAGTCACCTTTTTTATCCCGGGAGCATTATCCATTAATCCTCCACCAAACTTCATTACTCTCTTCAACTCTATCCTTCTTTTTAAAAGTCAAATAAAAAGTAAAAATGGGTCTTTTTCAAATAACAACAAATGTTTTTATCGTTTTTCTTTTATTAGTCCCTTTCGGTAGGCTGCCAACAAAAGTTTCAAGTCATCAATTTGAATATTTAGTTCTTTTCCAACATCAGTATCACCAACTCGTTTTCTTGAAGCGTTTCCTTCAATAAAAATACGATCAGAGATGATATCCTTCTCTTCTTTTATTGCATCGGCCATTGAAGAAAACTCTTTATGCTCAACAAGAACCAGCCCATACGAATTATATATTAAAGTATACCCTGATACTCCCGTAACTGATTGATAAGGAATTGACATTCCCCCATCAATCACAAATAGTTTGCCATTGGCTTTTATTGGACTTTCGCCCTTTTTTACCTTTACGGGTACATGTCCGTTAACAATATGCGAACAACTTGGGTCAAGATCAAATTCAGACAATATACTATCACAATACTTTTCATCATTAAAAGCCAGCGTATAATAAGTGTTTCTTCCTTCCTTATGAGTGTCTTTATCAGCAATATAGTATCTTTCAAATGTGGCCATTTTCTTTTTGCCAAACAATGGTGATAACGGCCCACACCACAAATACCACATATAATCCAATGTATTATCTTCTTCACCTTTAGCCTTGCGTTGGAAATACCCTTTTCGAGCTACTCTATCAAAATGATCACATAACTGCTTGCCGGAGTATGTCTTTCCTTCTATTTCGAATTTCTCAAAGTTTCCTTTCTCATCCATTGGGATACATCCGTGATATAGCAAGTTTGAATTATGGGTAAGGTACATGCTTCCCCTAGTGAAAAGAAAATCAATATGTTGTTGCAATCGTTGACTATTCATAAAGCTCGATCTCAACTTATCCATAACCTCTTTTTCGTCTGAACTTAGTTCGTATGGTGCTTTTGGGTCAACTGTTGGGAAATTCACATCTTTTAACTTATGTGTTTTCCCATCAATTGTGGTTGTATTTTTCTTAAAATCAATATTGTCAAAAACAAGTCTATCATTCATTTTAAAATGAGGATTCCTTTTTACAGCCTGGCCTTCCATTTTAAATTGAATTATTGAAATTGCCTTTTGCATTTGTTTTAGCAACTGAATATCTGAATGTCTGGCCTCTCCCTTTACCGCAAATAAGTCACATGGATCGTTTTTGTAAGCGTCCATTGCAAAACGAGCAAGTGGCAGCATATTTATACCATAAGCATCCTCAAGTGTATCAAGATTATTATAACGCAATGAGATTCTGATAACATTGGCAATGAGAGCTAAATTACCAGCAGCTGCACCCATCCAAACAATATCGTGATTACCCCATTGTACATCCACAGCATGATAGGAGATTAATCGATCCATTACTTTTTCAGGATGTGGTCCTCTATCAAATATATCACCAATTATATGGAGCCTATCAACCAATAACTGCTGAATAAACTCGCATATTGCAATAATAAATGCCTCTGCCCTATCGATGGTAATAATTGAATTAATGATTCCCTCAAAATAATCTTCTTTACCCTCGCCACTTTCATTTAATAGCTCATCGATAATATATGCAAAATCAGAAGGCATTGCTTTCCTAACCTTCGATCGAGTATATTTGGAAGCTGCAGCCCGGGCAACTTTTGATAATCGTTGTAATGTTATTGCATACCACTCGTTTATATCATCCTCTGTTTTAATCACCAGTTGTAACTTTTCTTTTGGATAGTAAATTAATGTGGCTAGAAGTGATTTTTCCTTCTTTCGCAAAGTTTTTCCAAAAACTTCATCAATTTTCCTAACAACAACACCTGATGCATTGGCTAATACATGGCTAAAAGTTTCATATTCGCCATGTATATCCGACAAAAAGTGTTCTGTTCCTTTGGGCAAATTTAATATTGCCTCAAGGTTAATTATTTCTGTACTTGCTGCTTGTATATCAGGAAATCGTGCAGCAAGTAAGTTCAAATATTTTATATGTTTTTCCAGGTCTTTGGTAGCGTATTGTTTAGCGTTAAATTTCTCCATACTACAATTGAGTGTTTTTTAGTATAATTCGGTGCAAAATTAGAAAAAGGATCCGTAATTAAAAACAATTCTAAATAATGTATTTTTTAGTTACTCATCTTTAAGCCATAAAACTTAAAAAATAACCTACTAGCCTATACCAAACTTTAGTCTAGAAGTGCAAGATATTTTGCTCTTACTTTAAATCCCATTTTTATTTAGATTTGCCCAAATTATTGTTTTCCTTTAAATCTAAAGTTTTTGGATCCATCTCAACTAATAAAACTATTCGAACAAAGTCGTAATATGATGACTTTGCAAAAGCATATCAATGAAAATGTACCACATATATATATCGGTGGGATGATTGGTTCTGCTAAGGCTTTTGCTCTTGCATCTGTAATGAACCAAAAAGGAAAACAACAGCATATTGTTATCCTATCTGATAAAGAACAAGCAGCTTATTTTTACAACGATGTTGAGAGTTTACTTGAAGAAACAAATGCCGAGCTAAACCAAAAGAAAGTTCTTTTTTACCCCACATCATATAGTCGGCCTTATGAACCTGAAAAAGTTGATCGTGTATATCAATTATCACGTACTGAAGTATTAAAACGAACCATATCAGGTGATAAAAAAACAATTATCGTTACCTATCCTGAAGCCTTGGCAGAAAAGGTTATAACTAAAAGATATATCTCAAAGAATATGATGAAACTTCGTGTTGGAGAGGAAGTTTCGTTGGATTTTATTAGTGATTTATTATTTGAACTTGAATTTGAGCATTCTGATTTTGTTTCAGAACCCGGGCAATTTGCCATACGAGGAGGTATTATTGATGTTTTTTCTTTTTCAAACGAGCATCCATACAGGATTGAATTTTTTGGTGATGAGGTTGAATCCATCAGAACTTTTGATCCATCAACACAGTTATCAATTCAGCAACTACACCGTATAACATTATTACCCAATGTTCAGAGTCGCCAACTAGTTGAAAACAGAGTAGAATTTTTGGAATACATCCCAAATAGCACAATATTATGGTTCGAGGATATTGAACTCACACTCGATTGCATTGATAAAGAGTATGATAAAGCCTTAGCTGGATTTGCAAAATTGGAAGGTGATGAAAGTGCAATTCAACCTGAGCTATTATTCTCTCCAAGTAATACTGTTAAAGACCGAATACAGGAGTTCTCAACAATTGAATTTAATAAGAGTAAATATTTTAATGATGTAGAAGAAATAAAGTTTAATCAGAAACCACAACCATCATTCAACAAAAACTTCGACCTCCTAATAAATGATATTGCAAAACAGTCATTGGCAGGCTACAAGTGTTTGATTTTCTCAAACAATAAAAAACAAATAGAACGCTTATATGCGATTTTTGAGGATTTACAAAATGAAATATCCGATAAAGATAAAATCAAGTTTAACCCTGTTTACGAAAGTTTAAGCACAGGATTTATCGATCACGATATAAAATTGCTTTGCTATACTGATCACCAAATATTTAATAGATATCATCGCTTCAGATTACGCGAAGGTTTTGGCAATAAGGATGTTGTATCAATAAAAGAGTTATATGATTTGGTTCCTGGAGATTTCATTACACATATTGATCATGGTGTTGGTAAGTTTGATGGATTGCAAATCATCGACAATAATGGTAAAAAACAGGAGGCCATAAGGATATTATACAAAAATGAAGATATCCTTTATGTAAGCATTCATTCGTTGCATCGTATTTCAAAATACGTTGGAAAAGATGGAACACCTCCTAGTTTAAATAAACTTGGCACAAAAACATGGAGCAAACTAAAAAACAAAACTAAAAGTCGTGTAAAGGATATTGCCAGGGATTTGATTAAGCTTTATGCTCAACGAAAAGATGCCAAAGGAATACAATATTCACCCGACACTTACTTGCAAAATGAGCTTGAAGCTTCGTTTATCTACGAAGATACACCTGATCAGCTAAAAGCCACCATCGACACAAAAAATGATATGCAAGCTGAATTCCCCATGGACAGGCTTATATGTGGTGATGTAGGCTTTGGAAAAACTGAAATAGCCATTAGGGCAGCTTTTAAAGCCGTAAGCGAAAGCAAACAAGTGGCAGTATTGGTACCAACAACAATACTTGCTTTACAACATTACAAAACATTTGCACAGAGATTAAACGATTTTCCTGCAAATGTTGATTACATCAATCGATTTAAAAGCGCAAAACAACAAAAGAAAACTCTCCAAAAATTAAAAGATGGGAAAGTTGATATACTGATTGGAACCCATAGGCTTCTTAGCAAAGACATTGAGTTTAAAGACCTTGGCTTGTTTATTATTGATGAGGAACAAAAGTTTGGAGTGAGTGCAAAGGAAAAGCTGAAACAATTTAGAGCCAATGTCGACACCTTAACTTTAACAGCAACACCCATTCCACGTACACTACAATTTTCACTTATGGGTGCACGCGACTTAAGTATTATAAATACTGCTCCACCAAATCGTCATCCCATCCAAACAGAAATCAGATCGTTTGGAGCAGAAGTTATAAGTGAGGCAATCAATTATGAGATATCACGAGGAGGGCAAGTATTTTTTGTACATAATCGAGTGCAAAACATAATGGATGTTTATGATATGCTAATGAAGTTTGTTCCTGGTATTAGGATTGCGGTGGGACATGGGCAAATGGAAGGATCTGCCCTGGAGAAAATAATGCTCGATTTTATTGATGGTGATTACGATGTGCTTCTGGCTACTACTATTATCGAATCGGGATTAGATATCCCAAATGCAAACACAATAATAATAAATGACGCACAAAACCATGGGCTCAGTGACCTTCACCAGTTGCGAGGAAGAGTAGGTAGATCAAACAAACAAGCATTTTGTTATTTATTATCACCTCCTCTATCAACTTTAACATCTGAGGCTCGTAAACGATTAAAAGCAATTGAAGAACATGGAGATTTAGGAAGTGGTTTTAATATTGCAATGCGTGATTTAGATATCCGTGGTGCCGGAAATATACTTGGTGCTGAACAAAGTGGCTTTATTTCTGATATCGGATATGAAATGTATCAAAAAATTCTGGATGAGGCTATTATTGAACTAAAGGAAAGTGAATTCGCTGACTTGTATAATTCAGAAAAACTAGCCGATGACTATGTTAGTGATTGTCAGATTGAAACCGACCTTGAAATCCGTATACCCGATGATTATGTTATTAACATTACTGAGCGGTTAAGTTTATATAAAGAGCTTGATAATATTAAAGACGAAGAAAAACTGATCGAGTTTAGTAATACTCTTGTGGATAGATTTGGATCACTCCCAACAGAAACTACTTCATTAATAAATGTAGTTAGACTTAGATGGTATGCAAGAAAAATAGGTTTTGTGAAACTAAATCTTAAAAACAATCGAATGACTGGGTATTTCCCTGGTGGACAAGACTCTCCATTTTTCCAAACCGAAAAATTTGGCAAAATACTAGAGTATATCCAAGCCAATCCATTGGCTGCCGAAATAAAGGAATTAAAGGGTAGTTTGGTTTTGAGGTATGAGAGTGTACTATCTGTTGATAAGGCAATTTATCTACTCAAAAGCATAAAATAACCCCAATGAAAAAGTTGCTCAACTAAGGGTTCGTCACCTCAATAGACCATTTATTATTTTATAAGGCTTATACCACCTTTTGTAACAATCCAAATATTGTTCTCTTTATCCTCAAATGTTTTTTTAATATAATTATCAGGCAGACCATTGTCTTCATTATAATGTGTAATGGTTTTTCCATCAATTATAAAAATGCCCTGTTTTTCGGTACCAACTAGCATCTTGCCTTTTTTACTCTCATAGTTAGTAGTTACCTTCCAACCATTTTCAGGAGAATACATTTTCTCTAATCCGTCTTCAGATAATTGATACAATCCATTGCGTCCTGTAAACCAGATGGTTTTATCTCTAGCTAGCAAAAGTTCAGCAAAATTGTCGTCCTTAATACTATATTTATTAACTAGGTTAGTCCACTTTTTACCATTAAAACTAGTAATTCCCCTCTTTGAGAATGCTACAACCTGATCTTCAAAATCCAATATTCTAACTACTTCTCCCTTCAACTTTAGTTGATCTCTAGAAAAAGCCTTCCACTTTCCATCATCAAAAACACATAAATATTTAAAACGATGGTCCTTTTTTGTTGCAACCCAAATCCTAGCCTCATTGTCTTCGAATATATTTACAATTACATTTCCATTTAACCCTCGTGGTTTTTCATATACTATCCATTCGTCCCCATTATTTCTTGCTACGCCATATTTAGTGGCCACCCAGATTTCCTTTTTTGAGGACTCAATAACCTTATTACAAATATCTGAAGGTAATTGCTCTTTTTCATACTCTGTCCATTTTTTACCATCAAATTTATATGTGCCATCAAGGTTTGTAACCCATATATTTCCTTCGGTGTCCTGAATATGAGATGTAAAATAATTATCAGCTTCGCCAATTGATACAGCTGCTGAACCTCCAATTTCACCAGGAAATTTAATCCATTGAAATCCATTATACATCTGAATAACACCTTCTACCAATGAAAACCCAAGATCACCTATATCTTTTAAACTTTTTTTCTTTTCATATATTACCCATATTCTATCGCTTCTATCCTCAAAAATATCCGAAATAACAAAATCTTCATTTTCATTATCATTAAAATAAGTCCAGTGTTTTCCATTAAAAATAAATATCCCCTTATCGGATGCAATCCATATCTCTCCTTTTCTGGTTTCAAATATATTTGTAACACGACCTATGTTTTGATTATATCCATTATTGTCAGAAATACTTTTGACAGGAACCCAGCTACCGGATGTAAATGCGCTAATTCCGGATGGTGTACCAAGCCATACTATACCCCTTGAATCCACCTTTGTTACAAGGATAGTTGAAGAAACTAACCCATTACCTTTTGTGAAAGTCTGTAACTCATTTTGAGCAAACGAATTATAAACAAATAAACACAATAGGAATGGTAAAATTTTGGATGTTGCGAAACTCATTCTACCAAGATTAATGAATGGATAAAGATATACAAATTCACAATAATTGAACAATCATGAAAAACTTTGATAAAAGAAGATCAAATGAAAATTGCATCAGTAAAAATTAATGCTCTACTATACCAGAAACTACAAACCTGATTCTGACATACGTTCTTTAATTTTACTTGCACCAATTACATAGGCTTTTTTACCGGCCTTTAAATAACTATTACCGCCGCCCTTTATTTGATCCAAATGGATACTATATACCTCTTCATTATTTTTAGCACTAGTAACTGTTAGGTTTATATCAAGATATGAAAAATAAATACCTTCATACTTACTTCCTGTGGTAGTATTAGCACTTATATTAACAATAAAATCAGCATCATTTTTATCCTCAACAAAGTTATAACCCTCTTCTGCCAATATTTCTTTTAGAGATGGCTCTAAAGTTTTAATATCCATTTCTTCACCCTGAATCAACTCCCTGCTACTCACATAGATTGTAGGGTTTTGTGTTATAAGATCAACCTCAATGGGTAAAACAGGGTTTTGTTGTGATGCTATAACAAAGTAAGTAGAGCTACGTTCTATGTTTAGATACTCGGATAAATTTATCAATATCTTAACTTTAAAGATGGGATTTATCGTTTGTATTGATGGTAAATAACAAGATGCGATACCCAACTTATCTGTCGTACAACCACAAAGTACTAAATTAGTTTCAAGACTAACAACTTCCAGAGGAATACCTTTAGTATCAACACCATTACCCACAGAATGATTTACCACTTCAATAATCACAGGGTCTTCTATTGGCATACCAAGTGTAATAGAACCAGGAGATTCTACAATGTTCAACTTTATGTTATTGAGATTATTCATTAGTTGGATTTGCACAGGTATATAGTCTATTGTTTCTTTAGTAAGCCACTCTATTGGCAGGCTGCCCTTTGATACCCCTATGATTTTATCATTTTTTGATGCAATTGCATTTATCTTAAGTAACTCACCTTCTTTCCAATAATTGCCAGATACAACTATCTTGCTTTTATCTTTCTTACTTACCTTATACCCACCAGCACTTACTAAACCTGAGGCAATTTCTTGGTTTAATTTTTCTGAGAAACTACTGCCAAGTCCAGTATTTTCATACCCAAATTCATCAATAATAATTTCATCCTGAATTTCTCCAAGTTGTAAAAACAATCCATACGCAATAAAATATGCTGTCTCGCTTAAGTTCAGATCATTTGGTTTGAGTAACGTAGAGATCTCATTATTTAAACTGAGATTTAGAGCGACTATTTCATCAATATTAATGTCGGCATACATCTTTCGATTCAGAGCAATTAAAAGTGTACGCGCTTCATCAATTTTCTGGATATCAGGCATAGCTTCATAGTAACTTCTCAAAGCTTCTTCCTTATTGCCTTTTTTTACATACTCTTTCCCCTGTTTTAATTTCTGTTCAATATTTTCTATGCTCGATTTAATAATATTCCGATAATAGAAAGCCAACTCTTTTTTATTGACATATGAAAAGGCATACACTTCTTTTCTTTTTCTGTCATAATAACTAAAGGTTAACAATCCAGCCACATCAGCCTTTGAAAACGAAACACTTTTTGAAAGAAATTCCTCACCTGACTTTCCATTTATGTTCGATATATTAAGACTATTATTTGTCTCTATTTCTACATGAATACTTTGAATTACTTTATCCTTAGCTAAAGTTTCGTATTTGGATTTTAATTCTCCTGATTCTTCATTGTTTGTATTTGTTCCAGAAATATATCCAGTTATATACTCACCTTTGGGGTACATTGCAACTCTTTTGCTATATTCTGTCCATGCAGGTTTTTGACAAAAGCCATGTAGTGTAAATCCGACAAGTAAAAGTGTAATTATTGTGTTTAACTTTGGCATTATTATAATTTTAGGATTTGAATAGAATTAAATACAACGATATTCAATGCATAACTATTTAACATCCGATTTATGAACGAAACCAGTTTTTGTTCCCCGAAGTTGTATTTTATAGAAATTACCATTTTTCTCAATGGTATTAAACTCCAAGTCACCAGGTACTTTTGCTACAACTTTTGATCCTTTATCAGGCAGTTCATATACATTTGTTCGATCGGAGCTATTTCCTTTAATTTTAACCCTATCAGACAAGGATAAGGCAGCTCCACCTCCAGTAAATGTATAAGGTTCTACAGGGCGACCAATATCCTCAAGATATTCATTTAGCCCAATTCCTGCTTTAGCCCTTTTGGCTGCTTGTGCATATCTATCATTTGAGTAATCAAGGTCATAAGCTATATTATAATATTCGTGTGCATCGGGATATGAGCCAACCATTTCGTATAATATACCCAAGTTATATGCTGCTTTAGGATTGTATGAATCAGCTTCAAACATGGCATAAACAATTGGAAAGGCACGATCTAAGTCGCCATTTTCAACATAACCCAATGCTTCTTTCCCTTTTGATCTAAACTCCTTTAGTTTAATCTTCTCAAACTCATATTCAATATATTGATATCCGGGTGCAAAATAATCAGTGAATTCACGGGCCAATTGTTTCATACATGTTTCGGCCATTACTTCCGGGCGAGGTATTCCCGAACGCTGATCATCGCATTTATATATTTTCAATTCAGTTTCTGCTGATTTTGTTCCAATTATTTGAGCAGTCTCAACGCTTACCATCTTAAGGGTTCCCTTTGCGTTTACCTTACGTGTTAAACAATTCGACCCCGAAGAGCTGGCAAGGCCAAGCAAACTAGAGCCTTTCTCATCTACACTACTGTAGCTTACATTACCCATTATTATAACATCTAGCCCCAGCAACCTACCAACTTCAGCAGCTGAATTTTCGTCAATTGCTCCACTTAAGGATAGTCTTTGCTCCTTTAGTACTTTTTGAAGTTGATCTCGTTCTATTATTTGATAAAAGTCTGTTTTAACTCCCTTTACAAAAGTTTGCCCCTCCTTACCTTTTTTCAACCCCCAATATTTACTAGCCTTATCATAAATACCCCTATACTGATCAAGTAAATCAGTTACAAGGAAATTTGTGATAATACTATTCATTCGACGATTATTTGTACACTCAAACTCAAGAACACCTATTTTCTTTATTTTATAAAAAGGTTTTTCAGGAGATTTTAATATGAAACTTTCTACTTTTTGTGAATGCAGTAAGCTGAAATTAAACACTACAAATAGTCCAATAATTACTCTCAGGTATTTCATTTTAATTTAGTTTAATTACTCTACTTTTTCTTAGTTTGATTGCTTTTTTAATTATCCTGTAAGATTTATTTTGTTCAAAATTGCTGATTTTTTTTAATATCGACTTTGCTCTTTTAAAATTTCCACACTCACGATTCATTTCTGCCAAAAATAGCTCTTCCTCATCATTTTCTGGCTTATATATTTCAATTAGTCTTTTTAAGTTTGTTGTAAAGAGTTTCTTGTTAAGATTGTCTTCTTCACTATTCCTATTTCCTTCCTTAAATAACCGTAGAGCTATTTTAAACTTACCTTGTAATATATAACTGAACACGCTTGGACTACCAAACCTGTAGTTATTGTTTAGGAGATGCCATATTTCAATGCGTAACAATATCTCCTTATCAATGCTATCTGCAAAACCGTCTTTAATTATCCCAAGATAGTAATTGGCGATATTATTGGAGAAATTTAGTTTTTTACTCAAAGGCAAATCATAAACATCCATGCTCTGTTCCCGTTCACTATCTGTTGAATTATAATCAACTTCATCATCAACCAGTTCACTCCTCCAGAGAGGTAGCATACAATTAGAACATATAAGGATATGTGAATTAAATGATATGGGAGGATCATAATCAACATAACCATCAGAATAGGCCTCGGAATCATATACGTGATATGAACCTAATTCATAGGTATACATATTGTGATTGCAATGCTGGCAAGTAAAATTTTGAGTTATAAAAGTTGTCATTCCATTTAATTCAATGTAAAATTACATTTTTTATTGTTAATTTTATAACAATAGAGTTATTTTTTCTATATTTGGTGTGAATTTATAACAAATAAAAAATTATAACCACAAAAAACTAATAATATGAGAAAGAGTTTTACAACAATTACTTTGTTATTATCCTTAATTATTGCAATCCCTAGTATTGCCCAAAGTGAAAAACAGATTGAAAAGAACATTAAAGACAAGGCAATTAAGCAAGCAAGAAAAGAAGCCAAAAAACTAAAGAAAGACGGTTTTAAAGTTGCTCCTGGGCAAATGCCTATGGATAAGCAAATTGAAGCGACATGGATTAAGAGGTACGAAACTGATGACAAGGGAAACAAGCTTTGGTTTGTGGCAGATGCTCGTGCTGTTGGCGAAACACATTCTGCAGCCAAACTTCAAGCATATGAAGTAGCAAAGGTAAATCTTGCTGGTCAGATTGGTACAGAAGTTGCCGGATTAGTTGAAACAAACATTGCCAATGCTCAATTAAACTCTGAAGAAGCTGCATCAGTTACAGAAACAGTAGCAACTTTTAAATCAATTATTGGCTCAAAGATGGGCAGAACAAGTACATTATTTGAAGCTGATAAATCAATTGGTAAAAACACTGAAGTATTTGTAACCATTGCCTATTCATATAAAGAGGCGGTTATTATGGCAAAGGATATTTTAAAGAAAGAGATGAAAGGAAAAATGAAGATTCAATCTGAACAGTTAGATAAAATTCTCGACTTTTAATCCCCAACACATTTATATGAAAAGGCCAGCACTTTCCTTTGTCTGGGTGGTAGCAATATTGGTATTTTCCACACAAGCATTTGCCCAAACATTTGAAGATTTCAAAAAAGAGATTCGTGAGGAATACAATACTTTTGAGAAAGAAACCCAGCAGAAATTTGACAACTTCGTTAATGAAATTGATAAAGAGTTTTCTGAATATTTATTGAATGGGTTTACACCTCATAAAGTTACCAATAATGAGTTCACTGAACAACAAAAACCCAATACTGTTCCAGAAGTTCTGGAAATAGAAATAAGTGGCAATGAAATTGATTATGAGGTTGGAGTTATTCCCACATCATATCAAGGGCCTGCTTATCCCGGGATTAAGAAAACCGAAACTACGGATTTTGAGGTTGACAGAATCGATGTTGAATTCCTAGGATGGCCACTTTACTTCGACCTTGACAAGGATTTTCGTAAAATCGAATCCAGGACTCCATCAGATGAGTATATAAGCAATATATGGTCTGCATTTGCCAAAACAAACTACAACCATTTTATTTTCCAGGTTAATGAAGTTTCCAGTATTCTAAATTTAAATCAATGGGGTTATTATCAGTTAATTAAGGAATGTAGCAAGAGTATTTACCCATCAAATGAGAATATGCAAATTGCATTTCAATGGGCAATGTTAACAAGAAGTAGATATAAAGCGAAAATTGGTTTTGACGATAGTAGCCTATTCCTCTTACTACCCTCAATTTATAAGATGTATGACATAGATTACATTAACTTTAATGATATGAACTATTATGTAATGGGTGGTAAAGGGAAAGAATTACAAACCTACGAAAAAGACTTTTCAGAAGCAGATATTCTTATGGATGTTACTATTTGGAAGCCATTCAACACAAATCCCATAAAAAAAAGCAGAGATTATCATTTCACCCATAATAAGGAAAAACATACCATTAAACTCGATTACGATGAGGAGATGATAAAGTTTTATAATACAATTCCATTATCAGACATCGTAGTTTACTTCAATTCAGCAGTAGGGGAAAGAACAAAAGAATCGGTGAAAAAGGCGTTCAAACCATTGTTGGAAGGAAAAAATAATATAGAGTCGGCAAACATACTCCTTAGTTTTATGCAACAGGCTTTTGGCTACAAAACTGATCAATACGCCTATGGAACTGAAAAGTATTTTTTCCCAGATGAAGTGTTACATTATCAATTCTCTGATTGTGAAGATCGGTCCGTTTTATTTGCATATTTAGTTAAAACTCTACTAGGAAAAGAAGTTATAGCTGTTGGGTTCCCGGGTCATATGGCAACTGCTATTAATCTCAGCGATGAAATTGAAGGTACCTATCTTATATACAATGACAATAAATATATACTTGCCGATCCAACATACTATGGAGCGCCAATTGGAATGGTGCTATCTACTGATAAAGATGACGAAGCTGTAATTTATCCAATTAGATTGGATATTAATGATGCTAAAAAAGCAGAACAAATTTGGAAAAAAATCAATGAATATGGTGGTTACAAATCGGATCGATTGGTTGACTTTGTTATGGACTCAGATGGAAATTCCTTTGTATGTGGTTATTTTATTGAAGGGGCTGATTTTAACGGGCATGTTTTGAAATCGAAATATAATGATAGGGATTTGTTTATCGCTAAGTTTGATGATAAACTAGACCCAATATGGGTAAGATCAGCAGAGGGTATGGGTAATGACATTGCTACCAGCTTAGCATTATATTCAAATAAGGATCTTTTTATAACCGGAAGTTTTGAAAATGAACTTAGCTTCAATGAGACCACCATAGTTGCAACTGATGCTCCAGATGTGTTTGTTGCTAATTTCACAACAGATGGTGAACTCAAATGGGCAAGAAAAGCAGGAATTGATAAACTCGACCATAGTCTAGATTTTATGTTTGCAGTAAAGTTTAATCCTGGTGGGGAAAAAATAATGGCAAAACTCTATAGTCAGTCAGAAGACTTTGATTATTATGGGATAAATATCGATAAGGAAGGAAACCCAGTTGTTGTGGGTTCATTCTTTTCATCACCGGGTATGAATTCCAATGACTATATAAATTACAATATGGGTAGCGATCTTGACATCCCAGTGGTACTTTATGAAACTGATGCTAAACTTAAGGAAAAAGAATATGAGGCTACTATCGCTGGATTGTTTTCTGCACTAAACCTTCTAAAAGCCAACACAATCGAAATACAGGGTTCTGAAATAAAAAACACCTTCGATACATATAATAATAAATTTAGCACCTATGCGAGTGCCATTTATGATAATTTGGCAAACATGAGGTTTGTTAAAAATGAAAAAGGCATTGTTACTATCAAAACTCAAAATGAAAAACCAGTATTCCTTGACAAAATCAAAATCAATAGCAATGCAAAGATTCGTGTCGTAAAATATAAAAGTGGCAATATACTTGTCGAAGTACTTTCCGGAATATACGTTGGAGGGGGTAGCCATTGGCTCGACATGAATTCAATAAAACTATTTAAGGATACTGGCGATTTATTATTTAACTTCGACACCGACAATTCAGTTAAAAAACTAAATTTGAAAAAGGAATTGCTAAAAAAATCTTAATTCCCATGACTTCAAATCCAATTAAAGCTACATTGTTGTTTGTGTTATTGTTAGCAGCTGGTGTACTATTATCTCAGCCCGAAGAAATAGTTGAAGATGAGGTTATTGATATCGAACCCAAAGAGATTATTAGTTTAATTGATGTTGCAAAACTCCTTGATTCGAAAGAAACTGAAATTGTATTGAGCGATTTTGAGATAGTTTCCACTGATAACGACAGTGAACTATTAATCGATAAAGTTTTTTTTAGTCTTTATGAAATCAAACAAAAAAACATAGCACCAAAAAAGATCTACTTCTATAATTGTAGTTTTAACTTATCTGATAATGCACCCCTTATTTTTAATGGCTGGCATTTGTCGAAATTAAATATTATTGGTTGTGAGTTTTTAGTTCCTATTATATTCGAAGACACAGAGCCCATAGGAGAATTATCTGTCCTTATCGAAAATTGCATATTTCATGACGACTTTAAATTAGTTGGAGATAAACTGCCTATTGCTAATATTAATCTAAGGCAAAATAGTTTCGCTACTTTACTATTAATTGATTTGCCATTGAGGAATCTCAAACTATACAATTGCAATTTCGACGCAAATCAACCAAAGTTTACATCTCGAGATAGCGAAAAAACCTATTATCAGCTTAACCTGGCCAACGGGTATTTTGGTAACATTGGTTTATATAACAATGAGTTTAACAACAATGAGTTAAGCAACGTTTTTTCCATTGACATGGAAGCATCCGAAATAGATGAGCTAAAGCTAATTAAAAATCAGCTACAGACAATTAACCTTAGTTATGCTGAAGTAGGAAAATCCTTATTGATTGATTCCCTTCTTGTTGTTGATTATATTGGAATCCTAAACTTCGATTTCCCTGAATCAAACTCGAACATTCCATGGTATAATTTAGGAGGTGAAAAATTATCAATATTCTATACTGAAGAATCTGACCTTGTAATTCCATATCAGGCAAAAAGCCATGAAGAGCTTTCTGACAATTTGAAATACAATGATTTATTAAGTGCTTATACTAAGCTTAATACACTTTATCACGACCGGGGAGATATAAGTTCGGCAAATGGTTCATATGTTGAAATTAAAGACATCGAAACACGAAAGCAGGCTTTCACTCAAAAAATCAACCCAACTTTAAATAATTTAATAAACCATAAGCTCAATGTGTTTTTAAGATTTTTTTCTGACTACGCTACTAACCCTGGGAAATCTCTTATTCAATCTCTGTGGATAATATTAATATTTACCATTTTGTACATGTTTACATTTTCAAGATGGGATGGCATGAACTATAGATATTACCTCCATCAATTTAGCAGGTTTTCGGAGTATCTCACTACAGATAAACCCATTGATGCTGTTTTCACAAAAGAGATTACCCTTAATAATAATGATATTCAAGAATTACGAAGAAAGTACGAAACAGAAGGTAAGGAAATGCCACGTATTCTAAAATTATTTGGAGGGCCACTACATTTTCTTGGAAAGTTTAGATATGATATAATACCTGGTTTAATAAAATTATTCAATTTTCATCCAGGAAGGTGGGCAGATATTACAACCAAACGAAAAAGAATATGGTCGGGATTTTTAATACTATTTATTTCAATTTTGTTTTTAATATATGTTGTGATAGTTAAATTTATCAATTCACTTTTGCTTAGCTTAAATAGTTTTGTTGTAATTGGTTTTGGAGCATTACCCGAAGAAGATGAGTGGTTTGCAATGTACCTTTCAATAATTGAGGGCATGGTTGGTTGGTTTTTATTAACAATATTTACAATCACTCTCCTAAGCCAGGTACTACAGAGTGTATAGTTCAATAACGAAGAAGCATTTACAAACATTAATAAATACAATTACTAATATGGACACAATAGCTGATACAAATCTCACATTTTGGGATAGTGGTTGGAGCATTTACATTATCACAATACTTGTTTTTGCAGTTATGTTTTTTGTTCAAAAGTATGCATATGTAATAGATCGTCAAATAAATCGATTACAAAGTATAAATGGAAAATGGGAAGGAAAACCATGGCCATTAATATCAGGATTAATATTAGGTATATTGGTTTTTCTATTGGGTGTTTTTCTACCAGGCAACCTTTCCATTTACCCCCAAAACTGGGATTGGCCAGAAATAACTATCGCTGTCCTGGCAATTTTAATTATTATAAAACTATTGGTTGAGAGTATAAAAAACTTTGGGACGAAGTATGGATTTCTTCGGTTTGGAATATGGTTAGTATTTTCAATAGCATATTTTTATGCTGGTTTGCTTGCAGGATTGTTTTTGGCAACACTTTTTGTAATTGCAATAATTATATATTTCCTATTCTTTTGGAAAAAACGATTAACCATTAAATAGACAAGATATGAACTTCTTAATATCAATACTTGTTTTCGCTGTTTCCGTTTTTCTACTGGCTGTTTCTGCCAGATATGGACTTATAGGAGCTACACGACTTGACAATTATTTTACCAACAAAACTAATTCCTCATACGATGGGTTTCAACTGTATTATAGGATTCCTACAAGTATTGGTATGATTCCTGAGTATTTTTACGCAATCATATTGGGCCATGATAGTTATTATACGAAAAACTGGTGGGCCTTAAAAACCGCTTCATTTATTTCCATTCTTGTTTTCATTGCAACATTGGCAAATAGGTCAGCAGTATATTCATACTATTCGCTGGGTTTTTTACAAGAAAAAGGAATAATTGGGCTTTTCACTTCAGGTACATTTGTAAATTTCATGAACATCATAACACTATTATTCTTAGGATTATTTGTTATGATTTGTATTGAAAGTATTTATATGCATGGCAAATTTGCCCCAGTTAGAATATTTACTTATTCGGTATTATGTATAATTATGGCAAATTTAACAGTAATTACACTGTCAATTATTGTATTTATTGCAATTGCATATTTAGTGATAAAAGTAGTTTGGTGGCTTTTCTTTTCTTCAAATAAACGAAGCAAAAAAAATAGAGATAATGTAGATAATGATGAAACTGCGGGTACTATACTAGCTGGTGGATTTAGAGAATTTAAAGCAGACCTTACTAGCTGGGAAGATGATCAAGACAATTCACCATCAATAAATATTAAAAGTAAAAAATCATCAAAAACAACTCGAAGTAAACCTAAGATAACCAGAAGAAGGAGAAAGAGACCCAAAAGACAGGATGATGAAGTGCCAAGGTTACACCCCGACTAAAACAACAATCATCAATAGGTTGTAAAAAATTATAATTAGTAAAATGAACATCAATAGCTGGCTGGAGAAAATAAAACTTGGTGGTTATTCAAAACTATTCAGTAATAAAGGAATTACACTAGAAGAATTATCAGATATATCAACCACTGATCAGCTCAAAGAACTGGGCATAAGATCCTCAATTGTTAGAGATCGCTTATTATCCGAAATAACAAAACTCAATCTTAATAAAAAGGGGTCATCACCCTTATCACCATCCGGAAAAGCATTAAAAGGAAAAAAACAAATAACACCCTCTAGTTATAAACAGGACAAGGACAAAGCAATACCTCGTATTTATCCTTTACCTAAAAAGGAGCTCAATGAATATGAGGAGGCAATAATTGAAAACAAGAAAGAGTTAAGAAGCAAAATTAAGGAATTAGGCTCTGAACATGAGGAGATAAGCGATTGCTATTATGAATTAGGAACAAATTATTACATGAATAGCCAATATGAAAAGGCTATAGTAAACCACAAAAAATCATTGGCGATACGCATTAAATGTTATGGCGAAGATGATGTGGATGTTGTAATCGCATATTATCAGCTCGGACAAGATTATTACATGAATTGCAATTATGAAAAAGCCATTTCACATCATAAAAAAGCCCTTGTCCTACAAAAAGAATTAAACGAAGATGATGATCACAATGAAGGAGTAGCAGCAATTTGTTTCGATTTAGCAAAAGATTACTACTACGACAGTCAATATGATAACTCTTTAAAATTTCACAACGAAGCTCTTGATATTCGTCAATATTTACACGGAGAGGAAGACAGTAACGTTGCTGATATTTATTATCAAATGGGATTGGTTTATCAAGCAAAATATAATAGTGAAAAAGCATTATTCTATTATAGTTCGGCATATAATATTTATACTGAAGTTAGTGGCGAATACAGTGATAATGCCGTAAAAACGAAAAATCTTATTGATGAACTAAGCAATGATAAATCCAAGGAATTAGAGGATAGTTCAGATGAAAGAGTTACAAATATTGAAAGCCTCATTGATTTAGGAGACAAGAGTACAAAGAAAGGAAGTCATTTAGAAGCAAAGATTTACTACCACAATGCTCTTGAAATAATTGAAACTATCGATTATAATGATAATACTAATGATGAACTGGGAAATATATATTTCAAACTTGGAACGGCATGTAAAAACCTCAATGAGCATACTGAAGCTGAAGTTTATTTTAAAAAGGCCATTAATTACTATGTAGTTTCACATGGCGAAGACTATTTTGATAGTGCCAGGTCATTCTCTCAATTGGGTGATGTTTATTACTATATGGATGATTATGAAAATGCCATTAAGTATCATGATAAAGCATTGTCATCATATTCAAGTATCAATGAAGAATCTCTAACTGCTTGGTCACATTATGACTTGGGCCTGGACTATTATTGGATTGAAGATTATAAACAATCCATTGATCATTTTTTGCATGCCCTTGACATTAGATTAAAACTACATGGACCCAAGCATGATTCAGTTGCCAAATGCTATAACAGACTTGGTCTTTCATACTATTGGGATAATGATTATGAGCATTCAATCCTATATCATAAAAAAGCTCTCGAACTAAGAAAGCAATTATTTGGCTCAGAGTCTGAACATTATGACAACTCGGCATTCTCCTTAGCAAAGGCATATTATTATGCAAATGATGAAGATCATGCAAAGAAATACTTTTTGGAATCACTTAGTTATAAAGAGCAGCATTTTGGTAAAAACAGCAAAGAGTACAATAAAGTGAAAGAGTGGTTAGATAAAACTAAATCATAAACTTAAATATCACTAAGGGTGAATAGTAACACAATAAATATTAACAAGTTAAAGGAAAAACGCATAAAAGGTTCATCAAAATTTAATTTCAATACTCGCTTAAATACTAATAAAATCAACGCCTTTGAAACTGCCTATGGAATATTATTTCCAGATTCATATAAACAGTTTATGGAAGAATTCAACGGAGGAATGTTTCTTGAATATGAGCAAAGCTACTATATTGATATGACGGATTGGGAGCCCGATGGCCCAAAATGGAGTAGTTTTTACTTTTATACACTAGAGGAGTTACAGGAAGAGTATATTGCTCTGTCGTTTGAGTGCAACCTAATTTCAGATGATGTTATGGATTCCTTTCCTTTAATTCCTATTTGCAACACTCCCAACCAAGAAACTATAATGCTAGTTTCTCAAAATGGGTTATCTAATGAGTCTCCAGTATTTATATCAAATGACATTAGTGATATGAGTACCTATGTGCAAATTGATGAAAATTTTGGCAGCTTTTTAGGCAAAATAATTGATCATGAAGGATTTCCAAATATAAAGGTAGAACCTGGAAGTCAGCTATTAAGTATTTTCATTTATGATAGTGGAATCTTAAATACCATCAATAAGGAAATTACTGACGATGAGAAAATAATACGTTCTTCTGCAATGATGATACTCAATCCAAAAAATGGTTGGAATTATTATGAAAGAGGATCAGCCAACGAGAATAAAGGCTTAATAGACAAGGCTTTGGAGGACTATAACAAAGCAATTAAATTGGAAGATGATGAGCCCCTTTTTTACTATTGCAGAGGAAATTTAATTCTAACCCACGGCAGTCCCCGCAAAGCATTAATTGACATGGATATAGCTGTAAAACAGGAACCAAACAACAATTTTTACAGGTATGGCAGGGCAAATACTTTTTTAAAATTAGGAAAGCTACCCGAAGCACTTGCCGATTGTAATTTCATAATTGAAATAGATGATATTTATGAACCTGCATTATCGGTAAGATACCAGGTATACAAAGCAATGGGTGAAGACGATTTAGCTCAAAAGGACGCTGATTTATTGAATGATCTTTTTTGTTAAAACGCTTTTCTGATAGTATGGGTTAACATTATAATGGGGAATAAGTTTATTGAAGAAAAAAACATGAAAAACACGGCTGTGTTGTTAGTTTTGCTTATAATCTGCATCATTGCTAATGGTCAGGAAGGAAGCGTGGAAAAATCAACTGGTGGTATACAAACTGGGTTTTTAGGCTTGTGGTTATACGATGAATTAAAGCTATCTGATGCAATGGCTCTGAGAGGTGAAATCGGACTCACAGCTAGGTTTTGGAATAAAAATGCTATTTCAGCAACACAGTCGGGGGGGGTTATCGCACCAGTACTTACCATCGAGCCCCGGTGGTACTATGATATAAAAAAGAGAAAATCAAAATCAAAGGATATTGCATGGAATAGTGGGAATTTCATTAGCATCAATATTAGATATCAGCCCGATTGGTTTATAATAACCAACTATGGCAACCCAAACACTGTGGATCAATTGGCGATAATACCAACTTGGGGAATTAAACGAAATATCGGTAATCATTTCAACTACGAAATTGGTACAGGCTTTGGTTATCAATTTATTTCTCCAAAAGCGACGACTCTATGAAAAATGAAGATGGACCAACATACAATATTCACTTAAGAACTGGGTACAGATTTTAGTTCGTTTTTGTTTCTAATATTATAATTCAATTGTGTTATAAAATGTACCTTTGAAAATATCGTAAAAGCAAGAATCGTTTTTAATTTCAATAAACAAACCCAATATGTCAATATACTCGCCTTGGAAAACTTATTCGATTTTCATTAGCAGCACATTTGCCGATATGCAGGCAGAACGTGATCATCTGAAAAATTTTGTACTACCTAGAGTTAGAGAAGAGTTACAAAAAAAACGTATTAAACTAGAAATAGTTGATTTACGATGGGGGCTGGATACCACATCCATCGAGCAAGAAGACGAACGTGAAGTTACGGTATTAAAAGTTTGCTTAGATGAAATTGAACGTTGTAAACCATTCTTTATTTGCTTACTTGGTGATAGGTATGGTTGGATTCCTCCGAAAAAACGCATGGAAGATGCTACAATTGGTTTAAAAAACATATCCACCCAGAAAGGAAAAAGTGTTACTGCACTGGAAATTGAGTTTGGAGTATTGGCCAGTGATGAACAACTTATTCGCAGTGCATTCTATGTAAGGAATCCTCTTGATTATTCAAAATTTTCACCAAAAAGAGCTGCCATGTTCAGCGATGCACTTAACTTAAATATATCAGAAAGTGAAAGAAAGGAAAGAGTATTAGCACTTAAAAAATTAGTAACTTCAATTAACTCATATTTTGAAGAAAAAAAATTGGAAAACAAAGTAAAAAGCTATGAGGCAGATTGGGATTCAGAAAGTGAGAAAGTTATTAATCTGGAAAAATGGGGAAATATAGTTTATGAGGATATTATTAACGATTGTATTGAACATGCTAAATATACAATTGATAGCATACCCAAAAACTGGCAAGAAAATGAAATAGCCTTGCTGGATAGTTTTATTGAAAATCACACTATAACTTTTTGTGGGAGGGAAAATCTACTTAAAGACCTAAAAACTCATCTCTTGTCAAAGGAACAGAACAATTGGGGAATGATATTAACTGGTGAAAGTGGTTCTGGAAAAAGTGCAGTATTTGCAATGGTAAACAAGATAATGCAAAATGATGACTGCTTTATTCTTTCACATTCAGCAGGATTATCAGCCAAATCAAGAAATATAGCTGATTTACTTAAGATATGGAACATGCAGCTTAGGATTTTTCTTGGTCACGAAGTAACAGAAACATCACAAAATGAAAATTCTGATATAGAAACACTTGTGGAGAAATTCAAAGAACTTGTTTCATTGGCAGTTGAGTTAAAACAAGTAGTACTACTCATAGATGCATTGGATCGTTTTGAACAAACGGAACGAGCAATGTATATGACATGGTTACCCAACCATATGCCACAAGGAATACGTATGCTCTGTACTGCCATTACAGGATTTGAAGAAAATGCCATTGAATTTCATAGCCATATTACGAAGAAAAGTATTGATTTTTTTACAACAAATGAATCTAAACTTATGCTTAATATGCTGTGTAAGCTTAAGCATAAAAATATCCCAACCAAAGTAGAATCTGTGATACTTAATAAGAAAAGAGACGACGGATTAAGTGCATCTTCCAGCCCATTATGGTTAAGTCTTGCCACCAATATTCTGATGGCAATGGATAATGATGATTTTGAGAAAATGAGCATACTGGAAGGGCGAGGAGATGAAGTAATTGTTGACTATATGGAATCCCTTGTCAATGACTTTCCTGCATATCCGGGTAGTTTGTTTCTAAGTTTAATTGTTAAGGCTACGTCAGTTTTTGATGAATCTTTCACAATAAATATATTTAATTTCATAGCATGCAGCCGAAATGGATTGCGCGAAATGGATCTTGAAAAACTAATTTCAAAAAGTAAAAATAAAAATTGGGATTCACTACAATTTGCCAATTTAAGACGTTGGTTTAACAAACACTTAAGAATAGAAGGTGAAAATAAACAATGGAATTTGGTGCATTCAATTCTACGCAACTCACTAATTGAAAATTTGGATAACAAGGTATCAAAAAACATACACAATTCAATTGCCATGCATTTATTATCATTAACTGCTGATGATGATATTAGAGTAAGTGAAACCATGTATCAACTAATGAAAGCAAAAAATATTGAGCTTGCTCTGGATTATTATATATCGGATTTAACAGATTCAGAAATAGATGGTGCAACTACTGTTCTTTCTTATGGAATATCGTCGGGAGAAGAAGGACTAAAATGGATCGCATCATTAATAAATGAGGCTAGTAAAGTTCCGACTAATATATGGAAATTAGCTTCACGTATTAATTACAACTTAAATGAAGCACTTTCCATTGATGGTAATTTAGAATCCAGAATCAATATTTTTAATGAAATTAAAGTAGCATTACAGGATACTAAAGTTGATTTAAATACAAATGTTTTTTATGGAAATAACTTCATGTCGTTGCTTGAAAAACTTGGTTCCGCTTATAAAACAATTGGACAAATAAATAATGCCTTGGATTGCTACAACAACTATTTTGGCATTGCTAAAGCTTTATATAAAAATAATCCCCAAAACAATGACTACCTTAGTAACCTATCAATTTCAAATGAAAGGCTTGGAGAAATATATCAGCTTTACGGTGAACTGGACCAAGCATTACAATTCTATTCAGATTACAGTTTCCTGATTAAAAAACTACTTGAAACCAATACTAAAAACGAAGCTTATCAAAATAACTATGCTTCTTCATTTGATAAATTAGGAGAAATATATCAAATAAAAGGACAGAATGAACATGCTTTGCAATGTTATACAAATGCCAATATTCTGATTTCAGAATTGTTTCAAAACAATCCGGAGAATGATTATTACAAAAGTAACTTGGCAGTATCATATGATAAATTAGGAGACATATCCAAGGCTTCAAATAACCTGGATCAGGCTTTGGAGTATTATAGGTCTTATAGTAACTTATTCAGCGAATTATACGAAAGTAATCCAAAAAATGAAAGTTTTAAAAAAGGGCTTGCCTTATCATTTTTCAAGGCAGGTGCAATCTACCAGGAATCACATCAATTTGATGTTGCATTAAACTTTTTTAACCAATACTATATACTAACAAAAGAACTGTTCGAAGATAACCCACAGGACTTAAACCATAAAAACAATTATGCTATTTCGTTTGAAAGGCTTGGCGAGATATATTTAGCTTTGGAAGACTATGATCAGGCATTAAAACTACTTCATTCAAGAAATAATTTAGCAATAGAACTATCTGAAAGCAATCCTGAGAATGTTAGTTTAACAAGCAGCCTTATTACATCATATGAAAAGCTTGCAATGGTTTATAAGTCGATTGGTGAAACTGCGGAAGCCCTAAATTACTACTTGCTAAAATACAAGTTGGCAAATGAGCTTTATGGCAATAATCAGGATAATTTAAACATTGGTTTTTTACTTGGTGGATCGCATTATGAACTAGGTACAATCTATTTAGAAATAAATCAAGAACCAGAAGCAAAGATACATTTTATTGAAGCTCTGCATATTTTCGATCAGCTTTACAATAATACACAGCAGGAAGTTTATGCTAAATACAGTAATCAGGCTCGAAATGTAATCGATCAGCTGGAAGCTGCTGGTTACTGATGTGTGTGTTTTGTTTTATTGGATATTTAAAAATTTGAACTAGCTAGGAGGTTCGTTGCCCAACACAAGTTTATCTCCCACATACTTAAACTTATAATTGCCTTCATCAACAGAAAAACTATTAATCCGTTCGTTTAATTGGTCGAAATAAACCTTATCTTCTTCGTCAAAAAATTCACTATCCGGATCTGGCATATCTTCTCTAATTTCATCAATTCTATATTCAATTTTATAAGATGCCCCTTTTCCACCAATAATAGTATTGTATGAATTTTTTCCATCCCAATCCTGATTAATTTTTATTTGTTTGGCTTCCCCACAATTATACATGCCTGCGCCTTCTGGAGGCACTTCCATATAATTACCTATCAATAATGTGCCGGTACATTCTGCAATATCATTCATAATATTTGCCTTTTCAAAATCATCTCTGCCTGGTACCACAAGAGCCTGAATCATAACACCTTTATATTCATGTGCGTTTAAAAAAGAAGCAGCCTGCCCCTCAAAACCTGTGGATATGATTACCAATGGCCTTCCCGATTTTGATTTGAAAATATCATCAATCACCCTATAACCCTCAAATGAAGAAAGATTTGTGTCCCATTGAAGGGATAATAATATATGCGGATTGTGAAATACTTTTCCTAAAGTTTCAGGGTCGGTTGAGTTCATATCATGTTATTTTATTAGTTAGCTGTGTGTTTAGATTTCCAGGGAACTATGGCATATCCTGTTTCTGCCAAATAATTTGGCAGGTACAAGAAAGAGTAAATATCATAAATAATTGTTATTCGAATATTATCATTCTTAAAATCTTGTATCGGAAGAAGACAATCATGTTTTTTCTTCATTTTATTTTCTTTCTTTTTAGCGTCTTCCCATTCCTTTTTTTCACAGCTATTTTTAAACTTACCAACCACTTTAATTTCTTCATATTCCCATCCGGCTAAATAGTGAAATGCATTCCATCTATTATGTTCCATTCTAATCATCTTTTCGAATAAGGTGGCATATGAATTTGGAAAATACATCACTTTAAAGCTATGATGGTTGTTTATGCAATTATAAAACTTATGTAACTCTTTGGAATACAACTTCAATTCGGCATCTCCGATTCCCAGAGCCTCTCTATCCTCATCAAACAATTTCGAAATTACTTGTCTGTTTTGGGATAGTAGTCTCTCTTTGGTTGTGTTGACATCATTAGCTTTCTGCTTCATTAAACCCATAGCTTTTAGCTTAATATCAATATGATTTGCTTGGGCAATACTTGATATTTTATTGTGATATTTATTTCTATTATACCATTTTTTATTTGCTTTGTTAATATCAAATGCAAGCCCTTCGGGGTTATACTCATCTCCATAGTCAGAGTTAATTAGTTTGGCAATTTTAAACCCTTCCTCATTAATTAAATTGTTAAAAGATAATACATTATCACTATTGCCAAAGGCAAAAAAGTTATCAAATGATTTTTTCTCACCATTTATTATTTCAGCCAACAATTTTTGGTCGAAAATTGCAAATAATACCGACGGCATATTTATATCTTTCAAATTACCTATGTATGTTCGGTTGAATAATTCAATGGCTAAATCAAGGTTCTCGGCCTCGTTATCGTAGGCAATAATAACATTTGCTATATTTTCCTTTTGCCATAAACTATGACTAAAGAAATCCAAACTTTTGCTGTCTAACTTTTCAACTACAAGTTTAAAATTAGGAAAGTTATTTTCGTTGTAATAAAGATATTTCTTTAGCTCAACTATCAGTTTATCAGAATCTTTATCTACAATATATACAGTGTGCACATTTTCATTTGGCAAATGCGATAATTGTGCCATTTGATAAAGAATATCCTTAACAAGTATTCCATTTCCCATTAAAATACTACAGAAATCTTCATCACTATTAATAAATTTGGAACTTTTTCCATCTAAATCATAGTTTTCAAAAAGATCAATGGCAACTTCCTGAAAAAATGAAAATGTTTTCAGATCTATTTTTAAGTTTTCATCAGGTAAGATAAACTCTTGATGAAAAAGAATATCAAGGTCCCTGTTTTGGATATGTACAATGAGTTTTAAGGGAATATCTATTTGTTTCTTGTGTTTCTGTTTTTCATATTGTGCACTCCTAAGATCAATTAGTTTTTTTGCCAATTCAATATTAACTCTATCATTACCCAAAGCAATAACTGCATTTCTCATCTTAATGAGATCAAGCTTATCGAGGGTTTTATCCTTCAATGCATCAGCAATTATAACACCAACTCCTTTTTTTCTATACTCTTCTATGTTTTTGTTATTTGAATCCGACTCAATTATAACTGTTCCCAATTGATTTTTCTGGTCAACAATGGAATTTAAAAAACTAAGAGAAACTCCTCCCATACCAAATACAACATTATGGTGTCTACTGAAAATATCAATTACCCTATATTTTTGATAACTATCTCTAATGAATATCATCATAGCAAAAAATGAAATAGTTATAATGGCAAAAACAATAGCTGTTAGGATTTGCCAATTTATTTCAACCCATAGATTTGGTAAATCCAAACCAAACATTTTAATGCTAGATATAATACCTGTTACCGGATGTTTGTCTTTTTCGTAAAATCCCCAAGTCCCAAATGCAATGGTCAATACTGCAAGAAAAATAATTGAGTATTGTTTATGCTTTAATATGAAATAAATAATGTCGTGAGCTTTTAAGCTCTTTTTGGATTCCATGGTCATAATAACAAAATTTACTATTGTTTTAATTGCCTTAACACATCAGAACCAGCCGGTTTAAAATAAATGCGTATTTAATATTTAAATCACCCATTAAATTTAAACCCCAAGGTTCGCTTTTTCGAGAAACTATCCTTGCTAGGAACAAATTCCTTAACATCATCAATATTTAATGTTGACATCATTTTCTTTGTTCGCTGTTTTTTGGTTAAGTCTGCCATTCGCAATTCATGATTTCGGGTAGACTTTTCAATTATTTTTCTAATTGATCGAGCATTACCAAAAAATCGATCTCGATTTTCATATAGATATTTTATATACGTTTTTAAGTGAGACTCTGCCTCAGAATTAACTACTAGCTCTTTTCCCTTATACATATTTACTGCTATCTCCCATAACTCTTCTTCTGTAAAATCCTCAAATTTGAAGGTTTGATCGAAACGTGACTTTAAGCCAGGATTAGCCTCTAGAAAGTCCTTCATGTTTTGGGTATATCCGGCCACAATAATTCCAAATTCACTACGATGATCTTCCATCTCTTTAATCATTGCAGCAATTGCTTCACCTCCAAAGTCTCCCTTCGGACCAGTCGTGCCTCCAGTAATGGCATATGCCTCATCAATAAACAAGATTCCTCCCATTGCTTTGGTAATTAGGTCCTTTGTTTTACCGGATGTTTGACCAACCCAGCCAGCTACCAAATCGCCACCATCGGCATCAATTAGATGTCCTCGTTCTAACATACCGAGGGCCTTATATACCTTTGCAATTATTCTGGCCACAGTTGTTTTACCAGTACCGGGATTTCCAATAAATACGCTATGCATTGAGAAGGCTTTGAGAATATCCCTGTTGTTTTCCTTATAATAACGACTAAGCTTAATAAGCTCTCTAACCTCTTGCTTAATAGTTGCAAGACCTGTGAGCTCATCCAACTCCAATAATGCTACCTTAAGCAATTCTTCGTCAATTCCAATATTGAGTTTTTTATCAATATTTGGGTTACCAATATCCTCAATATCTATCCCTTCTAAAGTTGATATTTGAGCCTTTGATAGTTCTTCAAGATTAGGGTCTTTCATAACCCTTGTTCCTAGATTGATTTTTGCCTCATCAATTAAAGCAAAAGCAAAACGAGCATTACCAAATGTTCTATCTCTTTTTCTAAATGCATCAGTTAGCACCTTTTTAAGCTTAATTGCAGCATCCTTTGAAATCTTAACACCTTTTTTATCAGCAGCAAATTCTGCTATATGGCTTAACTCATCAGGTGTATAATCTTCAAAGTGGAAATGATTGCGGAACCTTGATTTTAACCCTGGATTGGAATTAATAAAGGATTCCATTTCTTGTGGATACCCGGCAACCATTATTGCAATGTCACCTTCACCATCACTCATTTCAGTTATAAGGGCAGCAACAGCTTCACTTCCAAAATCGTTACCGGTATTTCCTTTCTTAAAAAGCATATATGCTTCATCGATAAAAAGAATTCCTCCCCGGGCCTTTTCAATTGCCTTTTTAGTGTCTTTTCCGGTTTGCCTAATAAACCCTGCTATTATATCATTGGCTTCAACAGTATGCACATGTCCTTTGGATAGTAACCCCATTGATTTGTATATTTTTCCGAGGAGTTTAACAACAGTTGTTTTCCCGGTACCCGGATTTCCGGTAAAAACACTATGCATAACAACTTCATCATCATCCTTTATCCCTGACTCTTCTCGAAACTGCAAAAAACTAACATAATCAATATATTCACGAACCTTTGTTTTGATATTTTCAAGTCCAATTAAGCTGTCCAGATCCTTTAGTATCTCATCAACTGATTGGTCATCAATCATAACTTCTATACTATCATCTTTTTCTGTTTTGTCAGATTTGGAATTGTCATCACCAATTATTTCTTCTTTTTTATTTTCAGCATTGGATTTTTTTATTTCTATTGTATCATCAAAAATTGTGTTTACATCCTCATTCAATAAAGCTTCATAGTCACTAACCCGCCTTATATCCTCATTGCCAATTGTAAATGGTATAACTGCTATTACGGTATCCATAAAAACAACTTCCATCGTGTAATTATCTTTTATCCAGGTACCTGCATTACTTCCTCCCCACCCTTCTGTAATTGTAAATTCCTCACCTATTCCATCTGTAGGAGTAATTAGGAAAAACGCATCACTCGTTCCAATATGCATTCCTGTGTCATCGTATATATTAAATAGAAACTCGCAATTCCATTCATGAGGAACATTGTTTTCAAATAAAACTTCGCCCATTATAAATCTTGTAGTTTCGACATTAAATGACTTTAGATAAATCCTTTCGGATATATCCAAACCACCATCAGGAGCTTCATAAGTATGTAATGCTTTTACGTTTAGATAAGGATTGCTATTTCCTGTAACTAATCCCATATCTTCAACATAAAAAATAGTGCTTGAAACAAATTCACCATCTATATATGCCTCCCACTCATATTTACCCTTTTTCCAAAAACCACCTCTATCATCACTACCCCAGCCAAATGAATAACTAAAAAGGTTTTCATCCTTTGTAATCGCTATGGTTTCCTTTTTCTCGCAGATTTTCTCCACCTTTCCATCGTCCAATAGTTTATTTGCAATCAGCTCAATTTCGGCATCCCAATCTTCCTCATCAAAGAGTTTATTATAAATTGACAACTCTGTACTAAGATAGTTAAGTTCTTCTCTATCAAACAGTCTTCTAAACTTTTTTTTACTACCAACAACCCTGTCCCATGCAAACACTTGCAGATTTACAAATTTGAAATTATCTCCTGACTTCTTTTTGCTAAACATCATTTACACTTTATATAAATTAAAACTTACGATCAATAAAATTAGTAAAAATCGTAACAATCCAAATAATATTTATTGTCGGAAAACAATAGTTATTTAGTCCTCTTTAATCACTAATTATTATTTCAATAAAATACATTAGGCTATTTGCGATGATATTTATGCATTGATATTTATCAACATTAATATGTATATATAGCAACCCATCGTAGAGATATATCAACATAAACCAAAGTTAAAATATCGATTAAATCAGTAATGTTGTAGTAGTTAACTATGTAATAATTAATAAATATTGTAGATATGAATAAAATACTATTAAATGGAATTTTAATGGCATTAACTATAGTAATGATAGTTTCGTGCCAATATAAATTCACCGTAGAACCTGCTCCACCTCCACCTCCACCTCCGGGGGATACTACTAGTTTTTCTTTGGAAGTTGTTCCTATTTGGTCAGAGCAAGGATGTACCGGTTGTCATAGCACAGGAAGCACTGCCCCCGATTTGACTCCTGAAAATGCATACAATAGTATCACAAGCATGGGCCTTGTAAACATTGATGTGCCCTCAGAAAGTAGAATATATTACTATCCGCTACCAGGTGGCAGTCACTTTGCTAAATATTCAGTTGCTCAAGCAGCAACAGTATTATATTGGATCGAAGAAGGTGCAAAAGACAATTAACTAACTTTAAAACTGTAAAAAAATGAAGAAATATATACTAATTTTACTAATAATGGTTTTCGGTTTTGGAGTTATATTGGCTCAGGATGAAGAAGCTCCAGCACCAAAAAAGAAAAAGGACAAACCTGTAAGAGAAATGTTTGGAAGTGGAATTTTAATTGATGAACAAACATCAATTATTCCTGAGAAAAAAACTCTGGAACTACTTATTCAACATAGGTTTGGATTAATCAAAAATAACGGTATTTCTGATTTATACGGCATTTATGCTCCATCAGCTAATACCAGAATGGGGTTAAACTATTCAATACTTGATAATTTAATGATTGGATATGGAATCACTAAAAAGAATATGTATAGTGATTTTCAAGTTAAATATAATATTATTGAGCAAACCCGCAGAAACACAATTCCTGTAACTGTTACACTTTATGCTAATATGGCAATTGATGGAAGAAACAAAGATGTATTTAACACAGCTACTGCCGATTCAGCTTATAAGTTTGCCGATAGATTATCATATTTTACTCAGGTAATGGTTAGCCGTAAAATTACCGATTGGTTTTCTTTTTCTGTAAATGGTAGCTTTACACACTACAATACAGTATCAGCTGATACTGCTGGTGTTAAGGGCATGGATCATGATAAAATTGGCATTGGTTTTATGGGACAGTTTAAGTTCTCACCACAATCGTCAATAATTTTTCATTATTCAATGCCTCTAGATATTAAATCTATTAAGGAGAATACTATAGTTACTAATAAATCAAAACCAAATTTTGGCATAGGATATCAGGTGGCTACAGCTACTCACGCATTTGAAATATTTATAACAGCTTCAAATGGGATAATCCCCCAAGATAACTACATGTATAACACAAGTGATTGGACCGACGGAGAATTTCGTATAGGTTTCAATATTACAAGATTATGGGGGTTTTAACAACCTTCAATTGAGGGTGTTATAATCAACATTATAACACCCTCATTTCTATTACAGCTACTACGAGATCAAACTATGAAACTACCAAAGTCATTTTACAGCTGGACAACAATAACAGGAGCAGTTTTGGCTGCCATCAGTTTTCTTCTTATAATTTTTACTTTATTAATTACTTTGATTTCTCCCAGTGGAGGTAGTAATTATTTAGGTCTTTTCACTTTTATTATACTTCCGGTTTTCCTTATTATAGGGTTAGTGATGATTCCCATTGGAACAATGAGGAAGATGAAGAGAGATAAATCAAAAAAGGTAACTAGAGAGGTTAAATTTCCAATTGTAAATCTTAATGACCCAGGGCAAAGAATGGTAGTATTTATTTTTCTCATATCTACTGCTATATTTATATTACTCACTAGCCTTGGTAGTTACGAGGTTTTTCACTATACAGAATCGAATGAATTTTGTGGTACACTTTGTCATAATGTAATGGAACCTGAGTATGTTACCTATCACGGATCTGCCCACGCAAGAGTAAGTTGTGTTGAATGTCATGTTGGAAGTGGTGTAAATTGGTATGTTAAATCTAAAATGTCGGGGCTTTATCAAGTTTATTCAGTGCTAGCAAATAAATTTCCTACGCCAATTGAAACACCAATCCACAACTTACGGCCGGCTCAAGAAACATGTGAAAAATGTCATTGGCCACAAAAGTTTTATGATCCCAAGTTTGTAACTAAAAAGCATTATTTATCGGATGAAGAAAACACAGAATGGAATATCCAATTATTGATGAAAACCGGGCCAGAACATAAAGCCATGGGTCAAAGTGAAGGAATTCACTGGCACATTAACCCTGATGTGAAAATTGAATATATTGCCACTTCCAGAAAACGAGATACAATATTAGAAGTTCATTATACGAATTTGAAAACTGGTTCAAAGAGGACGTTTATCAATAATGAAGTGGCAAGTAAAACTTCTGGTGAGGAGCCTCGTACTATGGATTGCTTAGATTGTCATAACCGACCATCACATGATTACTTATCACCTTCACACTTTGTGGATAATGCAATTACAGCTGGTGAAATATCAACTGATATTCCTGAAATAAAAAGTGTTACCATGGGGATTTTAGTTAGAGAGTTTCCAACTGCTGATAGTGCAATGAACTATATATCAGCAAAATTAAATAAGTACTACAGCAGTAATTACGAAGAATTTATGGACACCAACAGCGCTGCTCTTACCAAAGCTATAGTTGCTATACAAGAGGGATATAAAGAAAATATCTTCCCTTTTATGAAAGCACAATGGAGTGCTTATCCAAACTTTTTGGGACATATGGAATCGATGGGTTGTTACAGATGTCATAATAATAACTTTGTTAGCAAAGATGGACATGTTATTTCCAAAGACTGCAATCTTTGTCATTCAATAAAAGCCCAAGGCCCAGCTGGCAACATGGAATATGCCAATGCAGATAGCTCACTAATTTTTAATCATCCCCACGATATGGATGACTGGAAAGAAATGACCTGCTATGAGTGCCATAAAGAATTGTATTAATTTTATACTATGCATATAAATATGATCTGGATATTAAAATCGAATTCAATAAATTGAAAAATGAAGCAGCTAATAATTTTTAATTTAATATTTACAATAAGTATATTGACATTCGGCCAAGATTACATTACGGAGGTTGTTGAGCATTCAGAAGAAAACAGTAAATGTTTTTATTGTCATGGAAGCCCAACATATTCATACTACAATGATGTACTTGAGCGCAAGGTGACAAAAAGAATGAACCCATACTTTTTGGTGGACTCAAATTTATATTACGATCAAAACCACAAATCATTTGATTGTATTGATTGCCATGCTTATGAATTTAGAGAGTTTCCACACGATAACACTTTACAAATGGAACCAATGCCAACTTGCCTTGATTGTCACGAAGGAGATGAAGCTATGGCTCATTATAATTTTGAATCAATTAATGACGAGTTTCACGAAAGTGTTCACTCAACAAAACACAGTGACGAATTTACATGCTGGATGTGTCATAATCCGCATTCGTATAAGATTAATGCCCGCAACAATAAAAATGTAAAAGAGACAATTATTTATGATAATAATATTTGTTTATCGTGTCATGCTGACATAAACAAGTATCAACTTATATCACCAAAAGTAAACCCAAATGTAATCGATATGCATGATTGGCTACCAAATCAACTTGAACACTTTGCTCATGTAAGATGTATTGAATGTCACACTCATACATCAGATAATGTAATGGTTGCTCATCATATACAAACCAAAGATAAGGCTGTTAAAAAATGTGTGGAATGTCATTCTAGCAGTTCAACACTGATGGCATCCTTATACAAATTTCAGGCTCAAGAAAACAGAAGAAAATATGGATTTTTTAACGCTGCAATATTGAGCGATACATATCTAATAGGCGCCAACAGAAATCTCTATTTAAATATCTTAAGTGGGGTTATTTTCGGCACCATACTATTGATTATACTTATTCATGCATTATTAAGAATCCTACTAAAATGAGAAAACCAATGTATTTATACCCATTATGGGTGAGACTTTGGCATTTAATAAATGCACTTATGTTTTTAATACTTATTGTAACAGGTTTGAGTTTGCAATATTCAAGTGTTGAATATACTATTATACCATTTAATTATGCAGTATCTATCCACAATATAACTGGAATAATACTAGCTGTAGGATATGTATTATATCTATTCGCTAATCGCTTTACTTCAAACGGACAATATTATCAATTCCCAATAAAAGGGATGGCTGGTCGTGTTTGGAAGCAGGCTAGATATTATGCTTATGGAATTTTTAAAAATGAAGATGCACCTTTTCCGGTTGCAATTGGAAGGAAATTTAACCCATTACAAAAGATTAGTTACGTTTTTGTAATGTATTTTTTTATGCCAATAATCATCATCACGGGTATTGGATTATTTTTTCCTGATCTACTTCCTGATAAAATATTCGGTATGCTTGGATTACACTTGATCGATCTTCTGCATATTTTTATGGGATTTATACTATCAGTCTTTATGGTTGTGCATATTTATTTTTGTACGATAGGAAGTACTCCTCTGTCTAATTTTAAAAGCATGATTAATGGTTGGCACTAATAAAATTAACTAATTAATTACTAATTTAACTACAATGAACATTAAGTGGGCTAGCATATTAAAGTGGAGAGGCTTGTTGATTATTACAAGTGTGTTTTTGTTATCAACGAACATATCATTTGCTCAATTGGATGAGGATTGTATGATGTGTCATGAGGATCCAGAATTAATTGTTAATAGAGATGGGAAAGATGTTTCAATGTTTGTTCCGTTAAATGTGATTGGACGATCAGTTCATAAAGGGGTTAAGTGTATTGAATGTCATGATGATGTAAATATTGATGAATTACTTCACGCTGACAAGTTAGTTAAACTTAAGCCTGTAGACTGTGGTAGATGTCATAAGGATTCGGATATGCAGTTTTTCAGAGGAATTCATGGTCAAGCACTTAGCTTAAATGAACCCTACGCGCCGGATTGTAAAGAATGTCATGGAACTCACAATGTATTATCTCAATGGAATTCAAATTCCATGACCTATAAGATGAACATTCCTATTCTTTGTGGTAACTGCCATAAGGAGGGTTCACCGGTTGCGAGAATTTATGATATTGATGAACATAATATTGTTGAGAATTATAGCCAGGGGATTCATGGTAAAGGACTATACCAGAGTGGACTCCTTGTAACAGCAACTTGTAACGATTGCCATAATAGCCATTTGGTGCTACCGCATGAAAGTCCAAATTCATCTGTTAACCCAAAAAGGATTGCTCGTACCTGTATGAAATGTCACATAAAAATTGAGCAAACACACAAAAAGGTTATTAAAAGTGAGTTGTGGGAAAAATCACCCGGTGCTGTTCCCTCCTGTTCTGATTGTCATCCGCCACATAAAGTTGAGAGTCAAAAAATTGAAAATGTTATCCCCAACAAATCATGCATAAAGTGTCACAATAAAGACCATAAAAAGGGAGAATTTCTAATTTCACAGGATGGTGATACTGTTTCTTTTAATGTAAGTCAACTAGCAAATTCTGTTCATACAAATATACAATGTGCTAAATGTCACACTGACGTATCCCATGAACTTGATAGGCCTTGCGAAACTGCGGGTAAAGTTGATTGTTCCAACTGTCATATTGAAGTATCCAACGAATATTATACAAGTGGACATGGTAAGAGTTACCTAAAAAAATTAGATGAAGCCCCATATTGCACAGATTGTCATGGAACTCATGAAACAAAATCAAGATTTGATGATACATCACCTACTTACCGAGGTGCTATACCAAAATTGTGTGGTAATTGTCATAAAAAAGATGGTGATGCAAATGCCATGAGTGAACTAAAAGAAGAAAATGCCTTTGCCGACTATTCGCAAAGCACTCACGGTAAGGGACTAACAGAAAAAGGACTTTTGGTAAGTGCAATTTGCACAGATTGCCATACCACACACCTTGAATTAAAGGAGAGTGATACATTATCTTCTATTCATCCCAGAAATGTAGCTAAAACATGTGCCAACTGCCATAAGAGTATTTATGAAGATTATATTACCAGCGATCACTCAAATTTAATTAAGAGTGATGATGAAGAATATCCAACTTGTGCAACATGCCATTCAGCACACATAATTAGTGATATTGGTCAGGACAAGTTTATGACCGAAATAACTAATCAGTGTGGTTCATGTCATGAGTATTTATCAAAAACATATAAAGAAACTTATCATGGTAAAGCATATATGCTTGGAGATATGGATGCTGCACGGTGCTCAGATTGTCATGGCGCTCACAAAATTCTAAAAGTTAGCAATCCTAATTCTATGGTTGGGTATAATAACATTGTAAACACTTGTAAACAATGTCATAAAAATGCTAATCTCGAATTTACCGGTTACCTTACACATGCTACCCATAACGACAACCCTGTAATGTTTTGGTCTTTTTGGGGAATGACAACATTACTACTTCTTGTGTTTGGATTTTTTGGTTTACATACATTAATATGGTTACCAAAGTCGTTAAAACAACGCAGGATTAATAAACACCACACACCAGTTGGTAAGGTTAAGTATTACAGAAGGTTTAATAAACGCCAAAGATTTACTCATATAATGGTAATACTAAGTTTCTTACTTCTTGCATTAACAGGTATGACTTTAAAATTTGCTCACATGGAATGGGCATCATGGATTGCTCATATGCTAGGTGGAGTAAAATCTGCAGGTGCAATTCACAGATTTGCGGCAATTGTAACATTTGCTTATTTCGCTTTCCACTTATCAACACTTTTCCAACTAAGGGCCAAAGAAAAAGTAACAGTAAAAGAATTTCTATTTGGAAAAAATTCATTGATGTTTAGCAAACAGGATTTAAAAGACCTGGGCGCATCAATAAAATGGTTCTTTGGAAAAGGCCCTCGTCCGGAATATGGCAGATGGACTTATTGGGAAAAATTTGATTATATGGCAGTATTCTGGGGTGTAGCAGTAATTGGATTATCAGGGTTAATACTATGGTTTCCTGAATTTTTTACTCTTTTTATTCCTGGATGGGCGATAAATGTTGCTCAAATAATTCACAGTGATGAAGCATTATTGGCCACTGGGTTTATTTTTACAATCCACTTTTTTAATACTCATTTACGCCCTGAATCGTTTCCTATGGATACTGTTATTTTCACTGGTCACGTTCCACTTGACGAGTATAAAAAAGACAGACCTCGTGAATATAAAGAATTAGTTGAATCAGGTAAACTAGATAAAGTTGTTGTGGAGAAGGAAATCTCAAAAGGGTGGATTAAATTTGTAAAAGCAATGGGTTACCTATTCCTGGCTCTTGGCATAGTTATGGTAATTCTAATAATATATTCATTGATTGCAGGTGTTTATTAAATACATTAAACACATTAGAATTGAAGAAAATAAAAATCATATAACACTATTACTAACATAAAACATTAAAATCATGTACATTAAAAGTATTTTATTCGCATGTTTCCTACTCTTTCTAGGAGGAAACTATCTAACAGCTCAGGAATATGAGTATATTGGAGCAGCCAAATGTAAGATGTGTCACAACAAAGCTGCAACCGGAGCTCAATATAAACAATGGGCTTCAACTAAGCATGCAAAGGCAATGGAGTCATTGGTTGGTGACGAAAAAAAAGATCCCAGTTGTTTAAAATGCCATTCAACAGCGGGTGCTGTAAGTGAAGACCTAATTGCTACAATTACAGTAAAAGAAGGTGTTTCCTGCGAATCATGTCATGGACCGGGAAGTGGCTACAAATCAAAATCTGTAATGCAAAGCCGCGAAAAATCAATGGCTAAAGGTTTAATCATGCCTACAGAAGCTGTTTGTTTAGAATGTCATAACGAAGAAAGTCCTCATTACAAAGGATTTAATTATGAAGAGTATCTTGAAAAAGTGACTCACCCCATTCCTACTGAAGAATAATCATATTACATTAAACAAAAAAATCCCCGATGTAATTAACATTGGGGATTTTTTTATGCTGTATTATACGAATGATTATCCGTTGAACATTTTAGTTAATTATAACTTTATACCTCAAACTACTATTTCCTTGGGATATATTTAGGAAATATACACCGTCTGATATATCGCTTACATCAAGCTTAGTATTATTGTGCCCTATTGTGACATCATAATCTTGTTTGTAAATAATTCTTCCTGAAATATCCAATATACTAATCTCAACATTAGTACTTTCATTTGCTTCAAATTCCACATTCAATTTATTGTTTGCAGGATTTGGGTATATACTAACTTCACTATCTCCAAATAATTCATCAACTCCAACCCATGAAAAACCAGTAGTTTGAAGTTCAGTTATATTCCCTGCCAAATCTTTCATATTATATATGGTAACAACATAGTCATCAAAACTCATTGCAGAAACAGTAAGATGGACACGCCCCTTATTGAAAGCATGTTGAGAAGCAGATTCAATTACAATTCCGTTATCAATTGAATAATTATTAATGTCTTCTGCAGCTGTTTGATCCAAATCTTCATCGAACATTAGTTTAATGTTTGTGCTTATTACAGGCTCTGCAACAAGAATGATTGGACCATCAACATCTACCGATCCTACAACATCGCTTTCATATCTAAGCTCTATTTTCCATTCATCAAAATCGTAATTCATTGGTCCGGTAATATCATATGTTAGACCTTTGGTTGGTTCATACTCAAAGATACTTGTATTATGAATTTTTAATTCACCAGAACCATCATCAATGGCCCACATATAGAAATTAGCCTGGTATTCATCATCAGTACAAATTGCATTATTAACTTTTACTACAATACTTTCATGTCCTTCTTCAACATCTCCGGTTGCAACCTCAACAGCCTCCGGTAATTCATTATTCCCGGTTATAAAATAATAATCAGTGATATTTGACATTTCAGTTTTACCATAGTACTCACTAATTTCACCAGTAATAATAACACTATCACCAATGGATGGATTTCTTCCAGATTCATAAATAAATAAACCATTCCAAAGACCTGTTCCATCTTGTATAAAGTATGATGTACCAAAATTTCCAGTAACAATTCCCGATGTACTTACTATTTGGCCATCGTATGGAGAATCATCCTGCTGCCCTTGAATATCATAAATTGAAACAAGTGTGCCTGTAAATACTTTTGGGATATAGTAGTTATATACTACTGACTCTGTTTCACCAGATGCATCATCTGCCAATACCTGATAATATATTGTCTCCCCTTCACCTTGTCCGGGAATTATTCCGGTAAAGATATCTCCTACATTTGTCATATCTATCTCATTCGATAATGCTTCATAGCTGGTTCCCCAGACAACCTGAGCCGAAGAAACTGCACCAATGTCACTAACAATCTCTACATTTACTTCTACTGGTTCATTGGCAACAACAACTTCAGGAATTATTTGAAAATTATCAATCGAAATGGGGTTTGCAGTTTCACCACCCCAAATTAACTGAGCAAGATGCGGATTATCAATAAATGGATTTCTGTTTTGTTGAAAGGACTGAATTACATTATTCCTATTTCTTTCAAATTCATCTGGAGGATCAAGTAGGTTCCACTGCAATAATGTTGATAATTTACCATGTTCAGCATATGGGTATGTGTTATTATGGTCAACTACCTCCAAATCTATCTCTCCTTCATCTCCTTCATATCGGGTAGACATGTAAAAGATTATTCGTGCAATATCTCCTTTAACTTCATCGCGTGCTTCCCATGTTGAATCGGTTGTATAGCAACCAGTTGCTTCGGCATGCTGTGTTCCCCCATTGTCAAAGTCTTTATTGCTTTTATCTACATTTACTGAAGCATCGCATGGTTTAAGGTTGTGAACATCGCTATACATTGGAAGCCAATCGGCAAAATTTCCATGCGATTTGGCCCACACATGTTCGCGGTTAATGAAATTTCCGCCAGTTCCATAATCACTGCCATCTTGAGAGCGTCCGGTATATACAAGTAATACATTTCCTGGGACATCCGGATCCGCATCCGAAAGCTTGAGTACATATTTCGAAGAGTGGTAAGAATAGGGAGTATGTCCTTTAATTATTTCATGAAGTGCACTTTTTAATGCATCACCATCTTTTCCATCAACACCGTTATAATACCCGGTTTGCTGAGCACTTAGCAAAGACGTTATAAATATTCCTATAAATAATAATGTAATTCTCATAAATCTAGTTTTTTCCAATTGTTTTCTCAACTATCAATCAATTTATCTGTATAC
>JAERTF010000153.1 GCA_016845105.1 Bacteroidota bacterium | reverse complement strand
GTTTAGAGGCAGGACGTCGTATGTTTAGGCTTTATACCTCAATCTTAATCTTAACCTCAGTCTCAACCTCAACCTGGTAAAAAAATATCACATCATATTTCTTGAATAGTCCAATATTGCAACTAAATTTTCGTATCTTCGTATCAATCAAATACAATCTATGTTAACAATATTACCCAATAATGATTAAGCGATTAGTTAATTCATATTCCAGTAATTTTTTATCCAGTTGGACTGTACTTGTAATGGATGTTATTACAGTTGTTGGTGCATTTATTTTTGCTTATTTAATAAGGTTTAATCTTAACTATCTACAAATAGACCCATTTGATGTTCAGATTCAGATAATCAGTACTACATTTATATATTTATTAGCCTTTTTGTTTACCGGGTCATATTCAGGAATTGTTCGTCACACAGGACTTTCCGATGTATTTAGAATACTAAAGGCAGTTGGTATGTCTCTTGGCGTGCTACTTGTTATCAACTTCGTTCTTGAGTTTTCCAAGGGTGATAATGTTTTTTATATTCCCTATTCCATAATTATACTTCACTTTCTTCTGTCTCTATTCTTTCTTGTTGGTACCAGAGTTATAGTAAAACTTCTTTTTATTCAAATAACAAGACAATATACCAAAGAACGAATACCGGTTTTAATCTATGGTGCCGGTGCGGCTGGAATGCTTACGAAAAACGCACTTGTAAAAGATAAAGCATATCGCTATGATATTGTAGCATATATCGATGATAACCCATCAAAAGTAAAGAAGCGATTGGAAGGAATCCCGGTAGTAAATCAATACAGAGCCCTCAGAACCAATTATATTGAACGTCATAGAATCAAACAATTAATAATTGCAATTCAAGGAATTCATCCCGAAAAGAAAAAGAAAGTTGTTGAAGCCGGGCTCGATTTACATCTTGATGTAAAAGTTGTTCCACCAATTGGAAATTGGATAGATGGTCAACTTAGTTCTCAACAACTTAGAAGAGTTAAGATTGAAGAGTTGTTGGAGCGAGATACTATTAAGCTTGATAATAAGAATATTGACAGAGAGATCAATAATAAGGTAGTAATGGTTACCGGTGGTGCAGGCTCCATTGGTTGCGAAATTGCACGACAAGTACTAAACTATTCACCAAAACGATTAATCATTCTTGATCAGGCAGAATCGCCAATCTATGATCTTCAATTTGAAATAAAAAACACAAAAGAATTTGAAAAATACCAAAACCGGATTGAATTCATTATTGCAAGTGTGAAAGATAAGTTCAGGATGGACAATGTCTTTTCTCTATATAAGCCTGATATAATATATCATGCTGCCGCATACAAGCATGTTCCTCTTATGGAAGAAAACCCCTATGAGGCTCTAATGGTAAATATCTTTGGTACAAAGGTAATTGCCGATTTGTCTGCAAAATATGGTATTGAGAAGTTTGTAATGGTAAGTACGGATAAGGCTGTTAATCCTACCAATATTATGGGTGCATCAAAAAGGATTGCAGAAATATATATTCAGAGCCTGCAAAATGGAAATACAAAATACGTAACAACAAGATTCGGTAATGTACTTGGATCAAATGGTTCTGTTGTACCCTTATTCAGAAAGCAAATTGAAGCAGGAGGACCAATTACTGTTACTCATAAAGATATAACAAGATACTTTATGACTATCCCCGAGGCATGTAATCTCGTATTAGAGGCTGGAGCAATGGGTAATGGCGCGGATATCTTTGTTTTTGATATGGGACAGCCTGTTAGGATTTATGATATGGCCAAAAAGATGATAAAACTATATGGCTTTACAGAAGATGAGATTTCTATTAAAGAAACAGGTCTTCGCCCAGGTGAGAAACTCTATGAAGAGCTACTAACCAATAAAGAAAATACCCTACCAACACATCATCCCAAGATTATGCGTGCCGAGGTAGATGCACTCACAAATGAACAAATCTGTTTCTATCTGGATGACCTTTCAGAACTCATTGTCGAGGCCGATGAATATTCCCTTGTTGCAAAAATGAAACAAATAGTACCTGAGTTTGTGAGCAATAACTCGGTTTACGAGAAATTGGATGTGAAGAAAGATGGGTGAGGGTGAGATTATGGCTTAGGTTAAGGTCGAGTTGTCATTCTGAGTGCAGCGAAGCCTGCCTGCAGGAACGGGCAGGAATCTCTATTTTCATATAGAAGTACAATAAGATCTTTCACTACGTTCAAGATGACAAATATGGGAGTTCTATCATTCTGAATGGATTAGCGTAGGTTTTTCCATTTTTGGGATAATGTGGTGGTGGGCAGCAAGTGAAGCTCACCTACAGGTACGGACAAGAATGTCTATTCACATATGGAAGCTCAATGAGATCTTTCACTACGTTCAAGATGACAAACGGCTGAACACTTTTCTTTGTGCTTTGTGCAACCCTTTGTATCCCCTCATGGTAATTGTATAATGATTTCAAGTGTCGCAATAAGTCAACTCATTATAGAATATCAACTAAAAACCAAGGACTAAAAACCAACCTCCCTGCCGGCAAGACAGGAGACCAAAGACTAAAGACCAACAACAAAAGACTAAAGACTAAAGACCAAAGACCAAAGACTATAGACCAAAGACTATAGACCAATGACTATAGACCAATGACCAACCAACCATTACCCTTCCTTAAGTTATTACTTACAATTATCTTCATCATATCTGGAGTCAGTCTGGTATCCCAACCTCTATACCTCCCACTAAACCAAGATTATAACCGCTCATTACAAAAACAGCTCTACTCAAACAAAACACATTTTCACACCTCAATTCGCCCATATTTAATACTTGACATTCAAAAAGCAGGCATAAACTACGATTCAATTCAACGACTACAAAGAGTTGATCGTACATTCACCAAAAAATGGAAACAAAAAACTTGGGATAAACTGCTAAATAATGATGTCGCAACATTCATTAGAGATGACTACGCAATAATTGCAAACCCCTTAATGAATTTTGAGGTAGGCTCATCCTCAACAGTTAATGAAACAAATGACCCCCTTTCCCCATTTAGTGAAACTAAGGGGGTGTGGACCAACACCCGAGGCATCGAACTCAAAGGATGGATCGGAAAAAATGTAGGCTTCTACACAAACTTCTACGAAAATCAGGCAAAGTTTCCCGAGTATGTAGATTCATATATTAGAAAAAATAATGTTATCCCTGGGCAGGGAATGGTTCATACACGTCTTGATAATGGAGGCTTCGATTTTTCCTCCGCATCAGGATATCTTACCTATCAGGCAAATAAGTATTTCAACTTCCAATTTGGTCACGGTAGGAATTTCTATGGAGATGGATATCGATCCTTATTGCTTTCCGATAATAGTTTCAACAATCTCTTCTTCAAGGCAACTGTAGATTTCTGGCATATAAAGTACCAGGTGCTTTATAACCAGTATATTGATATCAGAGATAATAAACCTGAAATTGGTTACGCACGGAAATATACAACAACCCACTATCTAAGCTGGGCAGTCTCAAAACGAGTAAACATTAGCTTTTTTGATGCAATCATATGGTCGGCATCCGACAGTACCGGAAACTACCGTGGTTTCGACTTACAGTATCTAAATCCAATAATATTTATGCGACCCGTGGAATTTAGCATAGGCTCACCTGATAATGCCATGATGGGGCTTAACCTTAGCGTTATTGTTGGAAGGCATAATGTATTTTACGGACAGCTTATCCTTGATGAATTTAAGTTTAGCGAGGTAACAGCCGGCAATGGTTGGTGGGGTAATAAACAAGGCTTCCAGCTTGGTTTTAAAACCTACGATCCACTTGGAGTACCTAACCTATATCTCCAAACAGAATTCAACTGGGTACGTCCATACCTATACTCACAACGCAAACCCATAAAAAACTATGGTCATTATAATCAGCCACTTGCCCATCCCTATGGAGCAAACTTTTGGGAGTCGGTTAATTTTATCAAATACAACTACAAACGCTTTTTCCTCAATTACCAATTCATATACGCCATCTACGGAGCCGATCCTCCCGGAATGAACTATGGGAAAGACATATACCTATCATACAACACCAGAGTTCAGGATTATGACAATTATGTCGGACAAGGAATTAAAACCCGTTTCTTCTACAACAAAATAGAAATCTCATACCTATTAAACCCTGCCTATAACTTAAACTTCTCCATCGGCTATGTAAACCGTAACTTAAGCACTGATACCGATACTCATACCACTAACTATTTTTATTTAGGAATTAGGACGAGTTTAAGGAATTTGTATTATGACTTTTGATATACCATCGCACCCCCATCCCCTAAAGGGGCGTGCCACCGCCGATGAATGATGTAATATTATTGACAAAAACAACAGCGAAGGTCCCCCTTCAGGGGGATAGGGGGTAGCGCAGGCAATCATATCCCATGAGCCCTTATCCAGAAAGTGACATGTTTTATGGAGCTACTCCTGAAATTTTCGAAAACGCAAGAATTTTAAGAAACAATCAAACACCTACAGAACAATTATTCTGGAAATACATACGCAGGAAACAATTAGGTTTCAAATTTAGAAGACAACATCCCATTTCAACATATATTGCTGATTTTTATTGCCATAGTTTAAAGTTAGTGATTGAACTAGATGGTGGTTATCACCTTGATGAAGAACAAAAAAGTGCGGATAAAAACCGAACTGTTGATATTGAAAAGTTTGGAATAAAAGTGATAAGGTTTACAAATGATCAAGTTAATAAAGATATCGCATATGTTCTAGATACCTTAAAACAGCAAATATCAATGATAAAATAATTCACGCGCAGCTACCCCCTTTAGGGGGCTAGGGGGTGCGTGTTCGCAATTATTACCCCATATCACAAATGCCCCAACCAACCAAAATACCCTATCCCCAAGCTCTCCAACTCTGGAACAACTTCACTTCCATCCACTCCGGTATAGTACCCTTCTCCTTCAATCCATCCCTATTCAATTTCTACAAAACACATTTCAACTGGAAACCATATTATATATTGATATTTAGTAGGGGTGAACTTTGCGGTGTTTTCCCTTTAGTAAATACAGGAAAAGCATGGGTAAGTCTTCCACATTTCTCTTATGGAGGAATACTACATAGAAATGCAAAAGAATCTTACAATATTGAGAAAATCATAGGTGGGATTTCAATTAAGGAACCTGGATACTATAGAATCGATGAAGATGAACGATTAAATGATATCAGTGTTCAATCAAAAAATATATTTATCAGGTCACTGTTAGAATCAGCATCAGAAAATGCCATAGCATCCGAAAAGGTTACAAGTGTTATTAACTTGCCCGATTCACCCGATGAGATGATGAAGATGATTAGCTCAAACCTACGACGGAAGATTAGAAAAGCAGAATCCTCAGATATAAATATCAAAATAGGAGGGAAGGAGCTTATGAGCGATTTTTATAAGGTGTACTCTCGTAATATCCAGCAGCTTAACTCATTGAATTACAGTATAAGTTTTTTTGCTGATTTGTGTAATAGTTGGGAATATGGTGATGCTAACTTTTTTGTTGCTTACGCAGATGAAAAACCAATAGGTGCATCAATGCTACTATCATATATGGGATTCTATGAAAATGTGTTTTTCGCAACTAATTCCCAGGCAAGAAAATCCTACGTGTCTGATTTCTTACACTGGGAAATGATAAATTACTGCATCACTCAAAAATCAACTCTCCATTTACAACTCACAAATCACGCTTCCGTATACTCCTTTGGAAGAAGCACCATTGATTCAGGTGTTTATGATTACAAAAACCACTGGCCGGTAAATAACTACCCATTATACAATTATACAAACATCTCAGATTTACGTAAAAATGATTGGATGTTGAAGATTTGGGGATTGCTACCAGGAACTGTGACAAAACCATTGGGCGCAAGACTTATCAGACATTTATATTAAAATCAAATACTATTCAGTGTTTATATCATCTACCTAGAACCTTGAAGACTTGGTTATCATATCAAGCCTAGCTGTCGGCCGGCAGTGAAAGCGAAGCGACGAGATATCTCATTAATCTCCTTTGAGGTAAGTGATTAAGATAAGGCCTCGGTTTCAGGGGAACTGGCTTCGCCAAACTTACGTTTCTCTCTTCGTTCGAAATGACAACCACGACGACTCCTCAAAAAGCCAAAAAGCCAACAACCAATAGCTAAAAGCCAACAACCAAAGACCAACAACCAAATACCAACAACAATGACAACCCGACAACAAGAACAATCACGACGACTCCGCTAAAAGCCAACAGCCAATAGCCAACAGCCAATAGCTAAAAGCCAACAACCAAAGACCAATAACCAAAATGACCATTCTAACATTCGACATAGAAGACTGGTTTCATACCCATGAAAATCGTCAGTATTTCAGCGGTCATGTATGGAAGGAATTACCCTCCAGAGTTGAATGCAATACCGTACGTATCCTTGAAATGTTGGATGAGCTTGAACTAAAAGCTACATTCTTTATACTAGGCTGGGTAGCACAACATCATCCGGAATTGGTAAAGCGAATTCACGCTGCAGGCCACGAAATCGGTGCGCACTCGTACTGGCATCACTCTGCCACATTGCTAAGGGCAAATGACTTTGAAAAAGATCTGGTAATGTGCCTTTCAAGATTGCATGATATAACCGGTGATCAAATAACAGCATATCGTGCACCGGGGTTTAGTTTGCGTTTGAAAGACCAATGGGCTTTTGATATACTAGCCAAAAATGGAATAACTGTAGATAGTTCTGTTGAACTAACAGGGCAAAAGCGTAAGCCCCCAATAGTTGTTGAAGCAGGAGATAAACAGATAATTGAATTTCCATTATTAAAATCAGTCTTCGGTATTCCTTATAGTGGAGGTGGATACTTTAGGGCAATACCAAAAATCCTACATAATTATTTGTTTAGCAATGAGGTTAAGGCAGGAAATAATGAGAAATACAGATTACTATATTTCCATCCTCGTGATTTTGATCCCAAAAACCCATACTCAAATTTGTTCACTCTGTATCGTAACTGGTTGAATAGTTATAGTACCGACACATGTATGGATCGGCTAAAGAGTATTCTTAGTACTCATAATACTTGTACAATAGGTGAAGCAACTGCCAGATATAAAACATAATGTAATGCCTGGCTTTAGCAATTGGAAAAATTTACTTGTCAGTACCTTAAGTTTATTAATCGTAAGTGGATTATTGAATCTGGTTAGCTGGCTGACTATGGTATTTGGAGCATATATGTCTGATTTTGATGGCGAAATTATTTGGAATATATCACATATAACAGCATCTTCAGTACATTGGTCCTGGAATCAGGTAATGTGGATTTATCTAGCTCCATACATAGCGTTATTATTCCTGTTTGCTATTATAAAGTGGAAGCGAAAATATCCCACCTCAATTCATATTTTTCTTCAATCTTTTCAAAGCTGGGCCTTCCTTTTACTAATATCGTATTTGTTCTTTATGCCAATGGTAGATATTGTTACTAAACAAGGAATCTATCATGTATTAAATTGGTTAGGTATTGCAAGCTATTTGCAAATAATCATAGGAATACTATTGTTAATGTACTTCATTGTCAGTTCATTTAATGTTTCGACGCTATTCAGCACCCAACTTGAAGTTCCTATGGATAAACTCATTACAACAAAACAAGTAATGGTCCAACTACCCCTTATCTGGTATATCCCCATTGCACTCCTTACAGCAGTAGTTTACCTTCTGTCAAGCTACTCATTCCCACCAAGTTTTATTTATTTCCTGTCAGGAACGACTTTTATTATTTTAGTTAACACATGGCTAATAAGTCGTTATAATG
>JAERTF010000152.1 GCA_016845105.1 Bacteroidota bacterium | reverse complement strand
TTTCGTTATAACTTTTAAGAAATAAATTCCTGATGATAATGTTGCAATTTCATTTGCAAGTGTAATAGATAGTTCATTATTTGAAACGTATATCTCTTTAATAAATACAATATTACCAGCTACATTAATTAGTTCAATTCTTATGTTTTCTGCACTGTCAATATCCACTTTAACATTTAATACATCATTAAATGGATTGGGTCCAACAGTTATTAACTTATCTATGCTAATATTTGTTTCTATGGATGTTAAAATAGAGTCGGCTCCTGCAAAGTTTGGAATTCCCCATCCCATATAGTTATCAGGATCGTTGGCATAAGATCCACTTTCCATAATTGATTCCTGAACTTCCATTGCTGTCATTTCGGGATGTGATTGCCATAAACATGCTACCATACCAGCGAGTACAGGAGAAGAAAATGAAGTGCCACTTCCATATCCTATTTCGTTACTATAGTTTACAATTGTGGTTCCTTGACCCCAGGCCATTACATTTGGCTTTATTCTACCATCTGCAGTAGGACCAATTGAACTAAATCCAGCGCGGTAACCACTACCATCAACCGCTCCAACAGTAAGTACACTATCTCCATCTGCAGGTGCCCCAACTAATGCCCCTGAGTTTCCAGCACTGTTGCATACAATGATTCCTTTTGATGCAGCTATATCTGCTCCAATTGTTGCTATAGCAGTATTACCATCCATATCACCCGGTTGGTGGTCCCACTGAGGAAGATCGAATGTAAAATAACTTAGCGAACTATTAATAATATCCGCACCAACACTATCAGCATATTCAGCTGCACTTACCCAGTTATACTCTTCAATTATATTTTCTCCACCTGGATCTTGTTCCGAGCGCAATAACCAATATTCAGCTTCGGGTGCAGTACCAATCATCTGCCCACTAAGGTTTGCTGCCATACATGATAACACACTTTTTCCGTGGTTACTTCCTTCATATACATCACCACCAACATATACAAAATCCTTGGTGCCTAATATTCTACCATTATCCAAGATGTATTGGAATACAGGTTGTTCAAGAACACCATGGAATCCTGCATCCAATACTGCAATTACCATACCCTGACCCTGATAATTTTGATCGTGCAATGGAATTCCATTTAACTGATCTATTTGACCATATGAAGCTCCATAGTCAAGCGAACTTGAGCTTTTCAATGATGTAAAATTTGGGGTGTCGCCATTGATATCTTCAAACTTACTTTTAATTATATAATCATTGTTGCTTAGTTTAAGTGTATTGCTTACATAGGGTAGATTCCCAATTTCTATGATTACATTAGGGTCTGTAGCATAAACAGTTACACCATTAAACCATTTTGTGGGATTAAGCAACTGAACATCGAAGGTTGCAACTCCTAGCAAATAACTTTGATTTACCGGTATATCATTTTGTGCAATTGGTATACTTTGTCGCTCACGACGATCTATGGCTCTTTGGGTAAGAAATTCTCCAGGATTATCTATTGAGTAAGGAGAATCATTTTTATCGGTAAATTGAATGTAATATTTATCTGGAGCAATTTGAGCTCCAGCGCTTAAGATTATTCCTATTAGTAAGAATAGAGTAATTTTTATTTTCATGTTTTATTTCTTTTGTACTATCTTGACAATTATATTGATTTATGAGTTGCACTTTAGTTCTCTAATATTATGTGATTGTTTTCAGAAATCACATCTGGTATTTCACTCGAACCTAATATTACTTCTGATATTTTTTTGGATGAATTGGCTTGTATCATAATAGCACTATCTCCTTTTCTCCATATATTTGTGTTACTATAATATGTTTCTTTCGATCCATCATCAAAAATACAAACAACAATAATTGGTAAAGGTAGCCCTCCATTATTTTGTATAATAATCTTATTATCAAGGGTTACTTTCTTTATTCCCATATCAGCGTATGCCCTATCAAAAAACCAAGGTTGGATAAACCAATCAAGATCCTGATTCGTAACATTTTCAAATGTATTAAAGAAGTCATATGGTATTGGATGTTTATTATGCCATCGATCCATAAAAGTATGCAGAGCCATTTTAAAAGTAGTATCGCCCAATGCATTTCGTAAAAATTTGTAGGCCATCGCCGAACGATTATAGGAATGAACTCGGTATGAAGGGTAGTCTTTTATTTGGTAGGACAGGTACATCAATGGTACTTCCTTTTCTTTTCCACTAAGGTTTTCGAAACTAGTTGCAATTCTTTCACTGTAATTGAATTCAGGTTCCAGAGCATTCATGGTACCATATGGAAGCCATGCTGCCCAACCTTCATCCATCCAAGCATATTTACGTTCATTTATACCCATATAAAAAGGAAAGTAACTATGTAATATTTCATGGAAAATTAATCCTATGGCATAGCCGCTTTCGCTTGGATCACCTTCGTTTACCATCATTGGTGATTCCATACCTCCTCTTTTGCGTCCATTACAAAATGAAGTAATATGCGAATAGGGGAAGGGGTAGCCGGGTAAACTGTCAATCATAAATTTCACACTTTCAGCTGCATAGTAAGCTCCTTCATCAAAAGTGTCCACCGAATCAGGATATACTGCATCTATTAGTACCCTTCGTCCTGTTTCCTTATCAGCAATTAATGAAGTGGCATCCCAATTAGATGATGTTGAAGCTCCAAATGTAAAATCAGGTATATTGTTGGCATTGAAGTGCCATGTGTTAGATTTGTTACTAATTAATACTTTATTTTTTTTGCAATCATCCACACTGAATATATTTATGATTTCGGATGATGTAAGTGCTTTATTGTATTTATCAACAACACTACTTGTATATATATCATCCAAATTTTGAAGATCACCAGTTGCCCAAACAGTGAACCCTGGAGGAGTTGTTATTCTGACATCAAAATTGTTTAAATCGTTATAAAACTCAACTGTTCCATAATACTCTACTTTATCCCATCCATCAATGTCATCATAAACAGCTATTTGAGGATACCAGTAAGCAATAAAGAATCTATCGTTTCCATAATTACCAAATCTTGCCCACGCTTTTCTAGGAATCGCAAATTCCCAATCAATTTCAATAACGACTGAATCACCTGGCAATACATGGTTTTCAAGTCGGACATTTAAATTCGTTGCACTCCGAGATACTTCCTTGCTGTTATTAATATCATAGGTAGTTTGTCCAATCTTTAACTTATGAATATAGGTGCCTTCTGTTAAATCACTATCACCAATCGTCCATGATCTTGCATTTCCTTTTTTGAAAAAGTCGGGATATAACCTTATAACGATGTTATTAAGTGTGTCGGGGCTAAAGTTGTGATAGTTAATTCTTTCACTTCCAGTTAAACTACTTTTATTCGCGTTTAATGTAGCATCAATATAGTAGTCTGAATAATTTTGCCAGTATTCAGGACCCGGAAGACCATCGTTGGAACGTGTTCCATTTTGATAAGCTTTGGCAATTTCAAGGGGCATCTTCATGGATGTTTGACCATATGAATTGCTTAATAATATTAAACAAAAACAAACCGTGAGGGATAGAATATTTCTCATGTTAAATTGTAATAATAAAAGGTGTAAAAATAAGAATTATTGTTAGTAGTACTATTGATTTATAGAATATGATGTTTTATATTCTAATGGGGTTATAACTATGGTAGCATATGTTTATTTATATGTTCGGATATGGGTATTTCCGTCCTAATATATATCAATGCCAGGGTTACAATTATGAAAAGACCCGAAATTGATCTTATTCCTATTTCAGGATTTGTGAATTGAAATAATTGCCCTATGCCATATGGTATAAGGATTCCTCCCAATGATACGCATATAAATAATATTGTAAATGCGCTTGAAGCATGTGATTTGGGATAAGCACCAGCAGCAGATAAAAACAATGGGTTAATACCAGATGTGAATACAATGGTTGTAAAAAACAATGACGTTACCATAAAAGTTGACTTGGGAATTGGTGCAATAAAAATCAAAACAGCAGCTACGGGTACAATTATTAGTAAAGTTCGATACACAGTAATTTTTACTGCCAGTTTCGACCACATTTGTCGTCCGATAATACTTCCTACACCCATTGCAGAGAGTGCTAAGTGGGCATATCCTTCGGTTGCATTTCGCATTTCTTCCAAAAAAGTTATTATCCATGTTAAAATAGCTGATGTTGCTCCTACACCAACTGTTATTCCAATCACAATACCAATGAAAAATCTACTATCAAAGTTCACTATTTGTTTAAAAATTCGAATTGTAAGTTTTTCGGCCTTGTCAATTGGTTCATGTTTTGCAAGAACTATTGGAATAATTGCGGGTAGTATAACTAATCCGGGAATTGTGAAACACCATCGCCATGATAGATGCAGATAGGAGATAATACCTGGGAAAATAGGTCCAACGACATATCCAAGTGCAAGAAAGCTAAAAATTACAGATTGAATTTGAGTATTTTTCTTTCCAAAAATATGAGTAGAGTATATACCCGGGAGTATTATCATTGTTCCGTTTCCAAACCCAATTAAAAAAAATAGTATTGCAAATAGCGTAAACGACTCGAGCTGGGCTACAATAATTAAGGTAGTTGATACAATAATAGCACCAACAATCATAAGTTTTTTTACGCTATATTTTTTTATAAGATGAGTAATAAATAATGCGCTTGTGAGTATTCCTGAGAAATATATAAATGGTAATATACCAGCTCCTCCTGCTTTTAGATCAAAGTGTTGCATTATCATATGAATGGTAGAGGGCACAAGAAGTTGTACAAAACCAGTTATAATTACCATGGGGTAAAATGCGTACATTACCGCTAATTCTGGGTTTTTGGAAAAATGAAACTTTGGTAAATGCATGCTTTTAATCAATTAATAGTTTTTGGTACGAAATACTATTACTATTTAGATAACTAGCGATTTGCACCTGTGAAGTAAATTTGGCATCATTGGGTAAGCATGGTTGCGAAAATAACTCAGCTATTGAAGTCAATAGTATAATAGTTAATAATATGTTCTTTTTCACCTCAGTTAAAGTTGGGTTAGTTCATGCCGCAAGTTATTATTAATAGATGATATGTGCAAATGAACCATGTACTAATCTTGTTGCTATAAAACTCAACAACCCGATTAGTCGATACCAGCCTATTTCTTAGGTTTTCCTCTTTTTTTTCTTAGCAGCAGGAAATAGAACATTATTAAGAATTAACCTGTAACCCGGAGAATTTGGATGTAGATTAAGATCAGTTTGTGGATCACCAATTCGATGCTGATAATCTTCGGGATCGTGACCACCATAAAATGTCCAAAAGCCTTTACCAAATTCACCATGAATATATCTGGCTTCATTGGCTGCCTTGTTTTCGCCCATTATAACAACACTTGATTGGATGAGGTCTTTATTAAAGGCAGTAGTTTGCCCCATAAATCCTTTGATTAACCTTTCATGATTCTGGCAGAGTATTGTAGGTATATGATCCCATTTTGCCGAGAAATCGAAGAGCATGAAAAAGTCGTTATTCTCTCTTATTGATCTCGGTCGTGTTTCGGTAACATCAATGTTTGATATTTCGTATTTGGTAGGATTTTTAACTATTGTAAAATCTTTAAATACCATGCAGTTATCATAATCTAACTTCGTTTGTGCATTGGGATCCATGGGGTCTCCATCAAACATTACATCACATATATCAATATGGGCCGCTGATAGGGCAACATCGTAACTGTCGGTTGCAGAACACATGGCAAATAAATACCCACCACCCAAAACAAAGTCGCGAATCTTTTTTGTTACAGCTAATTTAAGCTCACTAACTTTTTTAAAACCAAGTTCTTTGGCTATCTTCTCATTCGAAGCGACATCTTCTTTGTACCATGGATAGCTACGATAATGCGCCCAAAACTTCCCATATTGTCCCGTAAAATCTTCATGGTGAAGATGCAACCAGTCGTAGGTTGGCAACATACCGCTCATCACTTCATGGTCATATACCACATCATATGGTATTTCGGCATAGGTTAGGGCAAGAGTAACTGCATCATCCCAAGGCTGTTTGTTTTTTGGAGAATAAACGGCAATTCTGGGGACTTTCTGCAATTCAATAATATCCATATTTACATCTGGCTCAAGTATTTGATGTTTTATGGATGAGGCCTGTACATCGGTAATTACCTGTGAGGTAACACCTCTAATTATGCATTCGTTCTCAAATAATTCATGGTACTTCATTAAATAACTGCCACCTCGGTAATTCAATAACCACTCAATTTCAACTCCTTGCTCAAGTACCCAAAAAGCAACACCATAAGCCTTCAGATGATTTTTCTGTCCTTCATCCATTGGTATTAATAACCATGCCCCTTTAAGGTTTATTGATAAAGTAAATATTAGTAAAAGAAGTATATATTTTGAGTATTTCATTTCAACTGTGATTATCTAAACTTTTATAAGTGGTCTGCAAAGATACTTTGAATATCATCAAAATTACTTATAGATTCAATATCAAGTAGCTTGTCAATAACCTTAACAACTTGTGTTTTATTGTAACGATAGTTTTTTATTTTGCCCAAACCCTTTATTTCGGTGGGTTTAACATCATTTTCAAGAAAGCATTTTTCAACTAGTTTTTCTCCGGGCTTAATGCCGATAAATTTAATATCAATTTTTTTGCCTGATTTGTCAATCATGTTTTTTGCCAGATCAGTTATCTTAGTCGGAGGATCGTAAGAGACGTATACTCCTTTATCTTCTCCGTTATAAAGCAAATATTCAAGCCATGATGATGCTTTTTCTCCTGTGATAAACATTCTGCTCATATCAGGATGAGTAATTGTAATTGATTGGTTGTTCTCGATCTGGCGCTTAAAAATTAATGTTACAGCCCCGTTACTGTCAATTACATTTGGCATACGGAAGTTGATAACTTTCGTTGAATAGGTATCGAGGTTTTGACAATCCTGTTCAATTAAGTATTTACCCATTCCCACAACTGATACAGGATCTTGTGCAAGGTTTGATGAAGTTGTGATCACTGAACAAACTTTGTACTTAATGGCCATTTTTATCAATGACAATGTGCCTATATAGTTTGCTTTTAAAACCTTAGCTGGTTCATTTTCGCCATCCCTAACCCGGGCCATTGCAGCCAAATGAACTACAAAATTAGGGCGGTGTTTTCGAAAGATGTTTTCAAAAGATGATGGATTATGCAAGTCTGCCTTTTCAAATGTTAATCTGGGATTTTCCTTATAATCACCTTTAATTTCCCTATAGGTAGCAATAATATTAAGCTCAGGTAGTTTTAATAATCTGTTTATAAGATGTTTACATACAAAACCAGAACTTCCAGTTATTAATATTGACTTTGACATTACTATTCTTTTTCTGAGTATTCAGCTGCTTCCTGAAGAAATTTTATTGCAAGCGGAGCAGAAAGAGGATCAAGAGTATCCATTGCCTCGGGATGCCATTGCACGGCCATCAAATAGGGGTGAGCTGTTGTATCGATCCATTCAATTGATTCGGGAAGGTTATCGGATGAATACGAAGAAATCATTAGACCATTACCAAGTATCTCGATTCCCTGATGATGGTTGCTTACAACATCGCCTTGCCTTGTATTACCACAAATTTTTTGAAGTAGTGTATTCTTAACCAAACGAACAGGGTGATATCCTATTCCCCAATTAGGTTGACGATGCGCTACCGTTGAATCATAATCAGTAGGAATATCAATGTAAAGAGTACCTCCTCTATAAATGTTTATTATTTGTTCACCTCTGCAAACACCAAATAGCGGAATTCCATCATCAATTGCCATATTAATTAATGCAAACTCAAGGCTATCTCTATCTCTATCAAAACTTCCACATCTCGAAGTGTCGTTTATTTTACCGTAGTTCCCCGGAAATACATCTTCTCCACCTGTAACCAAAAGCCCATCACATGTACTTAATGTTTTAAGCGCTGAATCAATTCCCAATGGATACAGGTTGTAGTAATCAATATTGCTATCATGCCGCAGTAACCAATCGGCATACTTGGTAGTACTTTTGGTTGATTTCTCTTTTGAGATAGCAATTTTTAATCTTCTTTGTTTTTCATTATGGCACGAAGAAATTAATAGAGAGCTAAATAATATGGTGATGAATATTGCAAGTATTTGATTTCTCATGGATATTATATTTTTACATTGATGTCAAAAATAATAATTTGAATGTCATGTTTATAATCATATGCAAAAAAGTAGAACAATTGACTACATTTGCATTACAAAAAAAGTATACTGGTATTTGTGAAGCAATTGTCGATAGTTAAAACTCTAATATTTATTCTGATTGTTAGTCAGTGTATTGTATCATGCATTGAGACAAAAGAGAACCATTCGATTGATGAAGTATTTAATGATGTAAAACAACCAATTGCTTCATCAGTTAAATATGCCGACGGATTTGATATTTATAGTTCTGATGCCATTAGCAAACTTGTTATCTACAATCCTAAAAATACTTCAGAAGTATATGCAACATATTACATTGTTGATTCAATTAGCTTTGATAATTTTAGAGGCCCAAATGTTGTTCATTCCAGTACCTTGGATAGTGTGGCAGTATTTTCGGCCACTCAACTAAATGCATTTAGTAAATTAGAGTTGCTTGACAAGGTTGTTGCAATATCTGAATCTGAATACATTCAAAACCCTGAGGTAAAAGAACTTTGTAACAATAACAAGATTGTAAACTTGGCAAGTAACGGTAACTTCTATCTTGAAAAAACGCTTAGCGTAAATCCAAAAATTATTTTTTATTCACCCTATAATATGGCTCAAAGTCATCCACTTGCTGCCACAGAGATAACAATGATACCATTTTTTGATTTTATGGAAACCAATCCACTTGGGAGGGCTGAATGGATAAAATTTACTGCACTGTTTTTTAATGAAGTTAAAACGGCAAATCTAATATTCGATTCAATTGAAGGTAAATATCTTGGTTATAAGGAACTTACGATTGATATAGACAAAAAACCCACAGTATTTTCTGATAAGTATTATAGTGGGCAATGGTTTGTTCCAGGAGGACGCAGTTATATTGCTCAATTATTTAATGATTCAGGTGCTGAGTATATATGGAAAGATAACCAAATGACTGCCAGTGTAAACCTTGACCTGGAAGTGGTATACGATAAAGCCCAAAAGGCAAAATATTGGAGGATAGTTGGTACATATCCCAATGGCTTTACATATGATGAACTTTCCAAAGAAAATGATTTTTACCAGTATTTTGATGCATTTAAGAATCACAATGTGATATATTGTGATTCGAAAACATCAACTTATTTTGAAACTGGTACGCTTGAACCTCATGTATTATTGGCCGATTTAATTCATGTATTTCATCCCAAATTACTACCTAATTATAATCCAAAATATTATCATCTTTGCAAATAGCAATATGGTAAATAAGACATTATCAATAATATAACTAATGATATCTAGAACACACACAACAATAATATTTGCAATTCTACCTCTGGTTATTGTTGGGTTGTTTTTAGTAAACCTGTGGTTTGGTTCCGTACCGATAGATTGGAAGGATGTTTGGACAGCATTGTTTACCAACGGAGGAGTTTCCACCGCAGCTCAAATAATTGTGGTTCAGTATAGGTTACCTCAGGCAATAACTGCTCTTTCAGTAGGTGTGGGTTTAAGCATCGCCGGATTATTGTTACAAACTACCTTTAATAACCCGCTTGCAGGACCGTCGGTGCTTGGTATTAGTGCAGGAGCAAGCTTAGGGGTAGCACTGCTTGTTTTAATAGGCGGAGTAGCTGGTTCATTTATGAGTAATACCATTGCAATTATGGGAGATCTCGCTATGGTATTTGCCGCCTTTGGGGGAGCATTGATTGTATTATTAATTATAGTTTTTGTATCTGGTAAAATTGGAAATGCTGTAACGGTATTGATTATAGGTATTATGATTGGGTATCTTGTTTCAGCCGTTGTTGGCACACTTCAGTTTTTTAGCAATTCCGAAGACTTACATGCCTTTATCCTTTGGGGTTTGGGTAGTTTCTCAAAAACTAGCAACCTTCAATCAATGTCAATATTAGCAATAACTACAATTGTTGTATTTGTTGTACTAATATTTTCAAAACCGTTAAATGCTTTATTATTGGGAAAACAGTATGCCATAAGCTCTGGTTTTAATGTGAAAATAATGCAAACGGTTCTAATATTAATAGCTGGATTTTTAATTGCTTTAGACACTGCTTTTACTGGTCCAATTGCATTTCTGGGATTAGCCGTACCACACATAGCTCGTAGTTTTTTCAAGACCTCCAATCATAGCATATTAATTCCTGCCACAGCATTAATTGGTGCTGCATTGGCATTGGGTTGTAACCTGGTATCTAAACTTCCTGGTTATGATGCTTCTCTTCCAATAAACGCTGTAACATCTATTGTTGGAGCACCCATTGTTATATGGGTAATTATAAAGGGAAGGAGGATTAGTAATGGGTAGTAGTTTCATTGATTCACAGGATGTTATACTTAAGCTAAGAGGACTATATACAGGGTATTCTTCTTCCGAAAGAAGTAAGAAGCATCTTCATAACAACCTAAATTGTGAAGTGAAGAAAGGCGAGTTAATTGCAATACTTGGACCAAATGGTGCAGGTAAATCTACATTGTTGAAATCTTTATCCGGAATTATTTCTCCCTTACGGGGAACTATTGATATCAATGGAAAAGATCTTAAAAAGATGTCTAATAAGGAGGTATCCAAAGAGATATCTATGGTTCTCACCGATAAAATTGATGACAGATATTTAACAGCATATGATATCGTAGGAACTGGTAGATATCCCTATGGGTCATTTATGGGTAAGTTAACACAGTATGATAAAGAAAAAATTGAGAATTCGTTTAATCTTCTTGAAGCTAGTGAGTTAAAGAGTAGGTATTACATAAATCTTAGCGATGGAGAAAAGCAAAAAGTATTATTAGCCAGAGCAATTGCACAGGATACGCAGTTAATATTTCTTGATGAGCCCACAGCATTTATTGATTCTCCGGGTAAGGTGGTTATAATGAATTTCCTCTTCGAATTTGCAAGTAAGTACCACAAGAGTATATTGATGACAACACATGATACTGAACTTGCATTAAATTTTGCAACAAGACTATGGCTTCTGGGTAAAAACAATATGTTTGTTGACGGTAAACCGGATGTATTAATGAAAAAGGGAATGATAAATAAACTATTTGATAGAAAGGGTGTAACTTTTAATGCAGAAACCAGAAGATTTGAATCTTATCCATGAAACTTGAAGTAAGAAAATAGGTTAGATAGTTAATCGACATTTAGTAATAAAAAAAATGTTATTATGACAATAAATAGAATCCCATTACTCATTTTAATTGTACTCATTTTAACTTCTTGTGGGCAAAAAACTAAAGTTGACATGATTTTAACGAATGCTACTGTGTACACAGTAGATAGCACTTTTAGCATTATGGAGTCCATTGCCATTAAAGATGGTAAATTTATTGGTATTGGTACAAATGAAGACATTCTTGGTACCTATAAATCAAATAATATTGTTGATTCCAAAGGTAGTTATATTTATCCTGGTTTTAATGATGGTCATAGCCATTTCCTTGGCTATGGAATAATGAAAACAAAATATGCTAATCTGGTGGGGACAAAGTCATTTGATGAAGTTATCGAGAGAATTGCTGATCACAATAATAGTTACCCTAGCGAATGGATATTAGCACGGGGATGGGATCAAAATGACTGGGAAAATATTGAATTTCCCTCGAATGAAAAATTAGATGAGTTGTTTCCAGATAATCCTGTTGTATTAACAAGGATTGATGGTCATGCATTAATTGCTAATTCAGAAGCACTTAAACGAGCAGGCGTTACCATCGACACCAAAGTGTCTGGCGGTGATGTGTTAGTAAGAGACGGTAAATTAACAGGTGTACTTATTGATAATGCAATGAGATTAATGCGGTCAAAAATTCCTGAATTTAATCTTGAAGAAAAAGCATTAGCATTTCAAAAAGCACAAAAAGATTGTTTTGAGGTTGGATTGACTTCAGTTACGGATGCAGGTTTAGATAAAGATGAAGTGTTATTAATCGATAAGCTACAACGAAAAAACAAGCTTGATATTAGAGTTTATGCAATGCTTAGTCCCAACAATGAAAATTTTGAATATTTTTTTAGTCAAGGGCCGGTTGTAACAGATAAACTATCAATAAGATCAGTTAAGCTTTATATTGATGGAGCATTGGGCTCAAGAGGTGCATTGTTACTTGAGCCATATTCTGATGCACCTCATACTCATGGCCTTCAGCTAAGCGCACAATCATATTTTGATAGTATTTGTGAAATGGCCTTTAGGGCAGGATATCAGGTTAACACGCATGCGATTGGTGATTCTGGAAATAGAATAATGCTCAAGTCCTATGCTAAATATCTTAAGGGAAAAAATGATAAACGTTGGCGTATCGAACATGCCCAAGTAGTGAGCCACGATGATATTGACTATTTTGGAAATTACAATATCGTACCATCAGTTCAAGCAACGCATTGTACTTCAGATATGTATTGGGCAGATGAGCGTCTGGGACCAGAACGTATTAAAAATGCATATGCTTATCAGGAACTACTTAATCAAAACGGCTGGATTGTAAATGGTACGGATTTTCCAATTGAAGGAATTAGTCCTTTGAGAACATTCTATGCTGCTGTTGCTCGTAAGGATTTAGAGGATTGGCCCGAAGGAGGTTTCCAAATGGAGAATGCATTAAGTCGTGAAGATGCATTGCGTTCAATTACAATTTGGCCAGCAAGAGGTAGTTTTGATGAAAATATTAAAGGCAGTATTGAAGTTGGTAAAGTTGCCGATTTTGTGATTCTTGAGGATGACTTGCTCACAGTTGATGAAGTAAAAATTCCAGAATTAAAGGTTGTGGCTACATATGTAGATGGTATGAAAGTAAGTGGTAAAAACTAGATTACTTTTCTAGTAGTAGTATTAATCCTTAATACAGCGTACACTTAATGCATCCGTTTTTGTATGATGATTTCGCCGGATCATTTGTGTTACATCATACAGGCCTCGTCGCCAAGCTCTTGAATCGCTGAACTTAGAACTTGACCACCAACTGCCATTTGATCGAAGATATCGAAACAGGTTTTTATCATTTGAATAGTGATATCCTCCAGGAAGTGCTGAAAATTTACTTTCATTTGATCCATTTCCATTGCTATTCCATCCTTGTTCAGATTTGAGTTTTCTTCCTTCATTTGTGCCGCGATAACCAGTTTTAATTACATCGTTATATGATATACCAAGATGCATTTCAAGCTGAATCCAGTCATCATCGCTTGGTATATGCCAGCCATCCGGACATATACCCTGAGCATTTTCACCATATGCATATTGCATTATTTCATCCCATTGATATAGAGCACCATATTCATCACAATTTGATTGAAGGTTATCATAGCAATACTTCTCGATATTCCCATCATTGTTCATTTCAAATTTGCCTTGAATCAAATCACCAACTCTTAAATTTTCTTTCATCCAACATTGTCCTCCTATAAAAACCGTGTTGTAGTTATTCCCATCCTCATCCGTTATAATTGGTGTTTCCGGACATGGAGAACCATCAGTAACATTCCCAATATATATGAGTTTATTTTTTGTTGTTGTGTCTGAACCAATATCATTATTGACAATTAGAGAGACTGAATAATAACCATCGTCAGTATAAGTATGAGTCGGGTTTTGCATTGTACTCAAACTGCCATCACCAAAGTCCCAATACCAATGTGTTGGATTATTTAGCGACCGATCAATAAAATTTACGGTGGTTGGGGCAGTTCCACAATTTGTGTTGTACGAGAAGTTTGAAATTGGATATAATGGTTTGATATTTTCTGAAATTAATACATCGATTTTATCTGTGGTAGTGTAATTATTATTGTCGGTACAGATTGCCATAATTGAATGGTTTCCCTCAATCTCATTGTTTGTTACCCAAGTATAAGTATAGGGAGGATCTGTAATGGTGTTTTTCAAAGTATCATCAATTATAACTATTATTTGAGAAATAATGTTTTCGCCAAGGTTTGTAGTAACTGAAATGGTAATTGTATCACCTTTGGCAATCTCTTGGTTATTTTTTGGGTAATCAATTTTGCAAAAAGAGGGAGAAGGTGATTCATTGTCCTTTTCATTACAGGATGCAATTATCATCAAATTAATTACCATAATAATATAAATCAAGGGCGAATTCAATTTCATAGCAAAGGCAATGGTTTTCATAAAAGTTTATGACGGGTTATTTTAATGAAAAACGATGGTGAAGTATATTTATTGTCAATAGGTAATTACATTAACTCATTTTTATATACGAAGACTTTTTAGTGACAAATTCAATTCTATTATTTGGAACTATTATCTCCACTATTCTTTTTTTGGTTTAATTATTGTATTTCAAACATAAAACGGTCCTATTAACTCTGAATCTCCACCAATAGCGATATATAACCTACTAAAACAGCTAATATGAAAAATTCAATTTTACATTTAATCGTAATATTACTTAGCTTTTCAACAATCAAATCACAAGACTTGTTTTACCATACTCCAATTGGCAAAGTTTATTTAGAAGAAATGAGTAATGCTAAAATACTATTGAAGTTTAGGGATGATATGACCATAAGCCAAAAGGAGAGCGTATTGAAAAACTATGATGTCTTTAAGTTGCATAGTACGACTGGGTTATCGGGGAATAGATGCATTACAGTTAAGATTGAGGCATATGTACCACACTATGAAATGTACGAACTATTGGATAGATTGAATGAAGATTGTTCAATAGTCTTCGCAAACCCCTTTTATTTCTCTGAATCTGGATCTCAATTAGCTTATACAAATGAAGTAATGATGAAACTCTATGATGAATATGACTTAAAAAAAATGATTTCTTTATGCAACAATCTAAATCTTTCACAACAAAATAGAATGAGATATTTGCCAGATGTATACATTTTTGAACTAACCAATAAGAGCACTCTAAATACTCTTGAAGTATCAAATTTTTTGTATGAAACAGATTTATTTGAATGGGTTCAACCTAATTTTGTTCGAATTATTAGTAGGTGATTGTAGTACTGATCAACTCATACAAAAAACCTTAATCAATTCTCTTCAATGGGTTCAACATGAATTGTAATTTCCAAATTTGGTAGTTTGTTTTTGAGCTTCTCTTCGATACTGTCACAGAAATCATGTGATTGTTTAACCGTCATATTTCCAGGAACTTCAAGGTGGAAATCCAACTCACGATTCGATCCGGCTTTACGTGTACGTAACATATGGTATTTCATTTCACTAGATTTGAATTCATCAATGGTATCTACTATAGTTTTAATTTCTTCTTCAGGTAAGGCATTATCAATTAAAGGCTTAAAGGCTTCTACAAGTATCTCAAATGCTTCCTTTAGTATAAATGCAGCAACCACTATGGCAGCAATAGGATCCAGAAAATGCCACCCGGTGAAGTAAATAACGGCTAAGCTTATACCAATCCCAAATGATGTGTATACATGAACACTTAAATGTAAGGCATCTGCTTTAAGCGCAATTGAGTCAGTTTCTTTGGCAACTTTATACAGATGTCTGCTAACAACTAAATCTATAGCAGCAGAAATCATCATGACAATAAATCCAAGAGTTAATCCTGTATGGTCAATAACTTGTTCCGAAGTTAATCTTCCTATTGCGTGATAGATAATCCATCCCGAAGCAACAAAAATTAATAAGGCTTCTACAACTCCACTTATATTCTCGAACTTTCCATGTCCATATGGATGTCTTTCATCAGGGGGCGAATCGGCTATTTTAACTGAAAAATAAGCCATTATTGCAGCCAAAAAGTCAATAAAAGTATGTATGGCTTCTGATATAATACTAACCGACCCACTAATTAGTCCTACAGTTAGATTCATTATGATTAGAAATGCATTTGAAAATACAGAAAGTCGGGCAGCCTTTGATTTTTTATTTGACATATAACATAGACTTTACTCGATTATAGATGTAATAACTACAACAAAATTATTTTTTTTAGATAACTACCGCTGTTATTTGCTTTAAAAAAAATACTAATTTGCAAACAACATCTTGTAATAACTATTATATGGCTTTGATAAATATAAACAATAATGATATCTATTATGAAGAATATGGCAAAGGTGACCCTCTTGTTTTGATTGCTGGACTTGGTTCAGACTCAGTTAGTTGGTTGCCCGTTATTATTGGTCTGTCAAAAAGATACAAAGTAATAATTTTCGATAATAGGGGAGTAGGACGGTCAACAAACGACAATGCAAAAATTACTATCTCAGATATGTCTGACGATTGTATAGGGTTAATTAAACATCTTGGGTATACAAGAGTTAATTTACTTGGGCATTCGATGGGTGGTATGATTGCCATGGATTTATCAATTAGATATCCTGAGTTTGTTAATAAACTAGTTCTTGAAGCTACAACACCTGTTATGAATAACCGAAATATCCAAATGTTGAAGGATTGGGTCGTGTTCCTAAAAAATGGTATGGATAAGAAGTTATGGATAAGAAATATGTTCTATTGGATTTTTACTCCTTCATTTTTTAATGATGAAGTTATGCTTGATCAAGCGGTAAATATGGCTGTTAGATACAGATATGCACAATCTAATAATTCATTTGAAAATCAGGTTCAGGCCTTATCTGAATTTAATTGCACTAACAGTTTGCCATTAATTTCTGCAGAAGCAATGATAATGTATGGCGAATCCGACTTGTTGTTTCCACGAAAAGAAACCAAAGAACTTTTCAATGCAATACCTAATCAGGAGTTCACATTAATCAAAGATGCTGCCCATTCAATTCATATGGATTGTCCCGAAGAATTTATAGATGTAGTATCTAAATATTTAGGTTAGTTGGTCAATTGTTATTATATAACATTTGATATTGTCAACTATTCATCTAATCTAAATAAAGAGTACTTTTGCAGCCCAAATTTGTAAATAGATTATAATGCAGAATATCAGAAATATAGCAATTATTGCCCACGTTGACCACGGAAAAACTACGCTGGTTGATAGGATGTTACATCAAGTTAAGCTTTTTAGAGAAAACGAAGATGTTGGTGACTTAATACTCGATAGTAATGATCTTGAACGAGAGCGAGGTATCACAATACTTTCAAAAAATGTATCGGTTAGATATAAGGATGTTAAAATAAATATCATTGATACTCCAGGTCACTCTGATTTTGGTGGAGAGGTAGAGCGTGTGCTAAATATGGCTGATGGTGTTATCCTTCTTGTTGATGCATTTGAGGGCCCAATGCCACAAACAAGATTTGTACTGCAAAAAGCTATTGATCTTGGATTAAAACCAATTGTTGTTATCAACAAAGTTGATAAACCAAACTGTCGTCCCGATGAGGTTTATGAAGCTGTATTTGATCTTATGTTTAATCTTGGAGCAACCGAAGACCAACTTGATTTTCCTGTGGTTTATGGTTCATCAAAAAATGGTTGGATGTCGGATGACTGGCAGAATGAAACCGATAATGTTGCCTTTTTACTTGATCAGATTATTGAGCATATTCCTCCAGCAGAATTTAAATCGGGTACTCCTCAAATGCAAATTACATCAATGGATTACTCCTCCTACGTTGGTAGAATAGCAGTTGGTAAATTGGAGAGGGGAACCATTCGTATGGGGATGCCTGTTTCATTGGTAAAACGAGATGGAAATATAATAAAGCAAAAAATAAAAGAACTATATACTTTTGAAGGTCTGGGAAAGGAAAAGCGTAAGGATGATATTAACGCTGGTGATATAGTTGCTATTATGGGTCTTGAAGAATTTGAAATAGGCGATACAGTTGCAGATATTGAAAATCCCGAAGGAATGCCAGCAATTAAAATTGATGAACCTACAATGAGTATGGTTTTTACAATAAACAATTCTCCTTTCTTTGGTAAGGAAGGTAAATATGTTACCTCAAGACATCTTCGCGACAGACTTTATCTTGAAATTGAGAAAAACCTTGCTTTGAGAGTTGAAGAAACCAATTCATCAGATTCATATCAGGTATTTGGAAGAGGGATACTTCATTTATCCATCCTTGTCGAGACAATGCGACGCGAAGGATATGAATTTCAACTTGGACAACCCAAGGTTATTATTAAGGAGATTGATAGTGTAAAACATGAACCAATTGAAACATTAACAGTGCTTGTTCCCGAAGATTTCTCGGGTAAAGTTATTGATATTGTAACACTTCGAAAAGGAGAGTTTCTATCAATGGAGCCTAAGAATGACCGGATGATGCTTGAGTTTAAAATGCCATCTCGAGGAATAATTGGTTTGAGAAATAGTATTCTTACAGCCACCGAAGGCGAGGCAATTATTGCACATCGTTTTGATTGTTTTGAACCATGGAAAGGAGAAATTAAAGCTCGTAATAATGGTGCATTAATATCAATGGAAACAGGCACAGCAATACCATTTGCTATTTTTAAACTAATTGATAGAGGTAAGTTTTACATAAATACAAACGTAGAAGTGTATGCAGGTCAGGTGATTGGTGAGAATAATCGTGCCGGAGACTTGGTTGTTAATGTAAATAAAACCAAGAAACTTTCTAATATGCGATCATCAGGATCTGATGATAAAGTTCTAATCCCACCTCCAATTAAATTCTCGCTTGAAGAATATATGGAGATAATTAGAAATGATGAATATCTTGAAATTACTCCTCGTACTTTAAGGTTGAGAAAAATATTGCTTAGCGAGCACGATAGAAAAAGACAAGCAAAGATTTAATACTATGAAGAGATTAATTGCATTACTATCAATAGTAACAATTTTGGTTTCATCATGTGATGTACTTGAGCAGATGAACGAAGTTAAACAGTTTGCCAACTGTGATTTTTCTGTTAAAAGAGTTAAAATTAACAGACTTGGAGGATTTGATTTTTCCAAATATAATAGTGTAAGCGATGTTGGTTTTACTCAGATGGTTTCATTGGGTCAGCAGTTGATGTCAGGTAAGCTACCTGCCAACTTAACAGTTGAAATAAATGCAAAAAATAGTAATAGTTCAAAGGCTGCCATCTCTGGTTTAGATTGGCAATTGTATTTGAAAGATGAGCAATATGGTAGTGGTAAATTAAACAAATATGTTGAGGTTTTGCCAGGTCAGCAAACCTCTTTCATAGTAAATGTTGAGTTTGATTTACTTAAATTACTTGCCTCAGAAAATCTACAGTCAATACTTGATTTGGTGACGGATATGGATAATAAAGAGAAGCTCCAGAAACTTGATATTATGTTAAAGGTTAAGCCCTATTATAGATCAGGTAATAACATTAGGGAATACCCGGGTTACTTAACCATAAGGCCGTAATCTCTTTTTATTGGGAAGTTGTTTATCTATATTCATGATTGGCAATAAATAATATAATCGAATGTGGTTCGTTTTATCCAAAACATAAACCATATGAACCTGATTAAATTTATTGCTGTACTTTCTTTAACCGTTGTATTTCCTTATTTGTTTTATAATCATGGAGTTGGTGTTAATTTGCTGATATTTAATATACTATTGATGGGAGGTATGTACTTCTCTGGTAGATTAAAATTTAAAGGAACATTAAATCTGATAGTCTTTGCCGGTACAATTCTAACTGCATTGTTCGTAGTTATTGTTGGATCAGATTTTGCAATCGCAATTAATATTGTTTCACTCTTTTTATTTGCCGGGATTACTCTATTGCCTAACATAAGAAACCTGATTTATAACTCTTTACTTTCGGTTATTAATTTTTTCTATTCACAATATAGTTTTGGTGTGCTAATAAGTGAGTTACTAAGTAAGTCTTCAAAAGCCAATAGGATTAAAAATATCATCAAAATCATTTTTATACCCATTGTTGTTTTGGTTATATTTATAATTATTTACAAAGCTGCTAACCCGGTATTTGAAGGATTACTACAGTCAGTATTTGATGCAATTGATGCATTTTTCACATGGTTGTTTGAACATATTGAGATAGCTCTAATTGGAACTATGATTCTGGGATTTCTAATTGCTAATAACTTTATTCTTGGAGAAGCCAATGAAGAGATCAAAAATCTTGAAACAAAAAGTTCTTATAACTTAAAAGAAGAAAACCTGGATACTCTTGAAGCTGGTAAGTATGATAGAGTGGTAGTTCAGTATAAGTCTGCAATTCTTCTTTTTTCATTATTGAATGTGCTAATCCTAACTATTAACTCAATCGATATATGGTGGGTATGGTTTAATTTTACATGGGATGGTGAATATCTAAAGCAATTTGTTCACGAAGGAACCTATCTATTAATATTATCAATATTAATATCTCTGGGTATTTGCATTTATTATTTCAAAGGTAAGATCAACTTTCTGAAAGATAACCTTATACTTAAGTATCTTGTTTATATATGGCTATTCCAAAACGCCATACTTACTGTTTCTGTGGGAATAAGAAACTACTGGTATATTAATTTTTTCTCACTTGCATATCTGCGAATTGGAGTAATCTTTTTCCTTTTGCTTACTTTATATAGTATTTTTACTGTTGCAATAAAGGTTAAGAACAAAAAGAGTACCTACTACTTATTTAGCAAGAATTCACTTGCTGCATATATAATCTTGGTTATTATGGCATTTTTTAATTGGGATGTAATTATTGCAAAATATAATTTCAGCCATTCAAGTAGTTCATTTATACATTATAACTTTTTGTGGCAATTAAGTGATAATGCATTGCCATATCTTGATAAATCAATTGAAGAATTAGAAGTTATTGATGAACATCAGAAAAGAGAGTTTCCATTTACCGATCAATATCTCCCAAGTCTAACATATCATGGTAATATTCAAAGAAAGAAAAAAGAATTTGTTCAGAATTGGCCCAAAAGAGGTTGGCAAGACTGGAATTGGGCAGGAGAGAAAGCTTATAGGGACTTAATCTCTGAAAAAAAATAGGCTGTCTCACACATAAAACAGCCTATTACCTACATTATTCTAATAATAAGAATTTCTACTTTTCTTCAGGAACTGTTTTATTTCAGTTTAATTGACGATTCATGAATAGAATAAAACACCTATTTTGAACAGAATTACATAAGATTTTTATAAAAAAGTTTATGATTATATTTGTTGATAAATGAGTTAAGTTATGATATTAAAACCAGGACAGATATTTGGCATTGATAACAGTATTTTTTTGCTATTATCAATTATATCATTTGTATTTATTTTTCCAATTCTTGATAATGAATTTATTCATGATTTTTTTGTTACTGTGGCCTATACTCTGGTGCTTCTTTCAATATTTTCAATAATCGAAAGTAAGTCAAAATGGATGCAATATCTTGTGATTTTGGCGATAATAGCAAATTTGCTGATAGTTTTTGTACAAGACAAATACTTAATGGCCATAATTTTTTCTGTGAGTGCAATTACATTTACAATAGCAACTGGAATCCTAATTAAACACATTGCTCAACATAAAAATGTGTCAATAGCTGTTGTCTTTCAGGCTATTAGTGGCTATTTACTTATTGGTATTATTGGAGTATTAATGAATGGCATTTTGTTATTGTTTAACGAAAATGCAATATCAATTCCGGTTGATGAGGCCAGGTTTAGTTCGTTAATTTATTATAGTTTTATAACCCTTACTACCATTGGTTATGGGGAAATAGTACCTTCAAGTGTAATAGCACGTTCTGTTAGCATCTTTATAGGAGCAAGTGGACAAATTTATCTAACGGTTATTATAGCAATGATAATAAGCAAATATGTTGCTAAAAAACGATCCTAACCCAAACTAACTATATATTAGGTAATCTTTTGTATAGTTCTTGTATTGTGCCGAATGCTCGTTATTAATATCTCTGATTACAATTTCCTCTTTATATATATCTGAAGATTTTTTCAGCTTAAATTCCATGTTAATTCTATTGGGTCTAGAATCAGGCTTAGGATATACAATTTGTTTTTTGCACAAATGGAGTTTGTGGTTTATAGAGATTTTAATAAACTCAACAGCAATATCATAGGGGAGTACAAGACAAAACTTTCCGTTTTCGTTTAGCAATGAAATTACTCCTTTTATAAGTTTATAATGGCTTAGGCTAGTAGTATGCCTGGCATTCATGCGTGATTCTAAATCTGGTAATAAATCGTTTGTAAAAAATGGGGGGTTCGATATTATAAGATCATACTTATTTTTAGTTGCTATGGCAAATTCATTGAAATCTTTATTAATAATCTTTAATCTGTTTTTGTATAAAGAATTCTTAAAGTTGGACTTTGCTTCATTTGCCGATATTTCATCTAGCTCAATGGCATCAACTTTAGCGTTTGTTCTGGCAGCCATAATCAAAGCAATAACACCACATCCAGTTCCAATATCTAGTATTGTGTTTGCTCCTAGTACATTTGCCCATGCGCTTAACAATATTGCGTCGGTTCCAACTTTCATGGTAGACTTGTGATGCCGTATGCTAAATTGCTTAAAATGAAATGGTTTCATCTATAGGTAGATTGTGATCAAAAAGATAACTATATATCGTTAATATATATATCAAGCAATCCTTCGGGTGAATTTACAAAAATCTTACTTTCTCCTCTATCCACCTTTTTGATGATCTCATCACTAATTGGAATAAGTACTTCCTTGTTTTCATAAAAAACCTGAAGTACTGCAGTATTTGGGTATTCTAATACTTTGCTTATTGCTCCAATTTCACCAAAGTTTTCATCAACCACCAACATTCCAGGAACTTCATGATAATAGAATTTATTACCCGAAAGTTTTGGTAACATCGACATTGGTAGATAGAATTCTTTATTTACGAGCTCTTCAGCTTTATCAATTGTATCAATATCCATAAACCTAACAACAGCTTTATTATTAAGTAAACTTAATTCTTCGATGAAATATGGTACAAGGCTACCGCCAATATTCATGTGAACCAAATCAAGATTGATATAATCATTAGGTTTATTAGTGTCAAGATAAATCGAAAGTTTACCCTCATATCCATGTAGTTTAATAACCTTTCCCAAATAAAAAAAATCCTTAAAGTCGTTCATTTCAAACTTGATTTAGCATGCAAAATTAGTATATTATTGTTTATTTGATATTGTTGGATTTAGTTTATCAAAATTTCAATCTTACTCCTGACTCATTTTCCACAATCTTAAATAGTCTACTTTTGCATTGCACTACTTAACAACGATTATTAATGAATTATTTATCAGTTGAAAATATCTCGAAAAGTTATGGTGAAAAAACTTTATTCGAGAACATAAGTTTTGGTTTAAACAAAGGAGACAAGGTTGCTCTGGTTGCAAATAATGGAACCGGTAAATCCACTTTGCTAAAAATACTAACAGGGAGTGAAGTTAGTGATACAGGAACTGTTTCAACCAGATCGGAAATTAATATATCAATGCTTTCACAGGAGCCTAACTATGATGAGGACTTGACTGTACTTGAGGTAATAAACTCTGCTGATACTGGTTTGGTTGAGGTTATTAACGACTATGAAAATGCTGTATTAAGGCAGTCGACAAGTAACTCAAATGAAAACCAACGTTTGCTCGAAGAAGCAACTGCTCAGATGGATATTAGTAATGCCTGGGATTATGAAAGACGATTGAAACAAATACTGGAAAGGTTTAATATTGTTAATCTTGACCAAAAAATAGGAACTTTATCAGGTGGTCAAATAAAGAGACTATCTCTGGCTTTGGCATTACTTGATAACCCTGATATTCTTTTGCTTGACGAGCCCACAAATCACTTGGATATTGATATGATTGAATGGCTTGAGAAACATTTGCAAAACACTGCCATAACTTTGTTGATGGTAACACATGATCGATATTTTTTGGATAGAATTTGTAATCATATAATCGAAATTAGTGAGGGTAAACTATATTATCACAAGGGTAACTATAGTTATTATCTTGAGAAAAAATCAGAGCGGGAAGAAGTTAGTCGAGTTGAGATTGACAAGGCTAAAAAGCTAATGAAGAAGGAACTTGATTGGATTAGAAGGATGCCAAAAGCCCGAACTACAAAATCCAAAGCACGTATAGATAGTTTTCATAGAACAAAGGACAAAGCCAATAGTGGTGTTGTGCAAGATGAACTTAAATTGGGTGTTCAAATGTCGAGAGTTGGGGGTAAAATCCTGGAAATGGATAATGTTAGTAAACGTTATGGTGATACAATAATACTCGATGGATTTGATTACATGTTTAAAAAAGGAGAAAGGATTGGTTTTGTTGGGAAAAATGGAGCCGGTAAATCAAGTTTTTTAAACTTAATAATACAGGATCAACAACCTGATAAGGGAAATATTATTTCTGGTGAAACAATTGTATATGGCTATTATAAGCAGGAAGGAATTACAATAAATGAATCCCAAACTGTGCTTGAAGTAGTGAAAGAGATTGCTGAAATTATACCCACCGGTAAAGGAAATAGTTTAACAGCCTCCCAGTTTTTACAACATTTTATGTTTCCTCCAAAGGTGCAAAATGATTATGTATCAAAATTGAGTGGAGGCGAACGTAGACGACTTTATTTATTAACAGTATTGGTACGTAATCCAAATTTTTTAATTCTTGATGAACCAACCAATGATCTGGATCTGATTACTTTGAATAAACTGGAGGAATTCCTCGAAGGATTTAAAGGGTGTTTAATTTTGGTTTCACATGATCGATATTTTTTAGATAAACTCGTTGATCACTTATTTGTGTTTGAAGGCGATGGTAAAATCAAAGACTATCATAGTAATTATACTGAATACAAGTTTCTTAAGGATGAAAAGGACCGTGTTGAAAGAGCAAAATTATCTGATAATAAGGAGGTTAAAAAGATTGTTAAACAGCCTGGTAAAAAAACTAAGCTTACCTTCCATGAGAAAAAAGAATATGAATTATTAATGAACGATATTGAAAGCCTTGAAAAAGAGAAAGTTGATTTGGAAGAAAAGCTTGGTTCTGGGGAGGCTGATTATGAGGAGCTTGAAAAAATGTCTACAAGGGTAGGGGAGTTAATTGAGTTAATTGACAATAAAACTATGCGGTGGATGGAGTTGGATGAGTATATGAGTTAGGTGCTTAAACTTTTGATTTTCTTTTTTGATATTTCATCTATGTATTCATAAAAACCAGATTGATAAAGTTCTCGAGCTAAATTGAAATATGTGACAGCCTTTTGGGGATATGATTTTTCATAAATATATCCAAGATACAAGGCAGCTTCTGATGCAAAATAGTAGTCTACATTTTCCCCATATGTAATAACCTTGCTCATTAAAGATACGGCCTCATTGGTATTTCCTCTTCGGAATTCGAGTCTTCCTTTAAGCAGAAGGTATTCAAGATAATAAGGGGAGTTATCACTTTTGTCATGTTGAACGGAATTAAACATCTCAAGATATAAGTTAGCTTTATTTAAGTAACCACCATCCAATAAAAGTTTGGCCTTTACCAAGTTTTTATCAGGAAAATAATCCAAATTACAATCACACATTGCTTCACGATCACGCTCGGTTATTTCATTTCCAGTTTCACATGCCAGCAATCTATGGTGTTTAGTTTGTTTAATATTTCCAGCTATAAGGTAGGCCATTGCGATTGCATAGTTTATCTCCTTATGATATTGTTTCTCTTTTTGATTTTTAAGAAACTTCTTCAAGTGATGTATTGAATTGCTATCCAGTTTCCTGAGCAAGATCTTCCCTAAGAGATAGTTGTAGCCATTGAATTCCAAATCATCTCTCTTAAAAGTTGATAATTCTTCAAGTGCCTCTTCGTTTTTGCCTGTGCGATATGCAACATTAGCCTTGAAATACTTTAATAAATTATACTTAAAATAATTGGAATCAAGCGAATTTATAAAGGTGTATGCACCATAAGGATCCTTGTTTAATTTAAAGGCAAGAATGTTATATAGAGCTGCTTCAGTGCCAAGCCCATTGGTATGTTTGCAATTTATAAAATAGTTCCTCAGTATTTCGTATCCCTTATCATAGCTGCCTGATACTCCAAAAGAAGTAATTGCCCAGTTAACAAATGGTGGCATATTGGATATGGCTACATTAAAAATGCCATCAAGTTTGTAGCTTTGATTAAAATCGGGATATTTATCAATATTTTTATATGTTTTTTTGTAAGCTCCATATGCCTTACGCAATCCTGTTAGCCTGTCTCCATATATTATATTAAACATGCCCATCTGGAGTTGTAGCTCTGCTCTGCATGCTAAATAATAAGGTGACTCTTCATCTTCTCCGTCAAGAAGCTCCATTCGTGTTTCATACTTATCTATGATTTCTTTGTAGGTGCTATCCGACATATCTATCATAAATTGGAAAGCATCGGCTGTTTGAGCCAAGTAATGGGCATAATAATTAGTAGGGTTGGTTGCCAACTCATTTTCAATTAACGAATCAGCATCCTCAAAACGAAGATCGATTATTGCATCCCATGTATTGAGACAATTGGGAGTGACTTTGTATTGTGAAAAAGTGGTTAAGATCGAAAAAAAGTAAAAGAATATTAAAATGATAATCTTCTTGACGAACATTGTTTTTTCTTCAAAAATAGACTATTTACAGTATTTGACGCAGTGCCTACTGGATAATTATTTTCTTGCTGAGGAGTATCAGGTTATCAGTATTGGTAATAGTTACAAATGCAATTCCCTTATGATTCTTTACATCAATGTTGTTATTACCACTAGTTGCAATCTGCTTATAAATTGTTTGACCGAGAATATTACAAATATTAACCTCTATAGATTCGGTTCTTTGATTTAATACCTTAATATCAGTTCCATAACACCATACAGATACTTTTGGATCTTTTTCTTCATCGATTGATACGGGTCTGAAAAGTAACTCAAATCTATTGGGACTATCATTATTTTCAGATGAAAATATGTATGAATCGTGAAAAGATAGTGAATGCAAAGTGTTAAGCTTTAAATCCTTAATGTACAAGTCGTAATTAATATCACTATGGGTTAATTTAAGTTTAAAACTGTTAGAATTATTTTTCCTAAACCCTAGTGGTATTATTGTACTTTCATCAATAATAGGTATACAATTAAGTGCATAAAAATTATTATTTAGAAAGGAATAAAACTGGGGAGCAAATCCAGCTATAAAGTATGAGTCAAATTCATGATCAAAATTATTCGTAGAGTTTGGATCTGAATTGATTATGGTTTCCTGATAGAAACCAGTTTCCATATCAGATACTGTAATAATAATACTTGTGTCTTCATTAGATTTATACCAATTACTGTCACTATGCACTTGTGCATCACGCGGAATAGTTAATGATCCACCATTTGCAGAGGTATATACCATAAAACCATTCATAGAAGGAATGTGCTGTTCACCTCTGAGTACTTTATAACTGGCAGATGATTCGTTCCAAACCTGGGCATATGTTCCAATGCTCTCATCTTTGTTCCATGAGCCTGTGTTAAAATCTAACGCACTTGTGAATGGGTTACCCAGCAAATGCCAACCATTATAATTTTTACCATCGGTATTAGTAAGTCCGGTAATATTTACATTGGATGATAGTAGTGAATTGTCAAAAGTACTAGTTTGAGTTGATTGGTATGAAATTAGATAACCCATACCTGCTTCAAATTGTGGATTTGCATCATTCGAAAAGTTTAATGCAGTACTACCCTGATTGTAATTACCATTTTCGGCTTTTATGTTTATCCAAAGTCCTTCGGTTTCCTGCCAACGATAGAAATCAACAGAAGAGCTAATTGGTGTTGCATTTACATTTACAAAATTAGTGCTGATATTTTGGTTTTGGACTGGTGAAGATATTAGGTGCCAACCTGAGGATGTAACATCATTATGACCACTAATGTATCTTTTAACAGCCACATTTCCTGTGGTAGAACCTTCAACAATTAGAGATCCGGTTCCATCTGTTGTACTTTCGAGGGTTAATGTCCCTGTAAGTCCCCATATTGAAGTATATAAATCAGTATCAACTGTTAAAGCTGCTTTTGGTTTAATGTTAAATATTGAGTTGTGAAGCATATAAAGTGTACCTGTTATGGTTAGGTTTGTATTTGCATTTAGGTTTGTAGTGCCAATATTATACACATTACCATGTATTGTATGTGAACCATTATAATCGAAGGTTAATGAAACGCCTTCTTCAATTACGAGATTGTTACAGGTTATGGTGGTTGTAATTGCAGGATGACTGCTACCATAATCCGGAATTCCTACGTTGTCGTTTAATGTAGGTACGCTACCTGCCGACCAATTTGTGGTTGTCGTCCAGGATGTATTTGCAACATTTAACCATGTGTTGAATGCTGTTGAGCTAACCCAGTCGCCAGGATCATCCATATTTGTTAATGTTCCTGAGTATCCATTACCTGTTATATTAGATAGTTCCGTACCACTTGACTCATTCTACGGTAGTAGGCTACAAGGTTTGATTCACTACCTTTAAGAGTTTTACACATGTTGGAAATAATTTCTGTTACAGTTCTTACATCATCCCACAGTCTTACTTCATCAATTTTACCTTCAAATTCTTCCTGAGTTTCTACTCTGCCAATATCCAAATCAGTTGCATTAATACCTGTGGATGTTGTAATTGAAATATGTTGCCAACTTCCCGATACAATTGTTGTGCTTTCAACTCCGTTTACCCTGATAGTTGGTGAAGTGAATCCAGAAGCGGAGATGGTACCCGTGCTTGATGATATATATTCGGTTCCATTTAGGTCGATATAGTACTCTGTGGTAGATGAGGGATTTACCCAGAATTCAACTGTTTTAATACTTGTGGGTCCAATACCAACATCAATATAATCATCAACTCCATCAAAATCTAGTGCATTGCCAGCTGTTGATATATTCGTTGTAAAACTATTGTTATCACCATAGCTTGTTCCAACACTATTAGTGGCATATGCTCTTACATAGTAAGTTGTATTTGAACATAATCCTGATAGTTCTGAAGTAAAAGCACCTGTAGTGCCTGTTTCAGTAGTATTACTATTAGCAATTGTTGGATTTGTACTTGTACTCCAGCAAACTCCACGTGCTGTAATTGTTGAATAACCATCGCTGGTAACATTCCCACCTGAGGATGCAGATATATCATCTATTGATGAAATAGTTGATGTTGTAACTGTTGGTGATGTTGATATTGTAAAAGGTCCATCAAGTACACCAGAGGATGGATTGGCAACATATCCTGATGCAGGAATTATTGTCCATTCTCCATCAGACATATTATGCTCTTTATGAATAGTATATACACCAATGCCTTGGGTCATATTAATATCTCCTTCAAGACAATCCTTCGTTTCAGAGGTCCATCCTCCTTTTGTAAGCCACCATGCATCAATATGTATATCCCCACATGCTTGATGAGCATAGCCAACATATTGGCAAAATGAATTTGATGATAACATTAGAAAAACATGAAGGAATAGTAATAGCTTTTTCATTATTCTTAGTTATAGTTAAGGTTAAGCAATCTTAAATCTGATAGTTGCTTCAAAGATAAGTATTAACTATTGCTATTTCAAGTAATTGGGCGAGTTTGTTTTATGAAATTTATATGCAAGTAACTACTCGAAGGAATTGTAAAGATAATTGGAATGCTTATTTTGCATATTAGAAAGACAGATGTATATAGCACTTTGTTAAATGCTGATAGTGGTTTGACAAAAAAATCCCATATAACCACAAAGCAATATTCCTTTGATAGTTAAATGGGATTGCGAACAATATTATTGATTCAAGTAACAAACAAGAATCAAATGAAATCATGAATAACAGGCAGAGCTATTCCTCAAGAGTCTCTTTCCTGGCATCGTATAGTTTTTTTCCACCATATGCGGCTCCAAGCCCTAATAATATTAATAAACCACTTCCAATTGGTGCATTACCACCATTTTGGTTGCCGGTTGATCCATGATCAGGAGGAGGAGGAGGAGGTGCCTGTGCATACGTTGCTGAGCTAATGGTAAGTCCTAGTACTGCTGCTAATATAATTGATATCTTTTTCATGATAGTGTGTTTTTCCCAGTTTACTAATTGCTGATAATTACTTTATAAGATATATTGATTCCTTCATCTGTAATAATATTAACAAGATATAAACCGGCATTTGTATTAATGGATATTTCTTGTTTAGAATCACCATTCAGAATCCGAGATGATATTAGTTTTCCACCTAGGTCAACAATATTTATTTGGCCTTTTTTCATCTCTGGATTGATAATAACAACGTCATTATTAATTGAGTAAGCTTTCAGGTTGTTGATATCATTGCTTTCATAAATATCAGTCACATCTCTAAAGTGCAAGAAAAATCTACCTATGCCACTTTGAGAAACAAGTGTGCTATAGGATTCTTCCTTTAAGTTTGTAAATGTCTTTTCCTGTCTATCTTCGAGGAATATTGGGTATTGATCCATGGCCTTGTGATTTAAGTTAAATTCAATTGAGATAGGATCGGCAACATCAATTCCAATAGGGATTATATACGATTGGATATTATTGTCGGGAAGAGCCTGGGTACCAAAGTCAACCCCAATGTCTTCTACTAATCTGGTATATAGTGCCAGATTGGGATTGCCTTTAAGTTTTCCTGCATCATAGGAAGGGTCAAGACCAATAGTCATATCAGGTATAAAGGTGATAGTAGTTTTGTTTCCTTGATTATGTGAGTTTTTAGCAAAAAGTTCAATATATGACCCGTTATAATTAGCATGGTTTTTATTAAAAGTTGCATCACCATGTTTGCGGATATTTGTATTGAAATTAATACTTGTATTGCTTGCTGCCACAACCATAAAAGCTTGCCCAGGTTGTAGGAACGAGGCTGCAGAACCGATTGTAATTTCATCATAGTCCTCAATGCTGCTTCCATCCCAACCTGCTTGTTCATTCCAAATATATACTGCTCCATAAGTATCGTCCATTGCAGCCGCATTTTGAACAATAAAATTATTCGTTCCATCCGCAAGGTTGTTTATCGCAATGTCGGAGCTAAAAGGATTTCCAACCATATTTGATCCTTCACCTGAACTTCCAGTGGTTAGGGTAATGGTGAGGTTTTTAGATTCCGTAAATGGAGCTCCAAGAAAGCTAATAGTTTTTTCAGAAGAAGAATAGTTAATAGCATAACCCTGAGCCGGAATAAAGCTATTAACTGTATAGGATATACCCGTTGGACTATTTAATATATCAAACCAAATGCCAGTACCAGAAGTTCCGGAACCAGTTGCATCTTCGTCCCACCAATAAAATTGATCATTGTTGGCCCCACTTGTTAGACCTAGAAACTCATTAAATACTCTTGTGTCGTTTACAGGTTCTGAGATATAATGCCATCTATCTTGTGTTAGGTAACGTTGTACAGTAACGTCTCCTGTAACTGTTCCAACTGGAATAAAAGATCCAGTACCGCTTGAGGTTGATAGGATGGTAAGAGTTCCAGATCCTTCGACTGATGTTGTACCATCTACAGTTAATTCACCACCTGGTTGTATTTCTAAATCACCGGATGTTTTTATCTTGAGTTTTTTAGTAATATCAAAGAAGCTACCATCCCTAATTACTGTATTGCCAAAAACTACAACCGTTCCATGAATTGTGTGCTTGATTGCTCCAGAATTATCAAGTGTTAATGTTGCACCACTGGCAATAGATAAATCGTCACATTCGGCATCTGTAGCACCAACCTCATCAATTGTAACATCATTTGTAATAATTACATCATCAGTACTACCCGAAGGAACAGCTCCATCTAACCATGTTGATGTTGTATTCCAATCTCCAGCTTGTGTTGTTGCACGTCCAATAATATATGAGTAGTTTGATCCTGAATTATTGTTGAAGTTGATAGTGCACAGGTCAGGATGATTATCTAAGTCACCACTGCCGGTAGATGTCAAAGTGGTTGTTAATACATAATATTCAACTGTGGCTCCAATACTTTGTGTAGGTATGTTTGCTGAATATGACGTACCTGACCCTGATGCTTCAACCCATCCATCATTTGTAAACCCATCAGTTGAATACCTTACATATACTTTCTCTTCACTTGATTTTGGTCCTGACAATGTTATGTTTACAGTTTGAGTAGCTGTTGATGCATAAAAAGATACATCATTAGCTATACCAACTTGGCTTACATTTGAAATTGAAATGGGATTTCCACTTGTTTCCATCACAAGTCCATTTGTGTTTCCACTAGCAACATCCTTAATAGTAAAAGTGTAATACTTGGTATCTGCTTCATTAAAATCACCATCTGCGCCATTCCCATACCATATGTCGTAAGTATTTATATTAACAGTACTTCCTCTTCCCCAATTTGATCCACTCCAATTGGTAGTGTTATCGAATTTGAATTGAGAAGTGCCATCATCTCCATCAGACTGAATTGATACAATCCAACTATCAGTTCCAAGATCCCTAAATGTCATTGATGTTGATCCCCAGGCATTCATTTCACCTCTATAGTACATATTAGTCTGTATTTGCGAGAATAGGGATAAGTCTGTTATTAAAATTAAAATACTTAATATTGTAATTGCCTTCTTCATATCATAAAATTTAAGTTTTTTTCTTAAGTCTAAGTCAATTGGTGAAATTGAGCTCTAAAAATAAGAATTATTTATATTTATTTTCAATTATTTATTAAAAATTTGAATTAACCTTTAAGTTTCAAGTATCTATTCATGTATCAACTATTGATGAGACTGCTTCGTCATTCTTCCTCGCAGTGACGTCATTGCGATGACGAGGTACGAGGAATAAGCAATCTCTAAACATTATAATTGACATATCAGCAATTTCAGTAAGTACATTAATTAATTATCAATTTTTTATTGAGTATTATACTTTTATTTGAGAACCTTAGTATGTAGATACCAGGTTCAAAGCTACTTGTGTTAATGATTTCTTTGTGGTTTACTGTGTTTATTTCCTTTAGTGTCTTTCCGCTTAAAGATATAAACCGTAATTTGTAGGTGTTATCAGTATCTATTGTAATTTGTTTCTGTGCAGGATTTGGATAAACTCTTATCCTGTTATCAGTATTCTCATTAATTCCATCAGCACCATCAATTTCAATTATAATTGTAATATTATCTTCTGCAAGCGAAATAGTACCATTACTATCATCATGGCCTGCCACTGCAACTACATATTCGTAATCACTATTTGATGCAGCCATAAAATTGGCTATACCATCAACTCCGGTTACTTTACTTCCCAACAACAATACTGTAACTCTTGCTCCATTTACTGGGTTTCCGGTTTCACTCCAGCGTACATCAATATCCAAATTAACGAAAGGCCTTTCGAGTTTTTTATCGGTATAAACATAATATTCTCCAGCTGCAAGGTTTACAGTATGGTTTGATGAATTGCTTACATCAAAGCTTTCTCCGGAGAAATAGTTGTACCATGTTCCTGTGTGTTGGAAACCTGGATTTGTTGTATGACCAACTACATCAAAATTGCCGCCTACACATACATTTAAGGAAGAATGTGTTAACCATGATTTTTTAATTAGGCTCGATAAATCTGAAGTGAAATTTCCAGATTTGAAGGCTTCCTGACCAGTTTTAAGTATGGCCATCCCCGATAGTACCTGATATACCTCTTGTCGGTTAACATTATTCCAATAATCCCATTTAACTGGTTTGCTTTGGGTACGACAGTCCTCACTAATTGTTCCATCATTACAATAATTAATACTGTAATCATAGCCAAGTTCACCAAATTGCCAAATCATTTTTGGTCCGGGAACCATAAAGTACATTGGTATTATAGCTGATATTCTGCTTAAAGCAGTTGTTGTATCCTTAATATTGTAATCACCACTGGTATTACCCCACATAAGGTTTTTGTACATAAGACGCTCTTCGTCATGGCTTTCCATGTATGGGATCAGATTTGGATATGTAAACCCGCGCTCATTGTAATATGCCCATGAAAAATCTGAGTTATCGTTCCAACCCATGGTATTTTGATTAAACTGTTCAGACATATTTGCCCAAAGCATCATCCCGCTATTAGCCAATACAACTTCCTCATCATTGTTTGCCAAATGCTCTAATATAACATATGTATCAGGATCTGTTTCTTTTATTGAATTATAATAATCAGTAAGTATGTTTATCCTCGATTGATCATATTGGCTCCATGCACCAATGTCCTGACCTGTGTAGGTTTGTGTGAAACCTTTTGATAGATCCAGTCGAAAACCATCAACCTTAAATTCTTCAACCCAGAAACTAAAAAACTTTTTGGTAAATTCTTTGGTAGCCTGACTTTCGTGATTAAAATCGTAACCCGGACTTAAGGGGTGTGTGGCAGTTTGATTATACCAAGGGTTTTGAGGTGTTGGCATGTTATTTTGTCCATCCCAATACATCTGTACCAATGGAGATTGACTAAATGAATGATTTAACACAACATCAAGTATAACAGCTATATCACGCTCATGACATGCATCAATAAAAGCTTTGTACTCATTAGTTGTACCATAGGCTTTGTCGGTTGCAAAATAAAAGGAAGGATTGTATCCCCAACTATCATTACCTTCAAATTCATTTATTGGCATAAGCTCGATAGCATTAATACCCAGGCTACTGAGATAATCCAATGAGTCCGTTACTGAAGCTATTCTTCTATCTGCAACAAAATCACGAATCAGCAATTCATATATTATTAGATCGGATTGAGTTTCGTGCACAGCTACCGGTGTAAAATCTTCAATCACCCAATTAAATGGTTGTTTTCCTGTTTCAAAAACACTAACTATTCCGGTTGTTAAATCGAAGGGATATTCCTTTAGGTTTGGATAATTTTCCTCAGGAATCCACTTATCGTTCCAAGGGTCGAGTACCTTATCACAATATGGGTCAGCAAGTTTTATCTCACCATCAATGTAATATTGGTAAGCATATTCTTCACCGGGATTTAATCCGCTAATGGTTATCCAGTAATAATCACCGTTTGGAGTTCTATTCATATACGAATCGTCGTTTACGCTCCAGTTGTTGAAATCACCAATAATAAACGCGTATTCTTTAAGTTTTGCAGGATCGTGTAATACAAGCGTAACCGTATTATCATTCACATAGTTTATTCCTGGTTCAGCTCCATCTGGCAAATCAGCAACAGGAACTTCACCACGAATGTAAATCTGTAACGAATCATAAACAAAAGTATTACCACCGGCACGTGCTTCAAGCCAGTGAACCCCAGGCTCATAATCTGATGTTAAGAAACCTGTTACCGCACTATTACTTCCTTCTAAAGAGGCGCCTAAAAAATCTCCATCAAGAAATACTCCAACTCCAGTTGGTGATTGTAGTGAAGTTGCACAAACAGGAACAAGCTCATTTGGATCAAACATATTATCCCTAACGGTTGGGTAAGTTATCTTTACATTTAGTTCTTCTGCATATATATCAACGAAAATATCACTGTTTTCTGACGTTTTTGCTTCCAAATATGAATTCCCGTTTATTGGTTCATAACTCCTGAAAACAAAAGCCATTTCCAATATTTCTTCTCCCAAAGGAATATCATAGTAAGCTCTAATATTTGGTATGTAAAGCTGATAAAGATTACTATCAATTAAAGTTAACTTTGTGTCGGGTGTGTTTTCTCCCCATTCTGTTTTAACGTACTTCCAATCGGATGAACCAGTGCTTTCACTTGTAATTACCCCAGTATGAGCATACACTGTATCATTGTAACCTGCAAGTCCACCATTCCCAAGTTCGGCATTGAAAGTAATTAGAACATCGGACTGCTCAATGGGAAAAACCGGTTCTGTGGAAATAAGTGAAAGATCTGTACCACATGATATTGTATCACCAACCAAATAACTGAAGTAGTCTCCATAATTATTATTGTACTTAATAGTTTGAATATCATAATAAAGAGGCTCATCAAAAACTGTTGAGAAAACATAATATTGAATTTCTTCGCCATCGTCATATGATGGGATCATAGCTGAACCTGTTGTTCCTAAAAACTCAAACTCAATTAAATCGGAGTTTACAAAATTCGAAGTGGAGTACCTTAAGAATATATGTTCTTCAATAACAGGCTGGTTGGATACTTCGATTGTAACTTCAACTTCTTCGGTATTTGAAGGAAGCATAGGGTTTTGTTCAACTGAAATTATATCCACAGGCTCACCACTAAGCTCCATAAAAATACCATTGGTACTTTCATATCCGATATTATTAAAATTAATGATATACCACTTATTATCAACAAGCGTAACTGAGTTATTTCCCGGCTCATACGAAGAACCTGCAACACCATATTTATATTCCTGAATTGTATTTGATTCAACCAATACATCACCCCATTGATTTTGCCAAATGTTATCAAGCGGACCTGAAGTAAGCTTAAACTCATAATCACCTGAAACAACTGAACCCCCAGACTGATTAACCGAGAATATTGTTTGATACACGGGGTAAGTTAATGGAAGCACCACAACTTCGCCTCCTGGAGTTTGAGCGCTGCCGGCGAAGCTCAGGTTGGTAGGAGGATTTGTCCAGTCATTCCAGCTACCTGGTATATTCAATCCCTCAGGGGCGTATATCTGAGAATATAGTGTAATATTTATGGTTAAGGCAATAAAAATGGTTGCATACCTAAGGTAGTTGTTATTCATAATCTTTTTTGGTAATTCGTTAAACTATACTCTTTATTTTACAATTACTTTTCTCAAAGCTTCTGTTGTTGCTGAGTTTACTTTTACAATATAAATTCCAGGTTTTAGGTTTATAACCTCAGCCTTCCTTATTATTCCATCCTTCTGATAAACTTTCTGTCCGAGCAAATTTGTTACCGAAATACTATAACTCTCAGAGTCATAAAATTGGAATTTTATATTGTTATTGGTTGAAAATGCTTTAAAAACTAACTTACTATCAACTTCAGTGGAATTGGTGATTGTTAAATAAACCGTAAATCTGTTACTAATATCCTTATCATAAATAAAAGAATATTCATCTGTGCCAATGTTTGTTATAATCCCTGTGAAATTATCTTCTAGATATACATTGGTGATATCAATTAATTCGGTTGTACCAATGGTCATAGTTTGTCCATCGATACCTAATACATTTATATCAATAATTTCAATTGATGAGGGTAATGTATTAATTGCCATACCATTGTTTGCCGATGAATAGATTTGGGGTCGATCTTCAACATAACTGAAGAATTTAACTGCATCAAATTGCCCATCAAAACCGGCTGTTGCATCAGAATTAAATCTGATAACAGCTTCATCAATTATCCCATTTTGTGATACCTGAACCCTGATTAAACTATCAGTAGTAGTTTCAGTTTCTTTGAGAAATCCAACAGAATTGTGAACACATACATCGTTATCCATTTTTAAAGTACCATACTCGGGATACGAACCTGCACCGTCGCTTACCTGAACAAAGAACCCCTGATTCATTGCGATGTAACGTGATCCACCAAGAACACCTGTACCATTTATGTAAGTTGTCCAACTTCCGTTGTTATAGATATATATCGCATCGTTGAGGTTTGTTTTTGTCCACCCACCAGTTGCTTCCCAGTCAATTGCTGATGAATATGGATTTCCAATATAGTTGAACCCATAATCACCTGAAGCAGATCGAACCATATTGTTATCACTTCCGAACGTCCCAGTGTGAAGTGGCCCTTCGAAGTTATATGTATTTGCCGTTGACCCGCCAATCCATAGCATCCAGCCTTTCATATCTCCAAGGGGCTCTGTAAACGCACTTATATAGGTATATCCCTTGGTAGCCTCATCATACTCTGTCAACCATACCTCGGGGCTTGCATTTAAGTATAGTTCGTAGGCTGTGAGCCCGGAAACAGGTGCTGACCAAGAATGCCACTGGCCCGCCGATACATAGTTTTGAATTGTAGCTTGGGCAGTATTACTTTCTTCAACAATAAGTGATCCGTTACCCGATGAAGTTGATTGTACAACCACTCCTGATGCTACAGTATTATATAAGTTTCCTCCGACTGATAACTCGCCATCGATTGATAGGGTGAGTACTCCTCCCGATGTAATTGACATATCATAGCAACTGGCTCCAGAAGCATCTATGGTAGTTGTGGCAGTTGCAGGCAATAGTACCAGTGTGTTTTGATCAGGTGCAGTTCCGCCTGTCCAGTTGCCGTTAGTTGCCCAGCTGGAACTTGAGGCACCGGTCCAGGAAACAATGTTGGCATCGTAATAGGGAGCAGAGGTTTGAGCTATGTTATCTTCAAGTAGGAAACCATAATAATGATATAATTGTTGGTTTTCAGCTCTGCCAGCATCATTCCATCTGGGAGAACCGGTGGGGTCATGTGGCCATGCTAAATATCTCCAGTGGGTGGCATCCCACTGTCCTTCACTGAACATGCATGTTTTAATTGCTTCAGGATTTCCAATCATAGACCTCTTAATTTTGACTTCCCTATAATCTGTACCAATAGCAAATTTTACTAAAGTATCTCCTCCACCTGAAAGTAGCTGAAGGGCTGGCTCAGAATCATAAGTAACCCAATTAGAACCATTATAATTCATGACTTCAATATAATCCTGATTCGAATAACCATTTTTGAATACAACAACCCAGTCAGCAGAAAATGGTGTTGTAATATTATGACCCCATGCATATGCATTTGTTGTACCATTTGAACTGGTTGGATCTATATCAAAATATACAAACGTGGCTAATGGGCTTCTATCCGCCTCAACATCAGAAATGCCAATATAAATAAAATCAGCATCCCAAGTAAAATAAGCATTCCGAGTATCACTACTTCCATCATGACTAATATTTGTAAATGTTTCATCGGCATCCCATTCATTATTATTTCCATCAATGGTGATGGTATGGTTGCTGGTTGCTAATAATACTACTGTTAGTACAATTTGCAAAAAAAGTAGGAGTAAAGTTTTAAGCATGAAATGATAGTTTGTTGGATTATCAAATGTTTCACCTACAAAGCTAAGCATTTATTTTTTGATTCTACCCCAAGTAGCTCATATGGTGTATTAAAAGCTCGGGGTGAGTAATGTATACTTCAGTAGTGCAAATTGCAATCGTTTGCACTGTGGATTAGTATGGAAATAGATTATAAACTATATTCCACTAATTAACTATTAAGTACAGTTTTAATGGTCTCGATTAGGTTTGTTTTTATGATAGGTTTCGTAATATATTCATCAAAACCCTCTTCAAGCATTGCTTCACGGTTACCAGAGATTGCATATGCTGTTTGTGCAATAAATGGGATTTCTTTGTAATCAGGCCATCTATTTCTAATTTCTTTCATAAGTGAAATCCCATCCCATGGCGCAGGTAAGTTAATATCCATTAAGATAAAATCAAAATTACGGTCCTTGGCTCTTTGCTTCTCTATAATCGAGAATGCTGTTTTACCATCCTTGACAATATCAAGATGTTCGGCTGTTTTAAGTAGTTTTTTGTATAGTATTTGATTCATATTATCATCTTCTACCACTAGCACTGTTTTTGTTTCCCATGGCAATGATTTCTTTTCTGATACGGATTTTGTTTCTTTTGGGGATTTGACATCAGGAACCAAAGAAGCTATAGGCGAAGTATCCTCAATTTTGTTATGTGAAATTGGGAAATTAAGAACCAGTGTTGTACCAATGCCCTTTTCTGATGAAATGCTAATTTTACCACCAAGTTTGTTGGCCATTTTCTTTGCCAAGGGAAGTCCGAGTCCAGCACCCTGATATGATGTAGAATAACCCAAACTTTCTTGTCTATAAGGCTCAAAAACCTGATCGATATACACCTTGTCAATACCAATACCAGTATCTTTTATGTAAATGGCTATTTCACTCTCATTTGAATCTTGGCTTATTTTAATAAATCCCTTTTCTGTAAATTTAATTGAGTTATCAATAATTAGTGACACTATCTTTGAAAAAATTACTCCATCGGTTTCTATTTCTGGTATTTCTTTCGAATCATATATAAGTTTTAAACCTACTAAGCTAGCTTTAGGATTAAAATTATCTACAATAGTTTGTATTAGTTCAATAATATTTAGTTTTTTTATATCCAGCTGCATGTTGTTGGAGTTCAACCTGCTAATATCAAGTATATTGTTAAGTAATGAAACTAAACTCATCCCGCTTTCGGTTATACTACTGGCAAATTCGAACAAATCTTCTTCTTCTTCCAATGCTAGTTGAGTCTCAAGTATTTCGGCAAAACCTAATATGCCACTTAGTGGTGTTCGTATTTCATGACTAATTTTTGATAAAAACATGTCCTTTAGGTAGTTAACCTGATTCAGGTTTTTCTGAGAATTACGTATTGCAACATTTGAAAGTTTATTGTTTCTTATTTCTTCTTCTATTTCTGCTAATCTTTCGTTGGTTTTTGTTTCAATCTTTGCATCAAGATCGCTGGTGCTTTTTTCAAAAGCTATTATTTCTTCACTTGATTTCTCAATTATTGAATTGTGGAGAACTCGTAATTTTTTAATTCTAAATAGTACATATCCAAGAATTATAATTAGTATAACTGTTAATCCAATAAACAGATATAGACTTAATGAACTGGTTTTCTTTTCTGAATTAAGATCTGATATACTTATGAGAAAACTTTCGAGTTTAATAAATATATTTTTCTCAATCTCAGCGTTAATGGCTAGATATTCTGATAGATAAGATAATGCTATCGTCGAATCCCCAATGGACAAGTAGTAATCACTCAGTTCTAATTTCGTTTTACTTAATGTCTCAATGTCTGAAACTGAATCCGCTAGTTCCATTGCTTGGATAAGTTGAGACTTGGCTTCTTCTGAATTATTTGTGACAATATATACCTCACCTAGTTTTAAATGGGCAATTGCTTCGATATCAATATAATTATTGTTTATTGAAATACTCATAGCCTTATTAATGTGATCCATGGCAGACTCATTATCGCCCAATAAATTATATGATTCAGCAATATATATGTGGCATTTTGCAATTTCTGAACTATCATTAAGTAGTTTAAAATCAGCTAAGGAGGAATTGAAGTAGATTAGTGACTTTTTAAACTGATCATTCGATTGGTATGCTTTGCCAAGTTGCACAAGTGTAGATGCCGCTTGAAATCTAATATTTGATTTTTCATACAATTCAAGCGCTGATTTAAGAGTCTTAATACCTAGATCAGTTTTACCTGTTAAATATAGTAACTGTCCATATTGCTGATTGCAATTTGCTTTTAATCTATTATCATCAATTTTATTGGATAGCCTAAGAGCTTGTTTAGATGCTTCCAGGCTTAAATTAAGGTCAATTGATTCAAGCTTTTGGGATAATAATAAAAGTGATTCGGATTTTTGAACATTACTTTTAACATCATTGGCAGGCATGAAAACTATATCAGTATGAACTTCACCAAATAGCAAATTAACAGATAGTACAGTTATCAGTATAATAAAATTCGCTTTATAATAAATCGAATGCATTTTGAGTTTATTTATCCTTGTGTGCTATAAATAGATTTTCATTTTTATTTAGAGATAGCTTGTTTAGTTTTTCGTGATTTGAGTTATCTTTAAACGCATTGTAAGTTTCAACTCTGAATCCGGCATTTTCTAGTCTGTTTACATAATCTTTGCCATAGATCCTTACATGGTCAAATTGGCCAAAGTGTTTTTCTCGTTCGCTACTAATTGTAATAGTTTCATCTTCGTAGGTGCTATCAATAATATTTGAAATAGGTACTTGCAAGATTGCTGAACCACCCTTATAAATAACTCTAAATATTTCTGACATTGCTTTCGCATCATCAACAATATGCTCAAGTACATGATTGCATATTACCAAATCAAACTCTTCATCTTTATATGGGATTTGTAGCAAATCTACAGAGTCAATATTTTGATGAAAATATATACCCTCTGAATACTTTGTTCCGGTATAGTAAAGTAGGTTTTTTTGTTTTTTTAGAAATTTATACAATGCTGGTTCGGGTGCAATATGCAATATTTTCAGCTTCTGATTAAAAATATCAAGTTTGTTTTTAAAGTAGAGAAAGATTAATCTATCCCGATCAGTACTTTGGCAATAGGGACAAACAGTATTTGGTCTGAGCCCTGCACCAATTATTTGTTTTTCTTTAATAACCTCAAGATCAAAGCCACCTGTTAACATTTTTCTGAACGAAGATTCGCATATTGGGCAATAGTAACTATCACCAGCAAAATAGTACTTCTGGAAATTAAGCACAATGGTTTTAGCAAATCTAGAAACTTCTTCGGGTAGTAGCTTTTTTAGGGTATTGTTCATCTTGATTATTTTACAATTATAATCGGTCTATTTATGGAATTTCCATCAATATTTATTTGCAATATATATTCTCCTGAAATAATATTTTTTGTGTCAATAATCAATTCATTAATATCTGAAATATCATTGGTATATGAACTATTGAAAACCAAATTTCCAGTTAATGACACTAATTTTAAACTTACACTTTTATCAATACTCCTTAATATTGGAATGTTTATGAAGTCGTTGGCTGGATTGGGATATGGCATTCCAATCATGGTTTGGTATTCATTAATTCCAGCGTAGGGATCATGACATTCATATGCACCAGCATCAAAGTAAGTGTGAAATGGCCTAAATCGATCTTCAATATCAAAAGTAATTCCCTCCGCCGTTAATGATGTTCCATAGTTTACTGCAGGCGAATCAGGTTTAAGGTCAAAATTGTAGTTATTGTAGTCGACAAATTTTGGCGTTGTATTATTGGGCTGTTCAAAATTATTACTGATTTCAACTTTTTGAGGATCAACATCAACATCAATATTTAGATAAGCAGTACTGCTGCTGTAGGGTAATTGACCAGGGTCAGTAATAAGGTTGTTTTTTATATAACCCATTGTAGCTTGGGTGTTGGCATACTTAATACCTGACGACTTTGGGCTAATAATAGTATTGTTGTATAGCTTGAAATCAGCACCTGGTGTTGTAACCAGTTCTCCTACATATATTCCATGTTTAAATTTGTTAACATCGTTGGGTTCGAAAGACCTACCGGCCCTTACAATTAAATTATTGTATATTTTCATATCTCCCAATCCAAATATATCAATGCCGTCACCCTTACCATCGTAAATTTGATTATTATAACAATCGCATTTGGCTCCACCACCAATTAAAATTCCCGACATTTGGGATGGATATTCTTCATATGAATCGTATCGAATTATGTTATTGTATATTTTGCAATCCTCAATTGCAGAGCTTACTTGTATGCCATCCCAACCTGTATTTTCCACAATGTTATTATAAATTTGTACTCCTACAATAACATGTGGTAAAACAACTATATTACAAGAATCAATAGTTTGACCTGTGTATTTGGAGCTTCCTATATAGAACCCTTCATCTGCGATATCATGCAAATAGCAATCATGTATTTTTAGATCATACATAGTGAAGTTTTCCCTTGTGATTAAATTATCACAATCACCTTGATATGGTTCTGTTTTGGCATATATACCACCAATTAATGTAAAGGATATTTCAACGTATTCTATTTCAACATTTGTTGATCTATTATCAACAGACATACCGGCTCCACTACCAACCCTGGTGATTTGAATTCCATAATCAATGTCAGGTTCACCATTTCCACTAAAAATAATATGTTTACAATTGTCAAATTTCACTCCATAAAAGTGATCTGTATTTATAACAACTGCACCCCCTTTATTAATAATTGTAATGGGCATTGCCTCGGTACCTTGCACATCTACTAATCGAAGAAAGTCCTTATGGCCAGGAAGTAAACATATAACATCTCCAGGATTTATATCAGAACCATCAATATCTACAACGTCACTAGGTATTTCAATATCACAATTAACTTGTGATTTACCTATGATAGTACATAGTAAACATATGATTGACAGTATGGCTATTGATATGTGTTTTTTCATGATCCTCGTTTCGCACGCTCCCAATTAACACTTTGTTGTCCTTTTAAATATCTTCTAAAACCAAGAAAAACAGCATAGTTCATCACAAAGAAATAGTATGGAATAAATAATAGTTTTATCTTTATTTTTTTGTTTTCAAAGTACCAACCTAGCATTGAAGCTGCATAAAACAAAACCTGAGCGTAAAATAGCAATGTATAGATATTTGTGAAGTTATCGAAACCATAATTCAACGCTAGGAAAAAGTTGGCTATAAGTATTAATGGTAGGGCAATGGGTGCCAATGTCCACCTTAGTACCCTATGAGATATATATTGAAAGCTTAATGTGCCGTATTTAAATGGATTAAGCAGCGGACTTAATCTAATTATTGATTGTATTCCGCCGGCAGCAATACGAATTTTACGTTTAAGTTCTTCTTTTACATTGGCCGAAGCACTTTCAATTGCATATGCTTCGGGATCGTATTGTATTGTATAACCTTGCATTGCAATTCGCAATGATACTATGAAGTCATCAAGGAGAGTATCTTTTTCAACTTCCTGAAATAGTTCAGTCCTAACTGCAAATAGTTCGCCAGCTGCTCCCACAACTGAATACAGCTCTGCATCCCATTTCTTAAGTGTTGACTCATATTTCCAATAAATCCCTTCGCTTCCTACTGCAGAATCGGTTCCTTTGCTATAAATTCTCTTTTCTCCCGAAACACACCCAACTTTAGGGTCTTTAAACATATTTACTATTCGTTGTACTGATTCTTTACCAAGCATGGTATTACCATCGGAAAAGATTGTAATTGGAGATTTTACAAACTTAACACCTCTATTCATTGCTCCAATCTTTCCACCTCTGGCATCTTCATGGTAGACCTCAACGCCTTTATCTTTATACTTTTTTAGTATATCTTGTGTGCCATCGTTGGAGCCATCAGTAACCCAAACTTGCCTGACTTTTTCCTTGGGATATTCCATTTCAAATGAGTTTGCCACCTTGGCGTCCACATAGTCTTTCTCATTGTATGCAGCAACAAAAAGTGTAACTTCGGGTTCGTAATCCTCGTTTACCTCTTTTTTATTTCTACAAAATATACGTTTTAATCTTACAAGAATAAAAAGTAAGATTCCATACCCAAGATAAGCATAGAAAACAATAAACAACAGTACCCAAAATGTAATCTCAAGATAAGTCATAATTTTACTATTTAATTTTTAATGCAGCCATATTTAGTTCATCAACATCTATAAACTCAAAATTTGATAAGCTTGAAAACAGTTCCTTCAGTGAGTCTGCACCACTATGAATTGTTTCGATAATAACCAGTAGGTTAGGGTGGTTCTTAATAAACTTGGTTGCTCCAATTAGTACATCAGGCTCCATTCCTTCCACATCAATTTTCATGAAAACTTTATCACTGGGATCAATGCTTAATTTATTGAATATTTCATCAAAACAAACTATTTCAATATCTTCAAATTCAGGGTTTTCAATTATTTCAGCTTGGTTAGTGTATTCTGTTAAATGTGATGCACCTGTGTTAACTAAATCAAGTGTGAAGTTAGCACTAGTATTGGTTTTTCCCAGCGCAAGGGGGTAAGTAACAACTTTATCGTTAAAGTTATTAAGTTTAACATTGGTTACCAATGCATCGTAGTTGGACTTAACAGGTTCAAAAGCATATACCTTTAAACCTTCAATTGCCGGTATAATAGTATAAGTTCCAATATTTGCTCCAATATCCAAAAAGACATCATATTTGTTTAGATGTTCATAAACGAATTTTTTAACGTTCCATTCATATGCATGATTAGCAAATTGAAAATCCAGAGTTCCTTTTCTTACAATAAATTTGCCTAAGCTACTTTTGTAATATCGTGTTTTTCGAGTGGTTTTACCAGTTAGTACATATCGTATTGATGACAATATATACCTAAACTCTCCATGTTTTATAAAGTCTTTGGTATAGTGAAGAAATGTTTTAATTTTTCCCATTTAGTTCTTTTAATTAATTGTTTAGATATTAGTTTTTTTTGCAGTTATATTTGGTAATAATCACTTTTTTGTAACACGCTCCCATTGTTTGGTTTCACTGTTATATTGTTTTAACAACCGTCCAGGATTACCTCCAACTATTGAATATGGTGGAACATCTTTAACAACCACACAACCTGCTGCAACAATTGAGTGTTTTCCAACAGTAACACCTGCAGTAATTACGGCATTTGCTCCAATCCATACTTCATCTTCAATTAAAATTGGATCCGTAGTAACAGGTTGATCCATAATTGGTTTATCAATGTCTTCATAGCCATGATTTAGACCAGAAGCAACAATGTTTTGGGCAAAAATAACGTTGTTACCAACTGTTACCGGACCAATTAATGTATTTCCTAACCCAATCCTTACTCTCTTTCCGATAATAATATCACCAACACCATTATTAATAGTTGAGAAGTCTTCTATTGTTGAATTTGCTCCTAGCACGAAGTTATTATATGGCATTACATCGAGTCGAACACGACTTCTAACTAAAGAACCACGACCTCTGCTATGCTTAAAAGGATTCACGAAAAGACTGACCCATTTGCGTGGTCGAGCCTGATTTTTAGGTGTAATCATCCAAATAACCAATTTTTTTAGTCTTTGATTTGATTTGATTTTTTCCTTTAATCCCATAACTTTTTATTTATGTGTATTAGCAATGGCTTCATATATTGAATTAACATTGTTTTCCCAGGTATGTGTTTGAGCAAAGGTTATTCGAGCATCTGATTTTTTTGTATTATCTTCCTCCAATGCCAACATAATTAGTTTTACATATTCTTCTTTATCTCGTGCAAGGTATGTAAAATCTTTAAATGCTTTCATTGTTTCTGTTAATGTTGCTACAACCGGTTTGCCCATTGCCAGATATTCATCAATTTTACGTGGATAATTACCTATTGTTAATTGGTTGAGAACCTGTGGATTTAAGGCAACATCAAAACTGTTTAAATAGTTAGGTAGTTCTTTTTCGGCTTTTGATCCAAGGAAATGAACATTTTTAATGGAATGAAGATTACTCTTTTTGAATACTTCATCTTCAGGGCCAACAAGAACAACATTCCATTGTGGTTTAGATAATGCAATATGCTCCAAAATTTCGATACTAAGTCTTGAACTCTTTAGCGCTCCAATATATCCAATTATTGGTGAATTTATGTTTGAGATATCTTTGGGAACCTCTTCAACTAGACCTTTGTTATATAAGGATATATCGCAACCCTGACCAACATAGATTGAGTTAGGATTATTCTTTTTGGCAATATCGTTAAGATACATTGAGTTTGAAACAACCAAATCAGATTTCTTCATTAATTGGTCTTCATAGTATCCCCCATTTTTTTTGAAAAAGTCAGTTTCCCGCATATTATCACGAGTATAGTAAATAGACAACTGGGGATTAAGGTGTTCTTTAAAATATAGTGCACGATAAAAATCACTATCATTAAATATTATATAGTCTTTAAAATCAATCTGTTCAATTGCTTTTTTTACCTGCTTTGCGTATCTTTTGTTGTTTATTTTATTGAAAAACGAAAAAATCGGACGATTGCTAATTTTACTTATGGATTCCAAAATAGTTTTTGGATTAAGGTTCCACATATTATCTCCAACTTCAACAAGATCAGGTTGTTTTCCTGCCAATATTTCTTTACGTTTTTTAATGGTTGGATTTGAACCTGATCTAATAACAGTTAATCTATCCAAAGGGTAATTTACATATAAAACTTTATTGTTTTTGGCAAACTCGTAGGCTATGTCAATGCAATTGCTTCCAATTGGTGAATCTAAACTTTGTAGTCCATGAACAATTATGTGTTTACCTTTCATATTATTCCTTATTGATTTTTACGGTCTCTTCTATATAATTGTATATTTTCTTTACAAAGTGCTCCCACGAGTGCTCATTGGCTATTTTAACGCGTTTTTTTATTAACTCAGGTGAATCTTCATCAAGGGCTTTTTCAATAAGTGTTACATACTCTTCTTTTGTTTTTGCAAGATAAGTACAATCACTAAAATAGAATTCCATAAATGAGGTCTTTGTGGCAACAATTGGTTTTCCCATTGCAAGGTATTCATCTATTTTAAGGGGGTAATTTAGATCGGTAATTTCATTAACTATTTGAGGATTAAGTGTTACATCTATTGCCTTTAAATAACAAGGCAAGCTATCGGGTTTCTTTGTCCCTAGAAAATGTACGTTAGTAAGTTCGTCAAGCCTGCTTTTAGTAAACCCTTCTTGTTGTGGTCCAATAAGCACTAAGCTCCAATCGGGTCGTTGTTCAGCAATATAAATTAGATCATCGATATCAAGTCTTATTGTTGTTAGGGCTCCAATATATCCAATTATCGGTTTCTTGATATTTTGTATATCATCAGGAATAACAATATTTTTATTGTTAATGTTGTAAAGTTCAAGGTCACATCCTTGACCTATGAAATATGACTTTGGATTGTATTGTCGTGCAAAAGACTCGAATGTATTTGAGTTTGTAACTACAAAATCCGCTTTTTTTATTAATTGTGGATGTAGTCTGGTTCCGTGTCGTTTATGATAATCAGCAGAGGTAATTGCATCGCGTAGCAAATAGAAGAAAATATCAGGGTTTAGATGCTCTTTTAGATAAAAACCATTGATCATGTCTGTATCACCGAATAGAATAATATCCTTAAAACCCAATCTATCAATAGCTTCTTTTATTTTAGTAGCATATTTTTTTTCATTCCTTTTGTGAAAAAAGGAGTGAATACGTTCATTTTTTATCCAGTTTATTGATTCTGCTATCATTTTAGGATAAAGAACCCACAGGTTATTAAACTCTTTAACAAGGTCATCTTCAATTCCTTTATTTATTCTTATGCGTTTCTTTACAAATGGAAGATCTCTGCTTAGAAGAAATTTTTTGCGTTGAAGGGGTGGGTTTACAAAGAGTACTCTGTTATTTTTTGAGATTTCAACTGCTGTATTTCGGGTTATTGTGGATGTAAACTTATCCCATCTTTGTAATCCAAATATTACAATATCTCGATCTTTAACCATTTTATTATTATTCTATAATTTGATTTTCAAATAAAGAATTTTAGTACTATTTCTTTCCTTCCAATAAATCTATTTGATCGTAAATCTTCTGAACAAAATTCCCCCATGTGTGTCCTGATGCATATTCTATTCGTTCTTTTCTTAACTCCTCACTATCTTCCTCGAGTGCCTTATCGATCTCTATTACATACTCCTCCTTTGTTTTTGGAAGATAAGTATGATCCTTAAAGTAATTCATGAATGTTGTTTTAGTGGCAACTGTTGGTTTACCCATTGCTAAATATTCATCAATTTTTAAGGGATAGTTTATATCAGTTATTTCGTTTACTTTTTGCGGGTTTAATGCAACATCAAATCCTTTAATATAGGCGGCAAGTTCATCGGGGTTTTTGCGGCCAAGGAAATAAACGTTGTCCAGTTGGTGAAGTTTTGAATTTTTAAAATCATCGTCTTCTGGTCCAACAAGAACAAGGCTATAATCAGGTCGTTGTTCAGCAATATGAACAAGCACTTCAATATCAAGTCGGATGGTTGTTAAAAATCCAACGTATCCTATAATTGGTTTTTTAATACTAATTAAATCATCGGGAACTACTAAACTTCCATCTTGATCATTGTACATTGATAGGTCGCACCCCTGTCCAATCATATGTGAATTAGGATTCGTTTGTCTACAATAATCTGCAAAGAAATCTGAATTCGCAACTGCTATATCTGCTTTTTTAATTATCTGGGGTTGTAATCTTGTACCATGTCGTTTATGGTAATCAACAAGTATAACAGCGTCCCGCAATAAATAAACAAACTCTTTAGGTTTAAGTAATTCTTTAAAGTAATAACCCGTAATCATTGAGTTATCATTAAATAGGATGAAGTCTTTGAAATTTAATTTTTCAAGATTTTTGATTACCTGCTTGGCATAACGTTTATCATTTATTTTATTGAAATAATCAAATACAGCTGGTGATTTTATCCAGTTTATTGATTCAACAATTGTTCTAGGATAAAGGGCCCATAAGTTATCAGAAACTTTAACAAGATCGTCCTCTTCTCCCTTATTAATCCTTATTCTTTTCTGAATTGAAGGATTGCTTTTATGAAATAAAGCTGAGCTTCTTTGCATAGGAGGATTTACGAAGAGGACTCTATTATTTTTTGCCATTTCCATTGCTGTGTACTTGCATGTACTTGCAATATTAATGTCCCATGCTTGCAATCCGTAAACTACTATATCTCTGTCTTTTATCATATCTTCTACTATTATTTGGAATTGTGATTCTTATAAACTTCCTTATATAGTTCAAGAACATCAATTGCCATGTTTTTCCATGAAAACTTCTTTGACTGTGTAACCCCTTTGGTAATCAACTCATCCCTAAGTTCTTTATTCTTAAGTAATTCGATTATTCCAGTAGTAATCTCTTCGGGATTGTAAGGATCAACAATATATGCTGCTTCACCCGAAACCTCTGGCATGGACGAAGTGTTTGAAGTGATAACCGGAACCTCACAACGCATAGCTTCCAGCATTGGTATTCCGAAACTTTCCCTTAAAGAAGGATAAAGGAATATCTTACACATATTATATATTGCCGGTAAATCAGTATTGACGACATAACCAGTTAGTATAATTTTGTTAATCAATTCTTTATCACCAATATCAGATAGTATCTTGTCAAGCGCTGATTTTTCATAATCGAGCATAACAAGGTACATATCATCACCTGTTTTCTTTAAATAATCTGAAAATGCTTTAAGAACTCCTGGTGTATTTTTCTTAGGATCAGTATTACCAAGGAAGAATAAGAAATTTTCTGGCAACTTATAGAGTTTTTTAACTCTGTCCAACTCATTTTGATCGTGAATCTTTCTGAAATGTTCTGTAACACCATTGTATATTGCAACAAGTCGATTATTGTCGGCCGGTATTTTAAAGAATTCTCCAATTCTGTTTTTTTCAAATTTAGAAACAGTAATTATTTTATCACTAATCTTAACCACCTTAGGAACATTCCACCTTCGGTACATATTGCCGAGTTTTTGATACCATGTTCCGCCTTTTTTGAAAATACTTATGCTCTCCATGTATATGATATCATGAAGTGTAGTTACAAGAGGCATGCCCGGAGATACAGGAGCGGTATTACTTGTGCAATGTAGTATGTCACATCCTTCAGCCTTAGCTGCTTTTGGTAAAGCAAATTGTTCCCAGGTGGGGTATGGACCTCCTCCAAGCTCAACTATTTTGAAGTTAGGAGTTGTTTTTAACGTAGTTTTATCTTCGTCGGGCTTAACAAAAACTACATACTCGTTTTCATGGTCCAATTTCTGTAACTCATTTATGAGTTCCAGAGCAACCATGTCCATACCATGCTTTTTTGTTCTAAATAATCTTTGACCTTCTATTGCAATTTTCATAATATACTTTTAGTTTATCAGAAATTAAGTACCATGTTCGGTGTGAATGAACTTTTTATTGGCTCCTTTAATACTAAGTAGCGACATTGCCATCAACACAAATGCCTTAGGTAGAGTTAATACCGCTTTTAAAGTTTTAAAGTTATAAAACTTCAAAGGAGTAGTGAACAAAAAGGCTAAAACACAAATAGCAAGCACTCCCAACCATATGTAGATCCAACTAATTGGATTTAAAATTAATGAAAAAATATTAATTAGTACTAATAACCCCAAAAGCATTACACGCGGGGGTTGGATAAATTGTATTGCTTTATCAAAATAATCAACATTTCCGTATAGTATAAGATGCTTTAACGAATTTAAGAAATCCATACTAAAATAATGAAATTGAGCTGATAGCCATCTTCTGCGTTGGTTTGAAAATACTTCTGCTTTTTGAACCTTCTCGTCGTAAACATATGCATCGTTTAGGAATTCTATACTAATTCCTTCTTTGAGCATTTGTAATTCAATTTCTTTGTCAAAACCACCAACAGCTTTTATGGATTTCATCATTTTTTTAAAATAATCATAGTCCATAGCCATACCCGAACCTATTAGTGCAGCCGAAAGGCCTAGTACTCTATGACCTTTACGGAAGATCATATTATTTACCTCCTCACTAATTGCATCAAGAATTGCAAACGGAGTATTGTAGTTTTTTGCAACTCTATGTCCCTGAACAGCAATAAATTCATTGTTGAAAGCAACATTTATTTTGTTCAAGAAACCTGGTTCCATTAAATTGTCGGCATCTAGTACTACGGCTACATCATAATTATCAGTGAGTTGATCCATGGCCACATTTAATGCCTTTGATTTTGTGCTAAGATCAAATGATACTTCTATTACTGTGATTGGGAGTAATCGTAAGGATTCCAATGTTTCTTTCTTAAAAGAATCAGCTATTACCACAACATCATACATATCACTTGGATAGTCTTGGTTAATGGCGTCTTTTGCAACATCAATAATTACATTATCTTCTTTATAGCCAGGTATTAATACAGCATATTTTCGTTCAATAGATGTTGTTGGTTCTTTGGTTTTTGTTGGGAAGAGGCTTGCCGTACCAAATATAAATATATAAAGTGAAGCAAATCCTAAATAGATTAATAGTATGATTTGAATAATTGCAATAATTATCATAATTATTGTTTTAATTTATTATTTACTTTTTTGTCAATCGAATCAGTGGACGCACTATGTGGTGTAGGGCTTAATCTTTTATGCCCTAGTTTAATCTTAATAATTGCTAGTCCCATCATTAAAAAACCATATGGTAGTCTAAATAAGGCATTCAAAGTTCGTTTATTATAAAATCTTTTGGGAACAGAAAGTACAAGAGCTGAAATGCAAACTAATAACGTTGTTAACCAAGAGTAAAAAAAGAAATCGCTACTAATGAAAAATGTTACTATGGTGAAAATGGTTGTTAGACCAAGAAGCATAATCCTAGGAACAAGCAAGAACTGTAAAACTTTATTGAATAAATCAACATTAGAATATTTAAATAAATCGCGAATGGATCTAAATAAAAAAGTACGTGCATAGTAAATTTGTGAAGAAATCCATCTGGAGCGTTGTTTCACAAAAACCTCAGAATTGCTAACTTTTTCATCATAAACATATGCGTGGTTTAAATAAGCAATTTTACTGCGAGCAATAAAAAGTTTTAATTCGAGTTCCTTATCCTCATCAGCAAATGTATCAATATCATCCATTATAGATTTATACAGGTCGAAATCAAATGCCATTCCTGAACCTATCAATGCTGATGATAAACCCAAACCAATATGTCCTTTTCTAAAAATAGTATTATTAATCTCTTCACTTAATGCATCAAGTATTGCAAAATTAGTATCCATATTTTTGGCAACTCTGTGAGCCTGAATGGCTTTGTTGCCGTTTTCAAAGGATCTATTAATATTTTTAACAAAACCTTCCTCCATTATATTATCAGCATCCAGGATAAGTATTATATCATATTTACCTTTAATTACATCTAAAGCTTTATTAATTGATCGTGCTTTAGTACTCTGAGTAAATGAAACCTCTATACATTTTACATCTTCTTTTCGCATTAACTTGATTGTCTCGGGTTTCAATGAATCAGCAATTACAAAAACATCAAATAAATCTGATGGGTAGTCCTGCGTAAGAGCATCAAGAGCGGTATTGAGTATAATGGGATCTTCTTTATATGCTGGTATTAAGATTAAAAACTTATTTAATTTGACATCGAACTTTTTCTCGGTATAACTATAAAAATAAGATGCAATAGCAAATAACAATATGTACCCTGCAGAAAATCCGAAATAGAGTAGGGCCAGGTACTGAATTATATTTAAGGTATCTGTAATAGTCATTTATTTATTAATATTTAGTTTACGTGAAAATCATATTAAAGTTTTGGATTTTCATGTATTTCTTTGCTGAATATATTCTTAATATTCCAACCAATTGCACGATAGTAGGCCAAGAATAAGGCAAATTTACCCTTAAGAAGAAAACTAAATGCATTCTTTGGAATCGCCACAAATAATTGATAGCCAAGGCTTAGGTAAAATTCACGACCTTGAATATTTCTTCTCATAAACACAATCCTATTTCTATTTTGATAATAGATTTTTAATGCACTTAATTTACCTGTTGATATCGATTCTTTATGAAGTACGTATGAGTTATGAACATAGTGCATTGAGTATCCGGCTCTGGCAATTCTTGCACACCAATCAGCTTCTTCATAGTAGAGAAAAAAAATATAGGACATTAATCCCACTTCTTTAACTACGTTAATTGGAACTAACATAGCAGCTCCATGAGTATATGCGGTTTCCCTATCTTCCTCATACTGACCTTTATCTTTTTCTCTAAAACCAATTGATGCATTACGCATTGTAATATTATTAATAGGTGTAAAACCAGCATATTGTATTGTATCGGGCTGATAATAGAACTTTATTTTTGGACTTACGGCACCAATATTAGGGTTTCCCTCTAATTTCTCCACCAAGGGTTCCATGAAATTCGGAGGTACTTCAATGTCATTATTAATAAGTAAAACATACTCGCCTCGTGCACGCATTAATCCAAAATTATTACCAGCAGCAAATCCATAATTTATGGGATTAGCAATGAAAATTATATTTGGGTATCGTTGTTTTATAATTGCAGGATCATCCTCTGTTGAATTATTGTCCACAACGATTAATTCAAAATTTGGGTACGAAATTTTGTTTAAAGATTCGATTAATGCACATGTAACCAAGGCTTGATTATAATTAACTGTTATAATTGAAACAAGTGGATATGTTTTACGCATTTTGAATTATATATAATGTAAAGATAATAAATTATGAGATTACTTATGCAAAAATTTGTGCCATCGCCATAAGCGAAAACTGAGGATTATACACATGAACCAGATATTGTTGGGTCATAATAAGTACCTAAGATTAGATGTTACAACCGATCTGTAGTTCTTCTTAATATTAGTTACACTAACTCATATGATAGTGCCCGGGAATAATAAAGGTTGATTGGGTGTATTTTCCTTTAAATAGATTAGTATTATGGTAGTTGTGGTAATTCGAAAATTATTCCTTTTCTATGTGTTAGATTCCACCATACTGCCTTCCAATAGGCCCATATATGATCGAACCTAAACCTTAATAAATAACCTATCGTAATTCTTGGTGTGGTTATGAAGTAAATATAAAGCAACGCAAATAGTTTTTGAATTCCAGACGTGTTTCTTCTTGCGAAAAGAATTCTTCCTCGTGTAAGGTAATATGTTTTGAATGGGCTGTCTTTTCCGGTTGATATTGACTCCTTATGATAAACCAGTGATTTACCATTATAGTAAGTTTTATAACCAGCTTTTTTAATATGTGCTGCCCAATCGTGCTCTTCGTAGTATAAAAAGAAAACATCTGCCATCATTCCGACTTCCTTTATCACTTTAAGTGGAACAAGCATAGCTGCGCCAAATGTTGAGCCTGATTCGCTAATGTTTTCATATGTCCCATCATCTGATTTACTATATCCAATACTGAAATTACGGATGGTTATCATGTTAAACGGTGTATAACCAGCATGCTGAAGTATTCCGGGCGAATGATAGTATTGTATTCTAGGATTAACAATACCAATATTTGGATCAGATTCCAGCAGGTCAACTAGTGGTTCAAGGAAATCAGGTTCTACCTCTGTATCGTTGTTTATTAGAAGTACATATTTACCTTTACAGTGTGGGAATGCAAAGTTATTACCTCCTGCAAAACCAAGGTTCTTACCTGTTTTCAAAAGATTTATCGAAGGAAATTTATCCTTAATAATATCAGGATTGTCGGATGGAGAATCGTTATCAACAACAAAGATCTCAATCTCTTTATATGTAATATTTCGCAGGGATTCAAGAAACTCACAAGTAACTTCTGATTGATTGTAATTTACGGTAACTATTGAAACTAAAGGTTTGTTGTTTTTCGATTCCATGTTTATAATAATATTCTTAATCTTTTACAAATAGTGACCTTGGAGATTCTCCAATTGATGTAAGATAGGAATACTCACGATCAAGTTGTTGAGCCATAAAAATAAACCCCCAGCTCAAGTAAACAAGTGCTCCTGTGGGCATTTGCCCAAGTATACCATTTCCATAACTTGCTCCCATTACACCTGCATATCCGGCAATGAGAGCACCGAGCGCTCCGGCAAGTTCAGGATTTCGGACTCGAAACATTACAAGGTAAAAGCCCTTTAGTATTATATACGATAGAATGAACAGGTGTAGAAATAATCCAACTATCCCTTGTTCTGCCCATATTTGAACATACCAACTATCGGTAGCTACATTTGCAAGAAATCCTTGTGGCGAAAATCGTTGTCCCCAGTTACCTGCACTACCTATACCCCCACCAAAAGGTTTATCAGCCAAATAGGTTTTAAGTATAGCTCGGTTTTCAAGACGAACAATATATGAAGCATCTTCCTCGGGTCTAAAGGCTGTTCTCATTCTTGCAATCTGGTAATTACTATCACCAATATATGTGAAGGCGAAGAATACATATGTAAAAGCCATTACAATACTTCCAATTATAATTACTCTTAAATTTTTCCTTAAAATAAGATAAACTGCTCCTCCAATCATTGGTACAATCATTGCTCCTCTGGTTCCGGATATCAACATACCCCAAAAACCAAGTATACTTACAATTAGAAAGAAGATCTTATTTCTCTTTCCTCCTATGCTAGCTGCTACTAATACTCCAACAATCCCAGCAGCACCTTGGGCCGCACCAAACTGACCCGCATCGCTGAAGAATGAAAATACCCTGAGTTTCCCATTTAGAACGTGAGTAATTCCTCCAACAGTATCAATCCATAACTGCTCAGCAGGATCAAGTCCTATATAAAGCTGTTGCAGTCCTTTGAGAGTTCCAAATATTGTAAATATTCCCCACACGTATAAAAAGAAATATAGATATCTAAGCCTCTTAAAGAGAAGTAATACCAAAGGTACCATAAGCACAGGGTACATATTCATACCTCTCATTGCATAAAACCAAGCAGTTTTGCTTAGTGCCTGTGGATTAACTATTTCAAGAACTGCATAAGCAAACCATATAATAAGTAAGTAAGTGATATCTCTGTTTGCCTGATCAATATTTATACTTTTATAAAAATTCTTGAAGAATACAGCAATATAGGTTATTACCAATAAACCGTCGATGCCTAAACCCAAAGGTACGCCAACTAAATACCGTGTTAAACCAATAGCAACAAAAGAAAATAACAATAATGTACTTATTCCAATTGAAGGTTTGTTGAATAAACGATTTAAAAAAATTAATGCTGGCAATAGCCCTATTAATGCAATTACTGTTACAAGCCCACCTTTGGCAATAATAAAGCTTAATACCACTGACAATAAAACTATTGCTAGTACTACAATTGGATGACTGAGCTTGGTAGCTCCCGTTTTTGCTTTTATCGACTCAAACATTGCAGTTAAAAGTAATAAATTTATTTATAATAGAAACCAAATAAAATTAGCCAACTTGTTTGTTCTTTTTTAGAAAATCAGTAAAAAACCTTATCCCACCAGAAAACACGAATCTAATTTTTATATCAAGTTCCTTTTTTAGATAGAAATTACCTACAACAATTCCAATTAAAGTAAATACAATTGTGACAACTGCCACCATATTAAGAATATTTATCAGAGTAAAGTCAGAAACCGTCTTTATAATAATTTCAGGA
>JAERTF010000151.1 GCA_016845105.1 Bacteroidota bacterium | reverse complement strand
AATTAGTTCCCTTTTGGCTTCTTTATATTTTTGCTGATATCTTCTATTTAGTTTCTTATAAACTACTCAAATACAGAGTAGATGTGGTAAGGGACAACCTTAAAAAATGCTTCCCTGAAAAAACAGATGTTGAGTTAAAACGAATTGAGAAATTGTCATATAAAAATTTATCTCAAATAACAGTGGAAAGCCTTAAGGCATTTACCATGAGCAAAAAACAGATATTTGAGCGTCATAAAGTAATCAACGAGGAAGAAATATTAGATATTTATAAGGGTCGCGGGGGAATAATTGCATTGCCCAACCACTATGGTAATTGGGAATGGGGAGCACTTTCATGTATGCAGCTACAATGGCCAGGAATTGCTTTATACAAGCCATTAAGTAACAAGTATTTAAATAACTACATTAAAAAAAACAGATCACGATTGGGTACTGAGCTTGTTTCGATTTATGAAACTGCCCGATGTTTTGTTCTTAACAAAAACAAATGCAAAAACTACGTTATGGCCTCGGATCAAAGTCCATCTAATGTAAAAAAATCATACTGGATAAACTTTCTTGGTAGAGACACAGCATTTTTGCATGGACCTGAGTTATATGCAAAGAAATACAATTATCCTCCTGTTTTTGTTGATATACAAAGAGTTAAAAGAGGTTACTATGAGCTTGAGCTAACGGTCCTTGCCGACGACCCTCAGAGCCTTAATGACGGTGAGATAACAAAACGCCTTGCAAATAAGCTTGAGGAAGTAATCCGAAAAAAACCAGAAAACTGGCTATGGTCACATAAAAGGTGGAAACACATTAGAGAATCCTAAGAATAATATTTGAACTACTTATAGATCAGAAAAACAGTTGGTTTTTTGTGAAAGTCAGGTTTAATTTTCTTCCACATAGAGATTGGCATGGTTTGAATTGATTCGGATGGTAGTGTTAAATCGGTTGCTATACAAAGTAAGGTGTTTTTTGAGCAACTATTCAGTATGCTAGCTAACACTTGATTGTTACGATAAGGTGTTTCGATAAATATTTGGGTTTGGTTTGCTTTATTAGCAGCTATCTCCAGCTCCTTTAACTTTTTTCCTAATTGATGCTTATCAACTGGCAAATAACCATGAAATGCAAAATTTTGTCCATTGAACCCGGACGCCATCAATGCAAGTATTATTGAGTTAGGTCCAACAAGTGGAATAACTTGAATTCCTCGTTCTTGGGCTAATTTTACTATCACTGCTCCAGGGTCAGCAACACATGGTGTACCTGCTTCTGAAAGTAAGCCTACTGAAGTACCGAAATACGTGCAATCCAGGTAGGAATCAATCTCAGAAGTTATGGAGTGTTTATTTAGTTCCTTAAAGGTTAAATCGTCAATTTTTGTGGGATGTCTTAAACTACTCAAAAACCTTCTTGCTGTGCGTAATTGTTCCACAATAAAAACATCCAAGCCATGTATTATTTGTGTGTTATATGATGGCAGTACACGTTCATTTGTTTCGAATGATCCAAGTGTAGTAGGTATTAGGTATAGCTTCCCAACAATATCATTATTCATAATTAAAAAGATATTTTAGCTAGTTCCACATTACCACCCGACAATATAATACCAACTTTCCTATTCCTTACATCTATCTTATTCTCAATTAGCGCTGCCAATGGAACTGCCGATGAAGGTTCAATAACAATTTTCATTCTTTCATATACTAATTGCATGGCTTCTAGCATACTATCTTCACTAACTGTTACAATGTCACTAACATATTTTTGAATTATTGGAAAATTTCGCTCACCCAACGATGTTAATAACCCATCGGCTATTGTAATAGGAAATATACTTGGAATAATTTTTCCAGCTCTTAGGGATTTAAACGCATCATCCGCTCCTATCGGTTCACATCCAATAACTTCAATACCTTTGCCAAAATATGCTGCTGAAAGTGCTGTACCACTTATTAAACCTCCTCCTCCAACCGGACATAATATTGTATCAATATTAGGATAATCCCTGCAAAGTTCTAGAGTAGAAGTCCCCTGCCCTGCTATAATATCATAATTATCATACGGGTGAATTTCAGAAGCTCCCGTTTTCTCAATCACCTTTTCCAATGTCTCTTCACGTGCAGACAGCGTTGGTTTACAGAATGTAATATTTCCGCAATACTCTCTAACTGCTTCAACTTTAACTTGTGGAGCATTCTCTGGCATAACAATAAACGAAGGAACATTTAGTATGCTTGCTGCGCGGGCTAAAGCCTGGGCAAAGTTACCAGATGAATGTGTTGCAACACCTTTTTTTAATATAGCCTTGGGTAATAAACTGATAGCATTTACTGCTCCTCTTGATTTAAAGGAACCGGCTTTTTGGAAGTTTTCGCATTTAAATAGTAATTCGGAATTAAACCTATTGTTTAATAGTTTTGATGTAAGTACCGGAGTTTGATGAATAAAGGGCTTAATTCTTTCATAAGCCGAATTTATATCATTTTTTGTTGGAACAGAAACTAACACTTATTGGATTAAGCTGATTTATTATTCTGAGTAATTGCATCTGTAATTTTATCCAGAATATCAATTATATCGTCAAAATCAAGTGTACCGCTATGAATAGGGTCAGGAACAATTTTATTACTTCCTGGTTCAATAACATTCATAAGGTAGTCAATTTTAGATCGATCAGCAGTATTCCTAGCTAAATACTTAACTTCTCTTATATTACGTGTATCCATACAGTAAATCTTATCAAAACGATCAAAATCCCTTTTTTCGAAAATGCGTGAAGTACCTGCAAGTTCAATATTATAACTCTTTGCTGCTTGAATTGCCCTTGGATCAGGAGGTTCATTAATTGTTGTTGGTGAAAAGCCTGCTGATTCTATTAAACCTTCAATATTATTCTCTTTAAATTTCTTTTTTAATAGTGCTTCAGCTATGGGTGACCGGCAAATATTACCATTACAAACAAAAAGGACATTCATAATATATGTTTTATTTTATTGAGTGATAAAGATAGTAAATTATATGAGAAAAAGCAAATAAATAGATGTAATACCCTCCATTTATCTCAAATATCACTCTATGTATTATAGTTTTAGTTTCTTGTCAATGTCATCTACATAAACCCTGAATTGCTTGTCGGTTTCAATTAGGTTATTTACCGTTCTGCATGCATGCAAAACAGTAGCATGGTCTTTATTACCACAGTGTAATCCAATGGTTGCCAACGAGCTTTTAGTGTGTAACTTTGAAAAATACATTGCAAGCTGGCGTGCTTGAACTATTTCTCTTTTTCGGGTTTTAGAATTTAAGATATCCAAAGGAACACTAAAATAATCACAAACAATTTTCTGTATATAGTCAATCGATATTTCTCTGGTAGTACTTTTCACAAACTTATCGATCATTTGACGCGCAAGATCTAGTGTAATTGACTTTTTGTTTAAGGTAGCTTGTGCAAGTATTGAAATAAGTGCACCTTCCATTTCCCTAATATTAGTGGTAATGCTATATGCCAGATACTCAATAACTTCATATGGCATTTCAATACCATCCTTGTATAATTTCTTCTTGAGTATTGACATTCTCGTCTCCAAATCAGGCATTTGAAGATCAGCTGCTAAGCCCCATTTAAACCTTGATAGTAATCTGGGCTCCATCCCTTTTAGCTCAACAGGAGGTTTATCTGATGTAAGCACCAATTGTTTATTATTTTGATGAAGATGATTAAAAATATGGAAAAAGACATCTTGTGTTTTTTCTTTTCCGGCAATAAATTGAATATCATCAATAATAAGAACATCTATCATTTGATAGAAATGTACAAAATCGTTTTGGTTATTATTTCTTACCGAATCAATGTATTGATTAATAAACTGATCGGTTTTCACATATAAAACAATTTTTTCAGGATAATTCTTTTTAACTTGTAACCCAATTGCATGAGCAAGATGAGTTTTACCCAAACCCACATTACTATATAATAATAAAGGATTAAAAGCTGTTTTCCCTGGATTCTCGGATATAGCCCAGCCTGCAGAACGAGCCAATCTATTACATTCACCTTCAATAAAATTATCAAATGAGTAGGTGTCAACTAATTGTGATTCAACTTTCAGTTTTTTCAACCCAGGAATAATAAATGGGTTAGGAATATCTCTTGTTCTTCCTTTATTTAGATCAAGTGGCATAGATACCTGATTATTTTGTGTTGCCTTGCTATCAGTAGCTGGATATTTCACAGCATAAGGTTTCGATTTATCGTAATTATTATCAATTATTACACTATATTCAAGCGTTGCACTTGGTCCTATTATCATGCGAATAGTTTTTCGCAATAAACTAATGTAATGTTCTTCCAACCATTCATAAAAAAACTGACTTGGTACTTGAATTGTTAATACATCCTTCTCCAAGTTAATTGGTACAATTGGTACAAACCATGTATTATAACTTTGAGGAGGAATATTGTCTTTAATTACAACTAAACATTTTTCCCAAATTTCAATATGTTTTTTCTTCATCCTTTAGGTAGTGTTTTCTCGAAATAATATTCCTTTTTTGTTAGCAGAAACCTAAATCATTACAGATCAATATAGTTATAATATTTGATCATTTTTTATTTAGGAAAAACAAATATCAGTTAAAAATTCTGAATAAAAAATAAAAAAAACACTTGACTTTTTAAAATTATTGTAG
>JAERTF010000150.1 GCA_016845105.1 Bacteroidota bacterium | reverse complement strand
CTAAATATTCAGAAATATCAACTTCTATTGTGGTATTAAAATCAAGGTTTTCCAATAATATTTCATCTCTAATATGTCTACCATTTTTTATAACCAAACTAGCAGAGTATTCAGTTGGCCATAATAAAGAATCAATGGCGAAATCTCGAAGGTTTATGTTTCCATCCAAACTAACCTTTGAAGTACTTATTCTGGCTACAAATTTATTATCTGGTCCTTGAATTAGATTTGTTAATAACTGATATTTTATATCCAAATATACTTTTCGTACATCAATATTGTTTGTATGTCCAATTAATTGAAATACCTTTCTATCAACTCCGTTTTGAGCTAATTCTTTATAAGTTAAGTGTTTCTTAAGTACTTTATTTGAATGAAACTGTTCTTGCGAATTTAGAGAGCATATGACAAATAAAAATAGAAGAAGTAATATATGTTTAGTCATACGAAGAAGATATTTTGCAAATTTACCCAAGCAAAGCACAATCACAAATACTTTACTAAAATTTCGATATCTTTGGAAAAGAAAATCAATATATAAAAACCGATATGAAAAAGAGTATTGTTCTTATCACAATCGTATTTATGCAACTATCAATGGTTGCTAATTCGAAGAATATCACCATTGAAAATGCGAAAAAAGTAGCGCACAATTTTTATTATGAACGAAATTATCAAAATATTAATTTTGAATATACCAGCCAGCTAATTTCTAATTATTATTCAGTTGAATTAAATTCCAAAACAGTAATGTATTTTATTAACTATAAACAAGGTGGTTGGGTTGCAGTTAGTGCTGTTGATAATGTAATACCCATAGTTGCATATTCTTTTTCAGGAAACTATAATCCAGATTTTGCACCTGATAATTTCAAAGCATGGATTTCGCAATACAAATATCAAATTAATGAAGCAATTAATAATCATATAATTGCACCTGCAAATACCAATGAATTGTGGAAACACTATTTATCCAACGATCCTAGTCTGTTAAGAGAATATCGTAGTAAAGGTGATGTTGGCCCTTTAATTAACACCACATGGGATCAGGGTTTGTATTACAATGAAATGTGCCCGGAAGATGGGGGAGGTCCTGGAGGACATTGCCTTACTGGATGTGTTCCAACATGCATGGCTCAAATATGTAATTATTTTCGATTTCCACAATCGGGCACAGGATCATATTCATATAATTGTCCGCCCTATGGTGAGCTTTTTGCTGATTTTGGCGAAGCAGACTATAATTGGAATGAGATGGCATCAAATTTATCAGTTAATAACCTTGAGACAGCCCAAATTATTTACCATCTTGGGGTATCATGTGATATTGTTTATGGTCCTGATGGATCGGGAATGTATAATCATAAAGCAGCCTACGCACTAAGAAATCATTTTAAGTACTCGCCTGAAACTCAATATCTTTATCGCGATAGCACAAACCTAAATTGGGATAGTGTAATTATAGCACATCTTGATAAAAAAATACCATTATATTATGCTGGATGGTCAGTGCCAAATATTAACGGTCATGCCTTTGTTTGTGATGGATATCAGGATAGCTCATATTTCCATTTTAATTGGGGTTGGAGTGGATCAAATGATGGCTATTTCTATACAAGTAATTTAAATCCAGGGGGAAATAACTTTAACCTTGCACAAGAGCTTATAATTAATTGTTTCCCTGATACAATAAATTATCAGTACCCAATTTACTGCAATGGTAGTGATACACTAGTTTCATTATTTGGTACAATCGATGATGGAAGTGGCCCAATTTATAATTATGCTGATAATCTTGTTTGTAGTTGGCTAATCTCTCCAACCGATTCCGTTAATTCAATTACATTGGATTTCATTGAATTCAGTACGGACATTACTGATACTCTTTTAGTTTATGATGGTAATTCGAGCAATTCACCAATATTGGGATATTTTACGGGTAATAATATCCCGTCTTCAATTTCTTCATCTTCCGATGAACTATATTTGGAATTTCATACAGATACTGAAAATACAGAAAGTGGTTGGCTTATTGAATTTTCATCCGAAATACCTCAATTTTGCAGTAACAATGTTATTACTAGCTGGTCAGGAGAGATTAGTGATGGTAGTGGCCCAGCAAATTATCAGAATCTCACCACATGTTTATGGATGATACAACCTACAAATGCTGGTATAATTGACCTAAATTTTAGTTCTTTTAGTACCGAATTAGATCATGATTTTGTTACCATTTATGATGGTAGTGAAAAATTAGGTGAGTTCTCTGGAAATAGTATTCCAGAAAATATTTCGGCTGTTAATGGAATGATGACAATAGTTTTTTCAACAAACTCTTCAATTACTGACAATGGATGGACTGCAAGTTATAGCACTTCAGCGGTTGAAATTGGTGAAATATCATCCAAATCAGAAATTATGATTTACCCAATTCCTGCTGATAACTCATTGAACATTACACAGCAAGATTCTAGCTCTGAGTTGAAGTTTTATCTCTATAATTCAGTTGGAAAGGTAATCATGGATGGCTCCTTGTTTTCTAGTTATAATACAATTAACACATCAAAACTACCCAATGGAATATACTTTTTAAAACTATCATCATCTAATTATTCACAAAGTAAAAAAGTTATTATCAAACATTAATATTTACAACGCATATACTCTAATCAATATTGAGATTCATCACTTATACAATTAAAGCAGTAATATCAATCACAATTAACTAGTCACTAGCATTATGTATCAATCTTTCATGATTCTACTTACGTTTGCCACATTACTAACTTTCATCAATTATAGGTATTTAAAACTCCCTTTAACAATTGGTTTAATGATTCAAGGGATTTTAATTTCAATAATTATGATTGGTGTGCGTCATTATTTACCATTCAATTTTGCTATTATTCCGGACCTTGTTGAGAAAATAGATTTTCAAGATTTTTTAATGAACGGAATACTCAGTTTTCTATTATTTGCTGGTTCAATTCATATTGATATTAAGAACCTAAATAAGGAAAGAGTCCCGGTACTCGTATTTGCAATTATAGGTACATTGTTGTCTACAATTATTATTGGAACACTTTCATATTATGTATTTAGTTTAATTGGGTTATCAATCCCAATACTATATTGTATGTTATTTGGAGCTTTAATATCACCAACTGATCCCATTGCAGTGTTGGCAATATTTAAAGATTATAACGTTAGAAAAGACATTAGTACAACCATAGAAGGTGAATCACTATTAAATGATGGTATTGGAATTGTAGTTTTTATAACAATTTTGCATTTGATTAAGGGAGGAATGGAAAGTTTTTCATATACAGAAACACTACTACTATTTCTTAAGGAAGCGATTGGTGGAGTCGTCTTTGGAGCTGGTTTAGGATTAATTGCAGTACTTTTTCTAAAGAATATAAAACACGATTCGAAAAGTGCTGTTATGGCAACATTAGTTGTAGCAACTGGCGGTTATGCATTGGCAAATTATCTTGATATTTCCGGAGCTCTCTCGATGGTTGCGGCCGGCCTTATTATTGGCAATTGGGTTAATAAGTCTGCAACTAAAGATACTAAAAACCTCCTCGATAGTTTTTGGGAAGTTATTGACACTATTTTTAATAGTAGCTTATTTGTGTTAATTGGTATGATGATTATAGTTATTGTGGATCCTTCCGACATGAATATTGGTGCTGCAGTATTGGCTATTGTGATAGTTCTGTTTGGAAGGTTTGCCTCGGTACTATTACCATATATAATTGTATACAAGCCTCATAAGAGTTTTCCATTTATTAATTTTAAGATAATTACAATATTAACATGGAGTGGATTAAGAGGTGCACTTGCCTTTGCCCTTGCTTTATCCATAGATGATTCTTACAACAAGAATTTCTTTGTATTTATAACCTATTGTGTAGTTGCTTTTTCAATAATTGTACAGGGTTTAACTATTCCCAAAGTAATTAAGAAAATGAAGATTTAGTTTACCTCTAGCAACACAATAATTAAAAATTAGGTTTAAGTGAATACTTCGAATAAAACTCTTCAATAACATTCACGGCGTCTTCAACTGTATCAACAATCTGAAAAATATCCAAATCTTCTTCACTAATATTACCTTCCTTAAGCAATGTTTGTTTTACCCAATCAATTAGTCCTCTCCAATATTCCTTGTTAATCAAAACAATTGGAAAGTTCACAAGTTTATCTGTTTGTATTAGTGTGATTGCCTCAAATAATTCATCCAAGGTCCCAAATCCACCTGGCAGTACTATGTATCCTTGCGAATACCTCATAAACATAAGTTTACGTGTAAAGAAATAATCAAACGATATTAGTTTATCAGGATCAATATAACTATTTGCTTCTTGCTCGAACGGCAGGTTGATATTTAGGCCAACCGATTTACCTCCAGCAATATGAGCTCCCTTGTTGGCAGCCTCCATAATTCCTGGCCCTCCACCTGTAATAATGCCAAATCCCTTTTTAGTTAATAAATATGCAACTTCTTCAGCAGTATGATAATACTCATCACCAACCTTTGTTCTGGCAGACCCAAATATAGCAACGCAAGGCCCAATTTTTGATAAAGTTTCATACCCATCAACAACCTCCGACATTATTTTGAAAACAGACCAAGAATCGTTTGCTTTAACTTGTGCCCAGGTTTTAGGCTTAAACTTTTTTCTCATTCTAATAATTTCTTCCTGATTCATAGTTTTTTAGGTTAAGTTATTTATTTCAACTCCTGTGTTACAAAAGGAGCTGTGCTACTTATTTCATTCTTACTTACTTGTTCCGGAGTTCCAGTACATATGATTTCTCCGCCTTTTTCACCACCCTCCGGACCCAGGTCGATTATATAGTCGGCAACTTTTATCACCTCCATATTATGCTCAATTATAATAATGGTATTTCCTTTATCAACTAATCTGTTTAACACTCCCAATAGAACCTTAACATCCTCAAAATGAAGTCCAGTTGTAGGCTCGTCCAATATATATAAAGTGTTTCCTGTATCTTTCTTTGATAGTTCGGCAGCTAGTTTTACCCTTTGTGCTTCACCACCTGAAATAGTTGTTGATGATTGTCCCAAGGTTAAATATCCCAATCCAACATCTTGTAGGGCTTTAAGCTTGTTAACTATAAAGTATATATTCTCAAAGAAATCAATTGCTTGATTAATCGTCATATTGAGGATATCATTTATGGATTTTCCTTTATATCTAACCTCAAGTGTTTCTCTATTGTATCTCTTACCTTGGCAATCATTACAATGCACATAAACATCGGGCAAAAAATTCATTTCAATGGTCTGTATTCCTGCACCTTTACATGTTTCACACCTTCCCCCTTTAACATTAAAAGAGAACCTTCCTGGTTTATAACCCCTAATTTTTGATTCAGATAAATTCCCATAAAGCTTGCGAATTTCATCAAACACTTTAGTATAAGTAGCAGGGTTAGATCTAGGGGTTCTTCCTATTGGTGATTGATCTATTTCAATAACCTTATCAATATTCTTTATACCTTCAACGGATACATAGGGAAGAGGAGTTTTTAAGGATCGATAGAAGTGATTGCTAAGAATAGGATATAATGTATTATTTATTAAGGATGATTTTCCACTACCAGAAACACCAGTTACACAAATCATCTTCCCCAGCTGAAAGCTTACATCAACATTTTTTAAATTATTCCCAGATGCTCCAACTAATTTTAGTGTTTTAGAATTTCCTTTTCTTCTTTTTTTCGGAATATCAATATTCCTTTTACCTACCAGATAATCAGCTGTTATAGTTCCATTTTTTTTTATCGATTCAGCATTGCCTTGGGCAACAATTTCTCCTCCATGTCTGCCTGCACCTGGCCCTATATCAACAATGTGATCAGCTGCCAAAATTGTATCCTTATCATGCTCAACCACAATTACTGAATTTCCGATATCACGTAAATTTTTTAATGCTTCAATCAGCTTTAAATTATCCCGCTGATGCAATCCAATACTTGGCTCATCAAGTATATATAATACTCCTGTCAACTGCGATCCAATTTGAGTTGCAAGTCTAATACGTTGTGATTCACCACCTGACAAACTTCTAGCAGGTCTGAATAGATTTAAATATCCAATGCCTACATCAAGTAAGAAATCTAAACGAGTTACTATTTCACGGATAATTTCATGGGCTATAGTTTTTTGTTTTTTATCCATACCTTCCTCAGCACTATCCATCCACAATCGGAGTTTTGAAATATCCATTTGTGATAAATCAGAAATATTTTTACCAGCAAACTTAAACTGAAGAGATTCCTTTTTTAGCCTTGCACCATTACATTCATTACAAGTATGTTTATTCATAAAAGCATCAGCCCACCGTTTTGATCCTTGAGATGAATTCTCAGTACTATAGTTTTCGATGTATTTTATCAACCCTTCGAAAGAAAGTGTATAAGAAGATGTGATCCCCAGATACTCTTTTTTTACTTCAAAAGTTTGATTTGAACCATGCAAAATTGTTTTCACAGCTTCCTCAGAAAATTCGCCAACTGGTGTGGTTAATGTAAATCCATATTTCAGACCAATAGCTTCTATCTGATTAAAAACCCAATTGTTTTTATGTTCACCAAGTGGGGCAATTCCACCTCGTTTAACACTAAGAGTTGGATCAGGCAATATCTTATTCAGATCTATCTCCTTAACATATCCAAGCCCATTACAACTAGGGCATGCACCATAAGGTGAATTAAAAGAGAACGTATTTGGCTCTGGTTCGTCGTACGATATTCCGGTTGTAGGGCACATTAATTTACTACTGTAATGTCGTAAAATGTTGTTTTCCTCATCAATAATTATTAATGAACCTTTTCCGAGTCGCATTGCCGTTTGAACCGTCCTTTTAACCCTATCAATATCATTTGACTTAACTTTAATTCTATCAACAACAACCTCAATATCATGCACTTTGTAACGATCCAATTGCAGTCCAAACGAAATCTCCTGGATTACTGAATCAACCCTAACCTTTAAATAACCTTGTTGACGAACTTGTTCAAAAAGCTCACGGTAATGTCCTTTTCTACCTTTAATTATTGGTGCTAGCATTACAATTTTTTTTCCATCAAATTCCTTAATTATTAAATTGGATACCTGTTCTTCGGTGTATTGAACCATTTCTTCTCCAGTAGAATAGGAAAATGCTTTTGCAGCTCTAGCATATAGTAATCTTAAAAAATCATACACCTCAGTTATGGTTCCAACGGTTGATCGGGGATTTTTATTTACCGACTTTTGCTCAATTGAAATAACAGGACTTAATCCTGATATTTTATCAACATCAGGTCGCTCCATATTACCAATAAACTGACGAGCATATGCAGAAAATGTTTCCATATATCTACGTTGTCCTTCAGCATAAATAGTATCAAATGCCAACGATGATTTACCACTTCCACTTAGGCCAGTAATAACAACAAACTTGTTTCGAGGTATTCTTACATCAATATTCTTAAGGTTATGAACTCTAGCTCCCAATACTTCCAGTACTTCATCTCCTTGTGCAACTATATCTTTACTCATCAGGTAATTTAATTTATGGTGCTAATTCCGTTTTGGTTAAGTATTATTGATTCATGGGTCATATTAAACGGAGCATCTGGAATTAGAATCTCATAGGTTTTCTTCTTTCTATTTTTTAAATAGTTTTGTCGCAACCAGGGATTAAAGTATTTGAGAATCTTATAACTAACACCATTTAGTTTTGCAAAATCAGCTAAGTCCTTAACTTCATCCTCAATAATTACCTTATGCGTTGGTATGGCTGGATATATTTCATCTTCTTCAATATAAAAACCATATAGTTCGGGTTTTTCAAAAATAATCTTTAAGGCAGCTATTCTATATATATATCTCGATGTTTCATCGGATAACAAGAGATCATAATAGGACCCTGACTTTTGTCTTTCCATCTGTTTGGTTATTCCTCTATTCCCAGCATTATATGCAGCAGCAACCAATGTCCAGTTGCCAAATTTTTCATAACTATCCATAAAGTAGCTGCATGCAGCTTCAGTTGCTTTTATTACATTGTATCTCTCATCAACCTCCTTATTAATCTCAAGATCATAATCTTTTGCTGTACCTTTTAAAAACTGCCAATATCCAACTGCCCCAGCTGGCGAGGTAACATTCATTAACCCACTTTCAATTACTGCCAAATATTTAAAATCCGAAGGAATACCATTATCAGAAAGTATCGAATCAAAAAGAGGAAACCATCTATTAGCTCTTTTAATTATTTGTAATGTTGAAGAATGCCAATATGTATTAACTGATAGCTCTCGATCCAACGATTCCTTTACATAAAATATATCCAAAGGCATTTCATCACCAAAAATTGATAATGTATCAGGAATTGGTAATGAAACAATTTTATAATACTGCTCATTCGTGCCTGGTAGCTGGGATTGCTTATATGTAGTTAATTTATCAAATCCAAAAATTAGAAGTATGATTAAAATAATTAGAAATATGTAGGTAATAAGTCTATTCATGTTTGTATTGTGGTATATCTAAGAAATTGCAAAAATAATAAAATCGACAGCCCTTAAAATAGTTGTATCTTAATAAGTTTATTTTGGTAGAATACTAATACTTGAATACAACGTATAGATTCAATAGAAAACATTAAGGTATAAACCCTAACCATTAAAAAGGGCTTACAAAATCTTTAAATAATGGGGCTATTTTATCTTTTTCAGATAGAGTAGGAGAATCAAATTTCCAGTCGATATTTAAATCAGGATCATTCCACAGTATACTGCCCTCTGAATCCTTATTATAAACATTTGTGCACTTATAGAAAAAAACTGTGCTATCTTCCAATGTTACAAACCCATGAGCAAATCCAGGTGGTACCCAATACATCCATTTATTATCATGATTTAGCTCAACTGAGGCCCATTGCCCATAGGTTGGAGAGTTTTTCCTTAAATCGACGGCAACATCCAGCACAGCACCTCGCATTACTCTAACTAATTTACCCTGGGCAAATGGTGGTTTTTGAAAATGTAATCCACGAAGCACACCCTTTGCAGATTTTGATTCATTATCCTGAACAAAGTTTTGATCAATACCATTTCTGAGAAATGCCTCTTTATTATATGATTCAAAAAAATACCCTCTATTATCCTCAAAAACACGGGGCTTAACTATATATAAATCTGGTATTTTAGTTTTTACTATATCCATTTGTATGCTAATTTTTTATTTGTGTAAATATAGCGTTTTTTAGTCAAAATATTCAACTTAATTAAATTGAAAAAATCATTAAATAAGTTTATAAACTACCATCAAATCAAAAGCTAAAAATGATATTTTTGCACATTTTATTTAGCATGTTAACTAAACGAATATCCGTAGTATTTCTCTTATTTTTTATTCACTTTAGTTTTTACTCGCAAGAAAGTAGAATTAAGGAAAGAGAATATACAACTGCTCGTATTATTAATGACCCACCCATAATTGATGGGTTATTACCGGATTCAGTATGGTCCAATGTTGAGTGGTCAGGTAATTTTACTCAATATTCACCCTATGAATATGAAGATCCAACTCAAAAAACATCCTTTAAAATATTATATGACGATAACAACCTCTACGTACTTATCAGGGCCTTCGATACAGAGCCCCAAAAAATAGAAAAGCGACTCACAAGAAGAGATGGTTTTGCCGGTGATTGGGTATGCGTGAGTATTGATAGTTATAACGATAACAAAACAGGCTTTAACTTTTATTTAACTGCCGCTGGAGTTAAGGCTGATGTAATAAATTCCAACGACGGAAATTCAGACAATACCTGGGATCCAGTTTGGTATGGTAAAGTAAGTTGCGATGATAGTGGTTGGATTGCTGAAATGAAAATTCCATTCACACAATTAAGATTTGCAAAAACTGATAATCATATTTGGGGTTTAGAAGTTTCACGTCGTCTTTTTAGAAAACAAGAACTTTCGTTATGGCAAATGATACCAAGAGATGCATCGGGTTGGGTTAGTAATTGGGGAGAATTAAAAGGGATAAAGAAAATTAATCCAAAAAAGGAAATCGAGCTAATTCCATATATTATGGGTAGTTTGGAAAAAGGTGATAAAGTAGAAGGTAACCCATTTGCAACGGGGACAAAATGGGGGTATAACGCTGGATTAGATGGAAAAATTGCTGTTACAAATGACCTTACTTTAAATTTTACAATAAATCCTGATTTTGGTCAAGTTGAAGCCGACCCATCCGAGGTTAATATTAGTGCATTTGAGTCATTTTTTAGCGAAAAACGCCCATTCTTTGTAGAAGGAAGTAATATTTTTGATTTCCCTCTAATGGGAGATGGTAATCGAACTAACTTATTTTATTCGAGAAGAATTGGAAGAAGGCCACATTATTATCCTGATATTTATGAAAATGAGTATGTTGACATGCCTGAATTCACAAGGATACTTGCAGCTTTCAAACTCTCCGGTAAAACTCGCAATGGTTGGTCAATTGGTATTATGGAAAGCATAACAAATAGAGAGATCGCCAATATTGATTCGCTAGGTATAAATAAAAAGGAAACCGTTGAACCAACTACCAATTTTTTAAATATTAGAATACAAAAGGACATAAATAATGGAAATACAATTGTTGGTGGAATGGTTACTGCTACAAATAGATTTATTTCCAATGATCATCTTAAATTTCTACCGAATTCAGCTTATACCGGTGGTGTCGATTTAAAGCAATATTGGAGCGATAAAAAATATTACGCCGCTGCAAAAGCTCATTTTAGTAGTGTTTCGGGCGACTCAAAAGCAATAACAGATTTACAACTAGCACCCCAGAGATATTACCAGCGTCCGGATATGAATCACAGGACTGTCGATTCGTCACTTACAAATCTATCTGGTTATGGAGGTCTTATTGAAGCAGGAAAACAGGGAGGAGGAAGTTGGCGATATGGAACCAGAATATGGTGGCTTTCTCCTGGTATCGATGTCAATGATATGGGCTTTATGCAAAGATCGGATGCCATTAGTCAAACTAGCTGGGCTAACTACATAATATACAAACCCTTCTCTATTTTCAGACAAATGAATTTCAGTTTAAGACAATGGTCATGGTTTGATTTTTCAGGTCGTTATTTAAATTTGGGAGCACGTCTTTCGGGATACGCTCAATTTGTGAATTACTGGAGTTTAAATACGGGTATTTTTCGAAACTGGAAGGATGTAAATAGGTCGGAGTTAAGAGGAGGACCATCCTTAGTTTTTCCCGATAGTTGGAGGACATGGATATTTGTTCATTCTGATTCCAGGAAAAAACTTGTTTTTTCAATTAATGGATCAATCAATATTAATCCAAATAACGAACTACTTTATCAAAATATAGGAGCTAGGATTACTTACCGTCCATTAAATGAATTAACAATCTCGCTAAACCCATCCTACTCTGTTAATTATGATATTGCCAGATATATTGAAACTGTTGATAACAAAGATGGAATAAGATATATTGTAGGGTCATTATCACGTAATATCACAAATTTGGATATTAGAATAAACTATAGCATAACACCGGAGCTTTCATTACAATATTGGGGGCAGCCTTTTATATATTCAGCCAACTATGAGCGATTTTCTAAAGTTGTGGATGCCGGAAACATGGATATTAATAAACAATATCATGTATTTCTTGAAAATGAAATTACTTTCGATGAAGCAAATAATACTTATACCGTTTCTGAAGATGGAAAATTACCATTCGAATTTGAAAATCCTGACTTTAGTGTATTTGAATTTAGGTCAAATTTCGTACTAAGATGGGAGTATATTCCGGGATCTACAGCATATTTAGTATGGTCACAGGGAAGATCGGGTAATGCTCCATCAGGCAATTTTGCCTTCGATGAACATCTTACTAACCTAATTGACGTTAATCCAACAAATATATTTTTGATGAAGTTTTCGTATCGCATAAGTATGTAGTTATATTTGGAGTGGTTTTTTTATACTTATTTATAGATACACTCGTTAGAACAATTAGAAAGTTAATTATAGATGAAACATACAATACTAGTTATAGCACTTTCATTATATGTGCATATTTGTTATTCACAGGAAGTTAAAATAGCAATACTCAAATATAGCGGAGGAGGCGATTGGTATTCAAACCCTACATCAGTCCCAAACCTTATAGAGTTTTGTAATAAAAATCTAAAGACAAATATTAGCACCGATGTACCAGCTGTGAATATTGGTAGTGCAGAACTATACAGCTTCCCGTTGGTTCACCTAACTGGTCATGGAAATATTATATTAAATCCCGATGAAGTTGAAAATCTTAGAAAATATCTACTATCAGGAGGTTTTATTCACATAAGTGATAACTATGGACTAAACGAATATATTCGTCGGGAAATGAAGAAAGTATTTCCTGGCAATGATTTTATAGAATTGCCCCATAATCATCCTATCTATCATCAAAAATATAATTTTGATTCGGGGCTACCAAAAATTCATGAACATGATGATAAAAACCCTCAGGGATTTGGAATAATATATGAAGGTAGGTTGGTATGTTTCTACGACTATGAATGCGATTTAGGGGATGGATGGGAAGATATTGATGTTCATAATGACTCTCACGAAAAACGACTTGAAGCATTGAAAATGGGAGCCAATATCGTTCAGTTTGTTTTTGAACAATAGTGTCTGTATTGATTTTACCATTTTCGCGACTAACATTAAAACTTTAACAGTTTTTAAAATGTTATTTAATAACAGAAAGAAAAACAATTTTATTTTTGCACTTAAATAAACGATTTAACAATGAATATTCTTAAAACACTAACACTTTCAATAGTAATATTATTCTCGATTGGTGCCATGGCACAAGAAATTAAGGGCCAATTGCCCGATGGTGGCCGCATGGTAAATCTACAGGATCCGGAATATGCCGAAACATCTTTTCAAGATATACTTGATTTGTACAAAGGCAAAGTTGTGTATTTAGACTTTTGGGCAAGTTGGTGTCGTCCTTGTAAAAATCAAATGCCATATTCAAAAAAAATAAAAGAACAATTTAAAGATAAGGATGTTGTGTTTGTTTACATATCATCAGATAGAGACCCAAAGGCATGGAGAAATGGTGTTTCACAATTAAACATCGAGGGCGAAAATTATCTAACAAACGGCAAGGTATATAATGGGTATAATTCACGTTTTAATGTTAGAACAATACCTAGATACATACTAATTGACAAAGAAGGTAATGTTGTAAGTGATAACGCCAAACGCCCTAGTAACCCTGGTATTGTAGAAGATATTAACAAGCTTTTGTAGCATAGTTAATATCAAAATTATCTTATTTTAAAATAAGATATTTATTGATTTGGTATTATTAGATTAATAATTTGAAGTATTTTTACTTTATTATTAATCTAATGTTCATTTAATGAAGCCAAATATATCAACCTTATTTCTTTTTCTTCTTTTATCCTTATTCGGATTTTCCCAAGAAGCATCACAGTATCAAAATCTTTCATTGGATAAGAGTGACTACGACTTTCATTCAATTGCTGATTTAGGCGTTGGAATAGGTTTGAACTATGGTGGATTTATGGGTGCACAAATTCAATATGTTCCATTAAACCATCTGGCAATATTTGGTTCAGCCGGTTTCTATTTGGTTGGGTTTGGCTGGCAGATTGGTGCCATTGGATATTTAATGCCCAAGGTACCCTCAAAAAAGTTTAGGGTATATGGTACAGCCATGTATGGAACAAATGTTGCCATTGCTGTATCTAATGCCGATGAATATAATAAGATATACCTTGGGCCTACAATTGGAGCAGGGCTTGAAATGAGATTTGGTAAATCTAAACGTAATGGAATTAACATTGATTTATTTTATCCAATTAGATCTGATGAATACGAACAGGACTGGACAAAAATAAAGAACGATCCTTTGATGACCGATTATACCGAACCATTACCCATTACAATTTCGGTTGGTTACCATTATGAAATAAGATAACAAACGAATTGTTGATATAAATTAATATCCTCTACACAGTCTGAATCATTAATTTAATTGTAGTTAACCTGCATTTTTCATATATTTGGTAAAAATTGTTTATATCAAACTATTATGTATCATATATATGCAATTTCCGACAGCACTGGTAGAACTGTAGATCAGGCAGCTAGGGTGGTTCTTGCTCAGTATCCTAAGATTGAAAGTGAGGTACATTTATTTACTAATGTGGACAGTTTTGAGGAAATTGACAGTATTATTAAATTGGCATATGAAAATAAAGGGTTATTGATTCACTCATTTGTTAAGCATGAATTAAGTGAGCATATATGGTATGAATCAAGATTGCATAACCTTGAAGTAATCAACCTGCTTGGGCCTGTATTAAATAGATTTTCTCATTTTCTTCATAGTACTCCGGAAGAAAAACCCGGATTGTTTAGTAGACTTAATCGCGATTATTTCAGGAGAATAGAAACCACTGAGTTTGCACTTAAGCATGATGATGGTGCAAATATTGATGGATTAGTTGATGCTGAAATAATATTGCTTGGTGTTTCCAGAACTTTCAAAACTCCCATAAGTATTTATCTGGCTTTTAAGGGTTGGCTTGTGGCAAATGTACCAATAGTATACAATATGCCATTACCTGATATTATATACAAGCTTCCGCCTGAAAAGATTTTTTGTTTAACAACAAATGCAGCTACACTTTCAAGGTTGCGAAATGTTCGTAACGAGTATCTACAGGGTGCCGCACCAAGCTATTCCAGTTATGATTATGTAAATAAGGAAATTAGATATGCTGGCAGTCTTTTTAATCCGCATACCAGTTGGACCAAGGTTAAAGTAACTGCAAAACCCATTGAAGAAATTGCAAACAATATTCTTAATATATACAGAAGGAATACCAAAACATCCGTTTAGATTTACACAATTATTTTTTGTACTTTTATAAACAAAACAACCTAAATGAAAAAGCTACTAATGGTCTTGGTTTTAGTACTTGTGACGACACAAATCATTGCACAATCTGAACCTTGGAACAGAATTTCACCGTCTCCTATTGAGACTAACCTTTATGAAATCATCCAAATACCTGGTTCCGATCGTATCATCTCAATTGGATCAAGAGCATCTATAATGTATTCCGACGATATGGGTGAAAACTGGAATGTTACATATAAACCAAATGGTATATCCAGATTTACATCTTTAAACGCAGTTCATTTTGTGGATTCATACATTGGATATATTGCAGGATCAAATTCCACCTTATTAAAAACTGTTGATGGTGGGACCAATTGGATGCTTATTCCACTTTCCGGAGATCAAAATATCTCAGATCTATTTTTTCACAATGAATTATTTGGTTCCATACTAAAGCCAGGATTTTTATTTACTACTAAAGATGGATGTCAGACGTGGGATTCAATTCCTATTTATGGTTCCAGTTTACAATATATTAATGATTCGATTGGTTACATTGGAAGATCAGGTGTTTCAAACTATTATAAAACCAAAAATGCAGGTAATTCATGGGAACTAATTGAAATTACACCAGCAATTGACAACTTTAAAATTACTTCCATTGAATTTATTGATGAAGAAATTGGTATCATAGGTGGTAGAATTTCATCAAGCTCAAGTGTTGATTATTATATTTTGAAGACAATAGATGGGGGAATATCATGGTACGAGGTTTATACTGATTATTGGAATAGTATCTCTGATATATTTTTTCTCAACGATAGTATTGGATTAACTGTTGGATCCAGAATTATGTATGATAATATGATTCTAAGAACGGAGGATGGTGGAAGTTCATGGGTCGAATGTGATATGCCCTTTACATATTGGAGTTTATATGACATTATGCTTAAAGAAGATGGTAAAGGCTTCTGCGTAGGAAAATATGGTCAGTATTTAGAAAGCAATGACTTTGGAACAACCTGGGAAATAGCATATGAGAAAGTATGTAGGGCCAATATTAATACCACTGAAAAAGTTAACGATAGTCTGTTATTCATTGGTGTTGAGAACCTAGCATCTGGAGGAGTTCCTTCGGGAGATATATACAAATCAACCAATCGGGGTGAGACATGGAGTAAAATAAACATTAATCCTGTTGTGACATCTATTTGCTTTACAAATGATTCCACAGGATACTATACTGGAGATAATCACGGTTATATTTATAAGACCGTAAATCAAGGTCAATCATGGTCTGCTTATGAGTTAGAGGAATGGTTTCGATCAGATATTGTTTATTTTATAAATGAGCAAATAGGATTTGTTGGTGGTGAAGGTGATATATCAGGATGTTATAAAACTGTAGATGGTGGAAATTCATGGTATCCAATAATTGGTAGCTTTAAACCAAACTATATAACAGACTATGCTTTTGTTAATGATTCCATAGGATGGGCAATAATGGACGATTGCTGTATTCTCCGAACTACAAATCAGGGAGAAACATGGGAACTATGGGATGACCTAGGGTATTATTCATACAAAAAAATGAAGTTTTTTACAGATAGTATTGGATTTATTATTGGTAATTTTATGTTCAAGACAGTGGATGGAGGAAATAATTGGGACACAATAACAGATGGTTTGCAAGGATATTACTGGATGACCGATATAGAATTCTCAACAACAGATACTGGTTACTTGACAGTTGATGATAGAGAAATAACATTGCTAAGAACTACAGATGGAGGAAGTTCTTGGACCCCGTTGAATTTTCCATGCACATCAACAGCTTCATGTGTTAGTTTCTTTGATGCTAATGAAGGACTGGTTATGGGGGAAAACGGAATTATATTCAAAACTTATAGTGGAGGCACTGTAGAAGTTCATGAACTACCAAAAGATATTGTTAAATCACCCATCCTCGAATGTTTTCCCAATCCAACAAATTCGGTACTAAGTGTTAACCTTAGAGTTATTAATGGCCTTAACCCAAATAAAATCCTAATTTATTCATCATCTGGAATTTTACAATTGGATTTTGACATTTGCAACACCCTAGAAATCCATAAGCTTGATGTCAGTAAACTCAGAAATGGGATTTATTTCATAGCATCATTATCAAATAATACTATCCTTGAAACAAATAAGATAATAGTATTGCACTAGCTCATGAGTAATCTGTTTAATTTACCTTCTTCGGTCATATTAATTTACTATTTGCTTTGGATAATAAATGATTTAATATTTATTAAAAAACTTAGTGTTTAATAATAAATATTCTTACTATTGTAAAAAAAATATTAGTGAGAAATAAGGTCGTAATTATAACGGGAGCTACATCAGGAATTGGAAAGGCTTTGGCATATGAGTTTGCCCGTAAAGGCTCTAAAATTGTAATGGGAGCCCGAAATTATAATCTATTGTCAGAAATATCTGAAGATATCAAATCCAAAGGAGGTGATACATTATTTGTACAAACAGATGTTAGTATAGAATCAGACTGTAGAAACCTTGTACTAACCGCAATTGAAAACTATGGTAGGATAGACATACTAATTAATAATGCAGGTATTTCCATGAGGGCACTTTTTGAGAATACAGAAATCGAAGTACTGAACCGGCTTATGAATGTTAACTTTTGGGGAACTGTTTATACTACCAAATATGCATTACCATACATATTGAAGGAACATGGATCCGTGGTAGGTGTATCTTCTATTGCAGGAATGAAAGGATTGCCCGCCAGAACAGGATATTCAGCATCTAAATTTGCCATGAGTGGATTCCTGGAAGCACTTCGAATAGAGAATATGAAAAAAGGATTACATGTGCTGGTTGCTTTTCCTGGATTTACTTCTTCAAACATTAGAAATAATTCATTATGCGGTACAGGAACACAACAAGGTGAGTCGCCTCGTGATGAGAATAAAATGATGACTGCAGAAGATGTAGCAATACATATTTACAAAGCGGTAGTAAAACGTAAAAATAAAATAGTACTTACAAATCAGGGAAAGCTTGTTTCGGTATTAAATAAGATATTCCCAAATACACTAAACAAAATGGTATACAATAATTTGGCTAAAGAGCCAGATTCACCATTTAATTAATAATGAAACCAAAATCACAATTATATTATGTTATCAAATTATAAGATTATCCCAAATACAGGATTCGGAGGTGTAGAGTTCGGAATAGAAATGGACACTTTTGTAGAGAAATATGGTGAGCCGGAAGAAATCGATACCATTGATGAAGATGAAGAATTAAATACGATGATTCTACATTATTGGGATAAGGGGTTTTCACTGTTCTTTGTTGGCTTATCAAACCCAATTCTTGCAGGCGTAGAGACCGATCATCCTGACAGTGAGTTGTATGGTGAGAAAATAATTGGCAAGAGCAAAGAACAAATTCTTGCTTTGATGGAAGCCAATGGGCATACCGATCACGACGAGGGCAGTGATGAAACTGTTGGTAAAAATGATAAGGATTTAAGAGTATCATTTGAAGAGAGTATGATGGATTTCTTTTTTAGAGATGGAGCTCTGGTATATATGAACTTTGGAGTTTTCGTTGATGATGACGGAAATATTGAAAAGGTTAATAATCTGTAATCCGTATTATTCAACTTTGGTTATTTACTTTTTATTTCGAGGATGATAATCAAGAATTGCTTTTCGCAAGTCTTCTCTGTTTAGATGTGTATAAATTTCAGTAGTCGTTATTGAAACATGGCCCAATAGCTCCTGAACTACGCGTAAATCTGCCCCATTTTGAACAAGGTGAGTAGCATATGAATGTCTGAAGGAGTGGGGACTAATATTTTTCCTTATTCCAACCTTTTCAATATGATTTTTAACAATGTAGTATATCATTTGTCGGGTTAATCTTTTGCCCCTCCGATTTAAGAATATAATATCAGAATCATTTTTTGAAATCGTAAGCAATGGCCTATTAAACTCAAGATAGATTGTTATCTGCTTTTTAGCCTGATCGCCTATTGGAACTAGCCTTTGCTTATTACCTTTTCCGGTAACTAAAATAATTCCTTCTTCAAAATACAAATCAGATATCTTTAAACTAATAAGTTCGCTTACTCTTAAACCACATCCATAAAGTGTCTCTAGAATTGCTTTATTCCTTTCACCTTCATCCACACTGAGGTCTACCGAATTAATAATACTTTCTACTTCATTTATTGTTAATACATCAGGAAGTTTTCGTCCAAGTTTAGGTGATTCGAGTAACTCAGTAGGATCAGACTTAACTATTCTCTCAAGTATAAAATACCTGAATAAGGCCTTAATACTTGAAATAACTCTGGATTGGGTATGGGGTCCAAGGTCCAATTTATCTATATATAATATAAATGATTTTAAGTCATCCAAATCAATCTCATTGATTGATTTAGGTGTACTAAAACTTTCGAGGAAACTGAAAAAAAGTCCCACATCATACAAGTAGGCAACAACAGTATTTGGTGACATGCTGCGCTCGAGTTGCAAGTATGATTTAAAACCTTTGGTATAGTTTGATCTGTTCAATTTTAATAGTTTAAAACTCATTAAAAAGTATGTCTAAAATAGGAATAATCAACTAGATAATGTATTTTTGTTTTATATCCCTAAAGATATTATGTAGCATATTAATAATCAAATAAATATATAAAAATGATTGATTTTTCCTTAGAGAAGAGACAGATTGAATTAAGAGAAAAAATTCGCGATTTTGCAAATAGAGAAATGAAACCCGTTGCAAGAAAGTATGATGAGCTAGCTGAATTTCCTTGGCCGGTTGTTAAAAAGGCCTACGAAGAAGGTATTATGAATGGCCCCATGTCACCAGAATTAGGAGGTCATGGTCACAGCATACTTGAAAGTGCAATTGCATCTGAAGAACTAGGAGCCGGATGTGTTGGCATAGGAATTTGTATGGATGCTAATACACTAGCTTTAACACCTCTTTATCTTGGAGCTACAGATGAGCAGAAAAAGAGATTCTTCGGTCAAATTAATGAGGAAAAAAGTGTTGCCGCTTATGCTTTAACTGAACCCAATGCCGGATCGGATGTTGCAGGTATTAAAACCCAGGCAATACTACATGGTGATAAGTATATTCTTAACGGACATAAACGATTCATTACGAATGGAAGTCCTTCAACTTTTATCACAGTATTTGCTCTAACTAATCCTGAGAAAGGTGCCCGAAGCCTTACTGCCTTTGTTGTACCTACTAATAGTCCCGGAGTTGAAATAGTAGCAGACATGAGCAAAATGGGACAACGTGCATCAATACAAACCGAATTTAAGTTTCATGATGTTGAAATACCAATAGAGAATAGGATAGGAGGGGAAGGACATGGATTTTTACTTGCAATGAAAACCTTTGAAAGAACCAGAACTGGAGTTGCTGCATTAGCATTGGGAAATGGACGCGAAGCATATGAAGTTGCGAAAAATTGGGCTAAAAAAAGAATTCAGTTTGGAAAACCAATTACAGTTAATCAGGGAGTAAGTTTTATGCTTGCAGATATGGCTACTGAGCTGGAAGCTGCCCGCCTTATCACTTGGAATGCTGCCTGGGCATACGATACAAAGCAGAAATCTGCCAATTTACTATCAGCAATGTGTAAATTATATGCATCTGACGTTGGAATGAAAGTAACAACCGATGCTGTACAAGTAATGGCAGGGGAGGGATATTCCCACGACTATTTGGTTGAAAAAATGATGCGTGACGCAAAACTTTGTCAAATTTATGAGGGCACAAACCAAATCCAACGACTTGTTATTGGAAAAGGAATATTAAAATAATATACTTTTAGTACTAAAGTAAATTTAGGTAATTTGATTCTCCATTCTTTACAAATAAGAGTGGAGAATTTTTATTTTAGATATATTTGCACTTTGATTTTTCATTCGGGCCATATGCAAATTAATACATTAATAATCAAGAGTAAACTAACCTTCGGATTGGGATTATTAGCATTAATTATTATTACTAATTGCACAAGTACAAAAGAGGTAGACCCGGATTTTATTCTCAAGCAATTACCCGTAGATAACCGAATAATACTTGTACCTAGTTCGTTTATTAATAATGCTACATCAGGGTATAATCTTTTGCCTTTTAGTGATATAGATGGGACTAAAGATGAAGAAGAGTTTTATAATAAGATTAGAAAACTTGGAGTCCAGTATGTTCTTATTTCTTCGGAAATGACCTTGGAAAACAACGAGCAATTTCCTTGGATGACAAACAAAAATTTTAGAATTTGTCCGGGTAACGTTGACCATAAAACGGATAAATATTATATACTATTGGTTTGGGATAATACGATTAATTCTTACCATTTCTTTAAGTTTGTATATGGGGAAAAATAGCAAAATATCACAAATTTATAATAACAATAGTTATTTCGCTGCTGGGCTAATTCTTATATTCTCAATACTATTTTTGATACTTGAAGTTTATAATGGTCGTTTCTGGCAGTCGGATTTTACAGTATATTACAAATCTGCTTCTAGAATCATATCTGGTGAAAACCTATTCGGCATTGTTGAGGATGGGCATTATGTCTTCAAGTATTCTCCATTTTCAGCAGTAATATTTATTCCGTTTACAATATTTCCACTTTTTATTGCAAAGTATATTTATTGGTTTTTTTATACGGGGATTATAATAACAGGTTTTTATCTATCCGTTAAGCTTGCAACACAATCAGAATATTTATCAAAAAGTAAAATTAATAGCACCATATTGTTGGGGTCTTTAATATTAGTTGTGCACTTTCAAAGGGAACTTCATTTAGGCCAGGTTAATCAACTACTTCTAGTAATGTACTTACTCATTACAGCAGCTATATTAAACAATAAACCACAGTACTCAGGTGCAATTTTAGCGGCTAGTATACTAATTAAACCTTTTGGCTTAATTTTTATTCCATATTTCATAGTTAAGAGAAGATTCAAAGATTTGCTTTGGCTAGTATTGTTTTTGCTCCTTTTCTTTTTTATCCCACTATTGTTTTATTCAGTGGATGAATTCAAACTACAAAACATACTTTGGCTTAATGAGTTAGCTGTGGAACTTGGGAATAAACAAAGCCTCCTACTTCCGGCGAATCATACAATATTTTCGGTAATTGCACGAAGTACGCCTTTATCATATATTGCAACTACTCCAATATTCGTAAAGATATACCAGTTAATTATACTCATGTTACTGGGTATTTCAATACTATTTTTTATTAAAAAGGATAAAGGAATAGAAAACAATACCGTTGCTGAAATGGCCCTCCTAATTAGTTTAATACCATTGCTCTCATTTACAAGTCAAAATGCATTTGGTTTTGTTGGTTTGGTTGTATTCATTTTATTGGTTAATTACCCTAAGTTCTCAATATTTGATAAAATACTCTGTATCGTTGGCTTCATATTTCTAGGTGGTAATTATTATGATATATGGGGAAGCTATCTCTCGGGGTTATTTAACGATATTAGCTTGGTTTCGTATGGTACAATAATCCTACTGGGATTGCTTGCTAAGCTTAGATCTAAAAAGCTTGTATAAAAAAAATGCCTGACTTGAATTTTCAAATCAGGCACTTATCTAATTTTTTTTATTATTAGAATTTGTAAACTCCATCATCAATAAGTTTAGCTGAAATTCTTCTTCTTGCTTCTTTTACATTTACAGAATATGATTTTGTAAGTGTATGCAATGCGTTAGTTAGTGAATCTTTCTTTTCGCCCTCTGCGAATGAACCAATTGCATCAAATCCTGACTTATATATTTCAGCTGTCATATCCTGTGTAAATACATCAAGGATATCTTTATATAGAGATATATCTGATTTCATGTTATGCTTGTCCATTTTTTCAACACGCAATAATGTTGACTCAAGTAGATACAAATTCATCATCATATCTGATATATTCATCATAACCTCTTCTTCATGTACAAGCTGACGTTTAAATGTATCCTGAATAACTGGTAATAGCATTAGTACCGCTTTCTTAAGATTATTTACATAGGCATGCTTCGATTCATAATAATCTCCTTCGGTAACATTAACACTCTCTAACTTATCCAGATTATTAAGAATTTCATTTGCTGCTTCAAAAAGATCAATCTTATGCTTCATTCCTTTTTTCATTGTGGCGTCAACAGCAATAAGTCGATTTATTTCATTTGTACCCTCAAATATTCTATTAATCCTTGAATCACGATAAGATCTATCAGCAGGTGCTTCGGCTGAAAATCCCATACCACCATATATCTGCACCATTTCATCTACAATATAATCAAGTGATTCTGATCCAAATACTTTAAGCATTGCGCATTCAGGTTCATATTCAGCAACTCCCTCAATATTTGCCTGACCGTATGTTTTTCCTTCGGTTTTAAAACCTTCTATGGTGTCTTGCATATCTTTGCTTGCACGATAAACAGCTGACTCAGTAGAAAACATTTTTATTATCTGCTCAGCCATTTTATGCTTAATCGCTCCAAACTCAGAAAGGAACATATTAAACTGTTTACGCTCATTTGCATAGGTTACTGAATTGTTAATTGCACGTCGCATACCACCAATTACAGTAGCTCCAAGCTTAATACGACCAATGTGTAGAATATTTAATGCTATTCTAAATCCTTCGCCTCTTCTTCCAAGTAAATTTTCAACGGGAACTTTAACATCGTTGAAGAAAATCTGACGAGTTGATGATCCTTTGATTCCCATTTTATGCTCCTCGGGATTCATTGTAATACCTTCCCAATCAGCTTCCACAATAAATGCACTTAGTACACGATCATTATCAATCTTTGCAAAAACGGTAAGAGTATCAGCGAAACCACCATTGGTAATCCACATTTTCTGACCATTCATAATATAATGCTTACCATCTTCTGTTAAAACAGCTTTTGTTTTTCCTGCATTGGCATCAGAACCAGCGTTTGGTTCAGTTAAACAATAAGCAGCTAGCTTTTCTCCTGTAGCTAGATCTGGAATGTATTTTTGATGTTGCTCATCGTTACCATAATAAAGTATTGGTAAAGTACCGATTCCTGTATGTGCCATAAATGCAACTGAAAAAGAATATGCAGATCCAATTGATTCGTTAGCTTTCATAGATGTTAAAAAAGACTGACCAAAACCATCAAGCTCCTCAGGTATACTAATACCTAGCAATCCTAATTCACCGGCCTTCTTTAATAATGAAGCCATTAACCCTTCGGCATGCTCATCTAAATCGTTAAAATGAGGAGCTACCTCAGTTTCAACAAAATCTACACATGATTCAGCGATCATTTGTTGTTCTTCATCAAATTCTTCTGGTATAAATACCTCATCAACTGATACTTCCTTAAGCAGGAACTCTCCTCCGCGGATAGCAGCTTTTGTTTCCATCTCTATATTTTGATTAATAAATAAGTGGGGCAAAGATAAAATTTGTTTTAACTTTTTAATATCTATGCTTAATTATAAAAAATAATAACTCTAAAAAATAAATGTCTTTTTCAGTATTTGATCAATTGACTATTTCTTATCAATTAGTTTTGGTTTCTCAAAAACAATTTTTATATCATCTTTTTTGGAATCATATCCAACAGATACAACAGTTCCTTCAACCAAATTATGTGAAATGATTTCTTCTGCGAGTTGATCTTCGATATACTTTTGGATTGCTCGTTTAAGTGGTCGAGCACCAAATTGCTCATCCCAACCTTTATCAATAATGAAGTCTTTGGCCTTTGCGCTTACCTTCATTTTATATCCAAGCTGGTGAATTCTATCAAACAGATGCGATAACTCTATTTCGATTATTTTGTGTATCTCTTTTCTCTCCAGTGGTTCAAAAATTACAACATCATCAATTCGATTTAAGAACTCAGGAGCAAAAGCTCGTTTTAGAGCTGTTTCAATAACACTCTGACTATGTGCATTTTTAGACGATGACTTGGCTTTAGTTGTAAAACCTACACCTTGACCGAAATCCTTTAATTGGCGTGAACCAATATTGGATGTCATAATTATAATGGTGTTTTTAAAATCAACTTTGCGACCAAGACCATCTGTTAACTGGCCATCATCAAGAACCTGAAGCAATAAATGGAAAATATCTGGATGGGCTTTTTCTATCTCGTCAAGTAGAATAATTGAATATGGCTTTCTTCTAACTTTTTCTGTTAACTGACCACCTTCTTCATATCCAACATATCCTGGGGGTGCCCCAACTAATCGTGAAACTGCAAATTTTTCCATGTATTCACTCATGTCAACACGTATAAGGGCATCCTGTGAGTCAAAAATATACTTGGCAAGCATTTTTGCAAGGTAAGTCTTTCCAACACCAGTTGGTCCGAGAAAAATAAAGGAACCTATTGGTTTATGAGGATCTTTTAATCCAGCACGATTACGCCTTATGGCCTTAACTACTTTTTTAATTGCATCATCCTGTCCAATTACTTCTTTGCGAAGTTCAGGCTCCATACTAATTAACCTATTTCCTTCGCTTTGAGCAATATTGGTCATAGGTATACCTGTCATCATTGCAATCACTTCAGCAACATTGTCTTCTGTTACATCTTCACGATGTATAGCTGCATCTTCTTCCCATCGCTTTTTAGCTCTTGATAATTCATCAGTATATCTCCGCTCTATATCACGAAATTGAGCAGCTTCTTCAAACTTCTGACTTTTGATGGCCTTGGTTTTATTACCCTTTATCTCCTCTATGGAATTTTCAAGGTTAATAATTTCGGTAGGAACATGAATATTGCTAATATGTACCATTGCTCCGGCTTCATCCAGTGCATCAATAGCTTTATCTGGTAAATATCTATCACTTACATATCGTTCTGTTAATTGAACACATGCATTAATTGATTCTTTTGTATACTTAACCAAGTGATGATCCTCATATTTTTCCTTAATGTTATTAAGTATGTGCACTGTTTCTTCAGGTGAAGTAGCATCCACAAGTACCTTTTGAAACCTACGTTCTAAAGCACCATCCTTTTCAATATATTGACGATACTCATCAAGTGTTGTTGCACCAATACATTGTAGTTCACCACGTGCAAGTGCAGGTTTAAACATATTTGATGCATCAAGTGATCCTGATGCATTTCCTGCTCCAACTATGGTGTGTATCTCATCAATGAATAAGATTATGTCGGGGTTCTTTGTCAATTCATTTAGAACAGCTTTCATTCTTTCTTCAAATTGCCCACGATACTTAGTACCTGCAACAATCGAGGCCAGATCAAGAGTTACAATTCTCTTATTAAACAAGGCTCTGGATACTTTTCTATCAACGATTCGAAGGGCAAGACCTTCTGCAATTGCTGATTTACCAACTCCAGGTTCACCAATTAATATGGGATTATTCTTTTTCCGTCTGCTCAATATTTGAGCAATCCTCTGAAGCTCTTTTTCCCGACCAACAATTGGATCTAATTTACCTTCTTCAGCGTATTTCGTAAGATCTCGTCCAAAATTATCAAGCACAGGAGTTGTCGACTTAGGATTACCAGCTTTCTTATCGCCACTTCCAATTGGTTTACCACCACCTTGGGGTGCATCTTCAGTATCACCTGTCATTTCGGCTTTTGGTTCAATAAAACTAGGCATATCACTCTGTTCTTTTACAATTGATGTTAATTCTTCTTTTACAGATACATAATTAACACCATCATTACTTAACATACTTGTTACCAAGTTACTCTTATCTTTTAGTATTGCTAGTAATAAATGTTCTGTTCCTATTAAGTCAGAATTAAAAACCTTGGCTTCTAGATATGTTATTTTTAATGCTTTTTCAACTTGTTTGACCAACGGAATATTTTCCATTTTTGTGCCGTCAGCATTGGGGTTCTTAATGGAATCTTCAATGTCCTTTTTACATTTATTAAGATCTACACCGAAATACTTTAACAGTTGAATTGCCATACCTTCGCCATCGCGAATTATGCCCAATAATAAATGTTCAAGTCCGATATAATTATTCCCCAACCTAACAGCTTCTTCACGGCTAAATGATAATACATCTTTTACCCGTTGAGAAAACTTTGCTTCCATATATATAAAATTTAAAATGCAAAATTAAGTAAATCAGATTAAATGGAGATTTTCAATGATAATTTGAAGAATTTCATCTCTAATTCAAGATCTCTAAAACTGTTTTAGCTATGTTTTACACGATTCACCTTTTATTGGTCAATATTTGTGCCATACCTGCTCAAATTCATATCACACAGATTATCAGACCACTAGTTCGGGCTTACTTATGACAAAACTTCAGAACCCAACACAATAGCCATATTAATAGCTTAAGATACTATCAACCAACCTTAATATATGTCCTATTTTCATTACATGAAATATGTCATAATTTACTCTATCGTCAATACAAAAAATAGGTAACGAGTACACTTAAAGTAATTTATTTATATAAATACCTAACATATTGTTTAGATGTATCATACAGCCATGGTATTTCAATTATTTATATATCATTAAAAGGCTTAAAATATGGGTGCATTGCATCTAAAAATTTGTCAACAGTTACATGTTAACATAATCAACTATTATTTTAACTTTTTCAGCTCACGCAAAGCCTTAAATTCGTATTTTTGTACGTTTTTTATATAAGAGAATTAAGTAACAGAAGTACTACATGGAAAATGTGTTTGAAGGAGAAAGAATAGTAAAGGTAAATATTGAGAATCAGATGAAATCAGCCTACATTGATTATGCAATGTCGGTTATTGTTTCAAGAGCATTACCTGATGTAAGAGACGGATTAAAACCTGTTCACAGACGAGTTTTGTTTGGTATGCACGAAATCGGTGTGTTATCAAACAGGCCTTATAAAAAGTCAGCAAGAATAGTAGGGGAGGTGCTTGGTAAATATCACCCTCATGGTGATACATCTGTATATGATTCCATGGTACGTATGGCTCAAGATTGGTCGCTTAGATATCCTCTAGTTCAAGGTCAGGGTAACTTTGGTTCAATTGATGGAGATAACCCGGCAGCAATGCGTTATACAGAGGTTAGGCTACGTAAATTTGCTGAAGAAATGTTGGTCGATATTGAAAAGGATACGGTTGACCATCAGTTGAATTTTGATGATTCTTTAAAGGAGCCAATTGTTCTCCCCACACAATTTCCTAATTTATTGGTTAATGGAGCTTCAGGAATTGCAGTTGGTATGGCTACAAATATGGCCCCACACAACTTATCACAAGTAGTTGATGGTACTTTAGCATACATTAATGATCCAGAAATTGAAATTGGAGAGCTTATTAAAATTGTTCAGGCACCAGATTTTCCCACTGGAGGTATAATATACGGATATGAAGGTGTTATCAATGCCTTTGAAACTGGAAGAGGTCGCGTAATGATGCGTGGGGAAGTATCTATTGAAGAGACATCTTCTGGGCGCGAAAGACTTATTGCTACCTCAGTTCCTTATCAGGTTAATAAAGCCGAAATGATTAGGAAAACTGCTGATTTAATAAATGAAAAGAAAATTGAGGGTATAGCTGATATAAATGATGAATCGGATAGAAATGGAATGCGTATTGTTTATGATCTAAAACGTGATGCTATTCCTAATATCGTAATGAACAAGTTATATCAGTTAACAGCATTGCAGAGTTCATTTAGTGTTAATAATGTTGCATTGGTTAATGGTCGTCCAAAACTGTTGAATCTAAAAGAAATGATTCAGCACTTCGTTGATCATCGTCATGAAGTTGTAACCCGTAGAACAAAATTTGAGCTAAAGGAAGCTGAGCGTAAGGCACATATACTTGAAGGACTTTTGGTTGCGCTTGATAATTTGGATGAAGTAATTGCTTTGATTAGAGCATCAATGAATCCGGAAGAAGCCAGAAATGGCCTAATGAGTAAATTTGGATTAACAGAAATTCAGGCAAGGGCAATTTTGGATATGAGATTGCAAAAATTAACTGGTCTGGAGAGAGATAAAATTAAGAAAGATTACGAAGAACTGCAGGAATTAATATCTAAACTAAAGGCTATATTAGGTAGCTTAGAAATGAGGATGGATATTATTAAGGAAGAGTTAGTTAAAATTAAGGAAACTTACGGCGACGAAAGAAGATCACAGATTGTTTATACTGCTGAAGATATAAGCATGGAAGATCTTATACCCGACGAAAAAGTAGTTATTACTATTTCTCATATGGGATACATTAAACGAACTCCTCTTACAGAATACAGACAACAGAAAAGGGGAGGACGTGGTTCAAAAGGTAGTAATACTCGAAATGAAGATTTCCTTGAACACCTATTTATCGCCACGAATCACAACTATATGCTTTTCTTTACTGAAAAAGGAAAAGTATTCTGGATGAGAGTATTTGAAATCCCGGAAGGTAATAAAACATCTAAGGGTAGAGCAATGCAAAATCTTATTAATATTAGTGCAGATGATAAGGTAAAAGCTATAATAAACACTAGAGATCTTAAGGATGAAGATTATATAAATAATAACTTTATAGTACTTGCAACGAAAAAAGGTGTTATTAAGAAAACTCCTCTTGAAGCGTATTCACGTCCACGTCAGAATGGTATAAACGCTATAACCATTCGTGAAGGTGATGAACTATTGGTAGCTAAACTTACAAATGGCGAAAACGATGTTCTTCTGGCAGTTAAGTCTGGTAAAACAGTTAGATTTAAGGAAGAAAAAGTTAGATCAATGGGAAGAAATGCTGCCGGAGTAAGAGGAATTACCCTTGCACATGTAAATGATGAAGTAGTTGGAATGATTTGCATAGAAAATAATGAATCTACTATTCTCGTGGTTAGCGAAAAAGGATATGGAAAAAGATCAGAAGTTGATGATTACCGTGTAACTAATAGGGGGGGCAAAGGTGTTAAAACACTTAATATAACTGAAAAAACTGGTGAGCTTATCTCCATAAAAGATGTAACTGACAGCGATGACCTTATGATTATTAATAAATCGGGAATAACCATTCGTATGTCGGCAAAAGACCTTAGAGTTATGGGTAGAGCAACACAGGGAGTGAGGCTAATTAGAATTGATGATGGAGACGAAATTGCAGCTGTTGCAAAAGTTGATATTGAACCTGGTGAAGATGAGGATATATTCGAAGAAGGTGCTGATATCGACAATATTGAAGATATCAATTTAGAAAGCAATACTACTGAAACCGAAGAATAGTAACCAATATTATAAATTAGAATAAACGTGGCACGCATTTAGTATTATACTTATCTTTGTCACATATTAAAAAACATTAAATCATGAAAAAGTTACTGATTTTAATTGCATTAGGCTTATTTGTTAGCACTGGAATATATGCGCAGAAAAATAAACGCACAAGTGCATTTATGTATAATAAGAATAAACAATACGCAAAAGCGAAAGCTGCAATTGATGAAGCAATAGTTCATCCTAAAACGGAAAATGATCCCAAAACATGGATGTATCGAGGAATCATTTATTATAACATTGCTAATGATACATCTGCTGCGGTGAATAGCATTGCTCCTGATGCTGCTGATATTTCAGTTGAATCATTTAAAAAAACCAAGGAATTGGATCCTGATAATGATATGGGGGATCAATACGCGTTGTATTTATTGAATTTAACAAATCTATTCTATCAAAAAGGTGCTGATGGCTTTAGAAGCTCTGACTTCCCAAAAGCTATTGTTAACTTTAAACAAGCATTTAATATTGCAAAAATGGATGATAGATTTGATACAGTTGCAGCATTTAATGTTGGTATGAGTGGCGTATATTCGGACAAACCAGAAGTTGCTGCTGAATATCTTAAAAAATGTGTTGACGTTGAGTTCAAGGATCCCAGGGTTTATTTGTTTTACTCAAGAGCTATGAAACAATTGGGAGATACAACAAAGGCATTTGAGATTCTCGATCTTGGCCGCGAATATTTTCCTAATGAAAATAGCCTGCAGTTAGAGGAAGCACAGTTATTTTTAGAAACAGGTAAAAATGATAAGTTAATCAATAGCCTTAAAGAGTCAATTGATGCTGATCCATCTAATCCAAACCTATACAGAGTCTTGGGACAGACATATGAAAATATTGGTGAGGATGAAAATGCTCTTATTTATTACAAAAAGGCTGTTGAAATAAACCCTGATTTTGGAGATGCGATATTTAATATTGGTGCAATTTATGTAAACAGAGCTTCTGTTTTATACACTGAAGCAAACAATTTGCCTTTTGAAGAAACTGAAAAATACGAGAAAGTAAAGGGTGAGGCTGATGCGAACCTGCACGAAGCACTACCTTATTTAGAGAAGTCGTTGGTGTTAAACCCTAATGATGAAATTGTTATTGGAGCCCTTAAAGAAGCTTATGCTAACTTAAAAATGAATGATAAGTTGAAAGAGCTGATGAATAAATAATAAAAGAAGGGAAGGAACTAAGATTTCTTCCCTTGTTTTTTAACAACTCTATTTAACATAATATATATTATAAGGCATTTATGGATTATCTGGGATTAAAGCCTTACCAAGTTATGTGATTTCAATTAAAAATAACTTGACCCATCCCAGCAATGTGTACAAAGTTTATCTTTAGGTAAACCAATTGCTTCAACAAGATCATCAAGTTTCTGGAATTGTAAAGAATCGACATTTATACGTTGACGTATTTTCTCAATCATTTTGTGGTATCGGTCGGTACCTGGTGTAGCATATTCATCCAAATATTTATCCTCCACACCCTCAATTTCTTTAATGGCCTTTCTACCAGCTAAGTCTAGGGTTGACCTAGAGCGCGAAAAATTTAAAAATTCACATGGAAAAATTAATGTTGGGCATGCTGGTCTAATGTGAATTTCTTCAGCACCGTATTCATGCAGGATTTGAACATTATCCTGGAATTGGGTTCCTCTAACTATTGAATCATCGAGAAAAGCAATCTTCTTACCCGATATCAATTCCTTAACAGGTATAAGCTTCATTTTTGCCACAAGATTCCTAACATCTTGATTTTGTGGCATAAAACTCCTTGGCCATGTGGGTGTATATTTTACATATGCTCGTTTATATGGAATTTGCTTTTGATTTGAATAACCAATTGCATGAGCAATACCTGAATCAGGAACCCCTGAAACAAAGTCAACTTCAACGTCATCATTTTTTGCCAAGGCTGCTCCACATCTATATCGACATTCTTCAACATTTATATTCTCATATGAGGTGCTTGGATATCCATAATAAACCCATAGAAATGCACAAACCTGCATGTCTTTGTTGGGTTTTCTCAGCTGTTCAATGCTTTCAGCAGTAATTCGTACAATTTCCCCGGGACCAAGATCTCTATATAATTCGTAACCCAAGTTTGGAAATGAACTAGATTCAGAACTTATGGCAAATGCTCCTTCCTTTTTTCCTATCAAAACCGGTGTTCGTCCTAGTTTATCCCTTGCTGCAAGAATACCCTGTTTTGTAAGCAGGAGCATCGAGCATGATCCTTTTATTTTATTGAATACATTTTCAATTCCCTCTTCAAATGACATTGCTTCATCTATCAACATTGCAATTAACTCAGAGGGATTTGTTCCTCCACTTCCTGTTTCTGAAAAATGACGGCGCTGCTTAAGAGCTCGTTTGGTAAGCTCTTCAATATTTACAATTTTACTCACGGTAACAATTGCAAATTCACCTAAATGAGAATTAATAAGAATTGGTTGAGCCTCATTATCACTAATTACTCCTATCCCACTATTCCCGTCAAATTTGTGTAGGTCTGGTTCAAACTTTGTTCTGAAATAAGAACTCTCAAGGTTATGAATGGTTCTTCGTATTGATTTTGAATTTTGAACTGCTAATCCTCCTCTTTTTGTACCAAGGTGAGAATTATAATCTGTGCCATAAAACAAATCATATACACAATCTTCCTTTGAAATTGCACCAAAAAAACCACCCATAATAACCTAGCTTTTAATATATTATAAATTTCAATAGTTACAAATACAAC